>DASVWP010000075.1:0-12243 GCA_036393155.1 Solirubrobacterales bacterium | reverse complement strand
CGAACTCGCGGCGGTTGATGTAGTCGACGGCGCCGAGCTGCTTGACCAGCTCGCCCTTCTCGTCGGAGGAGACGACGCCGACCGCGTTGGCGCCGGCCGCCTTGCAGAGCTGCACGGCGAAGACGCCGAGGCCGCCGGCCGCGCCCCAGATCAGCACGTTGTGGCCGGGCTGCAGCTTGCACTGGTCGATCAGCATCCGGTAGGCGGTGAAGTAGGTGAGACCGTAGGCGGAGGAGTCGACCCAGGAGAGGTTGCGCGGCTTGGGCAGCAGCTGCTGGGCCTGCACCTTCGTGAACTGCGCGAAGGAGCCCCAGGTCGTCTCGTAGCCCCAGATGCGCTGGCTCGGGGCGGCCAGCGGGTCGAGCCCGTGGACCTCGACGTCCTCGTAGGAGGCCTGGTTGCAGTGGATCACGACCTCGTCGCCCGGCTTCCAGCGGGTGACGCCCTCGCCGACTTTCCAGACCACGCCCGAGGCGTCGGAGCCGCCGATGTGGTGGCCGTACTCAGGGTGGTCGCCGTAGCCGAAGACCGAGACCGGCTTGCCGAGCGAGGCCCAGACGTTGTTGAAGTTGACCCCCGCGGCCATCACCCGGACGACCACCTCGAAGGCGCCGGGCTCCGGCACCTCGATCTCCTCCAGCTGGAAGGCGTCCTTCGGCTCCCCCTCGCGCTCCTGCCGGATCACCCAGGCTGCCATCGTCTTCGGCAGCGTTCCGGGCTCCACGTTCAAGTTCGAGATTTCGCTCGTGTCAACGGCCAAAACTGGCTCCTCCGCGTCGTCGCTTGGCTGGCGGGCAATCCTAGTTGAGAGGGACCGGACTCCGGCCTCAGGTCCCGGCGCCAGCCGGCTCAGATGGAATCGGTGCCGGTGCGGGCGGGCAGCTCCACGACCGCCTCGGCCTCGGCGCTTTCGCGCTCCAGCAGCTCCAGCTCCTCGGCGACGACCGGCTTGGCGCCGGCTTCGATCCGCTGCGGCGCCTCGACCTCCTCGTCGATCGCCGCCCCCAGCTCCTGGAAGCGGCGCAGCGAGGGCAGCACCCGGCTCTCGGCCGACCCGACCGCGTCGTTGTAGGCCTTGACGGCGGAATTGAGCTGGCGGCCCGCCTTCGAGAAGTGCCGCAGGAAGACCCCCACCCGCCCGTGCAGCTCGTTGGCCGCGGTGGCAATCTGCTGGGCCTCGGCGGCGATCCGCTCCTGCCGCCAGCCGAGCTCGACCGTGCGCAGCAGGCCGACCAGGGTGGTCGGGGTGGCGATCAGGATCTTCTGCTCGAGGGCGTAGTCGTAGAGCGCCGGTTCGGCCTCGAAGGCGGCGTGCAGGGCCGCCTCGGAGGGCATGAAGCAGACCACGAAGTCCGGCGTGTCGCCGCTCTCGAACTGGTCCTGGTAGCGCTTGGAGGAGAGTTTGGTGATGTGCTCGCGCACCTGGCGGGCGTGCCGCATCAGCTCCCCCTTGCGCGAGCTCTCGTCCTCGGCTTCCAGCACCTCGAGGTAGGCGTCGAGGGGGACCTTGGAGTCGACCACGACCTTGCGGCTCGCCGGCAGCATCACGATCGCGTCGGGGCGCAGCAGCCCCTCCTCGCCGTGCAGGGTCGTCTGCACCTCGAAGTCGACGTGCTCGGTCATCCCGGCGATCTCCACGCAGCGCTTCAGCTGCACCTCGCCCCATTCGCCGCGCGTCTTCGGCTGCCGCAGCGCTTTCACCAGGGTGCTGGTCTGGCTGCCGAGGTCGCCGAGCCCGGCCTTCATCTCGACCAGCAGGGTGCGGACCGCGCTGTCGGCCTCCTTGCGGTCGCGGTTCAGCGAGGAGACTTCGCGCTCGATCCGCTTCAGGTTGTCGTCGATCGGCTTGGTCAGGGCGCGGAACTCGGCCTCGCGCTTCTGCAGCGCTGCCTCGGCGCTCCTCGCGTCGGCCTTCCGCTGCTCCTCGGCGCTGCGGCGCTGCTCCTCGGCGCTGCGCAGCAGGTGCGAGGTCGCCTCGGTCGCCGCTTCGGCCGCGGCCTGGCGCACGGCGGCCTCCATGTCGACCTCCTCACGCGGCTCCTCACGCCGCCCGGTGGCGAGCGCGTAGACGAGCCCCGCGGCGAGCAGGACGACGGCGATGGCGAGCGCGACGGTCATCGCGACCCACTCTGGCAATCGCCCCAGACGGGAAGGAGGTGCTCTATGGCTTGCCGCGGCGCTTCAGCGGGACGATGAACAGCTGTCCGTTGGTCTGGTTCGGAATGTTGTTGCCGTTGAGCTGATGGATGCCCCTGTAAAGAGGGACCCTCAAAGTCCCGCGCCCGTGGGGCGCGATGGCTTTCGAGTTGTGGTCGTCGCTGATTTCTATGCCGCCGTGGACCTCGAGGAAGGACCGGTGGTCGAGGTTGTTGTGGATGACGAACAGGACTTCGAGGTGGTCCCCGCTCCCGTGGAGCGGGGAGCCGTCCCGTCCGACCTCGATCGTTTCCGGATGGGCGCGGGCGCCGATCGAGCTGAGCGTGACCTGGACCCGCGCCGGACGGGCTTTTGCTTCCGAGTTGGTCGAGCTCGAGGAGGAAGCGCCGCAGCCGGCCGCCGCGGCAATCGTCAGCGCGCAGACGGCAGCTGCCAGAGTGGACCTCCCGCGACCCATCGAAATAACTAAACCAAATTCGGCGCGACCGCGCCGGAGAGAGTTCCTATGGCTGCAGGATGTCGTTCTGCGAGGAGGCGCGGTAGGGGCCGACTTCGACGTGGCCGACCGAGGTGGCGCCGCTGGCGGAGACGGTGTAGCTGCCGGTCGGGAGTTCGGCCTCGACGGTTTCGGGACTGTGGGCCAGTGCCTTGCCGGAGCGCAGCTCCTGCGAGCCGTGCAGGACCTGCACGGTGGCGTCGCGGCCGGTCTGGTTGGAGATCACGAAGACGACGTCGAGCGGCCGCGACGGCTTGGTCTTGATCGGCGGCTGCTGCTGGTTCTGGTTCTGCGGGATCTGCTGGGTGCGTTCCGGGCCAAAGGCGATCCGGGTCGGCTGGACCAGCACGCCGTGGTTGGTCACGGTGACGCTGACCCGGGTCGGCTCTGCCGGGCGCGGGTCGTTGGCGTGGCTCGAGGAGCCGCAGCCCGCCACCGCCAGGGCCGCCGCCGCGAGGCCGCCGGCCACCGCCGCTCTAGCTCTCCCACCAGCCATCGCGGCTGAATCTAGCCGAAGGGCAAGTCGGTTACCGCGGCCGTAACGCCATCTTCACCTACGGCCAGCACGTCGCCGGGCTCGGCCTCGCGGCGCAGGATCGCCAGGCCGATCGGCCCAAGGGCGGGCGAGACGGCGGCGCTTCCGAGCCGCCCGACCTCCTTGTCGCCCAGTCGCAGCGGCGCTCCGGCGGCCGCGCGGGCGCTCAGCTTCAGTCCCCGCAGATGCCGGTTCGGCTTGCCCTTGTAGTGGAGCCGGGCGACCGTCTCCTGGCCGATGTAGCAGCCCTTGGTGAAGCTGACCGCGGCCTCGACGATCCCCGCCTCGGCCGGCATCGTCTCCGCCCCCATCTCGGCCCCGAAGCGCGGCACCCCGGCCTCGATGCGCAGGATCTCCGCCGCCTCCGGCGTGACCTCGGCCGCGCCGGCCCCGAGCAGCACCTGGCGCAGGCGGGCGGCCTCGCCGGCGTCGGCGATCAGGTCAATCCCGTCCCGGGTCCCGACCGCCAGGCATTCGGTCCCGGCGACCGCGGTCGCTTCGCAGGCGTTCTCGGGCAGGGGGGCGGTGCCGGCGATCTCGACGCTGCGCGGGCCGATCAGCGAGAGGATCGCCCGCTCCTCGGTGAGGTCGGAGACGCTGACCTCGCGACCGATCGAGTACATGGTCAGGTGGCGCAGGGCCGCCGCGCGGGCCGCGGGCTCGGTGTCGAGCAGGATCTCCTCCGCGCTCGGACGCAGCACCCGCATGTCGGCCTGCATGTGGCCCTTGCGGTCGAGCAGGGCGGCGTAGAGGCCATCTCCGGGCTCCAGCGCCTCGACGTCGTTGGTCAGCTGGCCCTGCAGGTACTCCGCCGCGTCGGGACCCGCGATGCGGATCTTCCCCCGCGCGGAGCGGTCGAGCAGGCCGCACTCCTCGCGCAGCTGGCGGTACTGGGCGTCGAGCTCGACCGTCACCTCGGGCATACGTTGATCTTAGGAAGCTGCCCGCCTCGCCGGTTTTCGACCTGTCTAAACTCACTTTTAGACATGTCGAAACCCGAGGCGACCACGCAGGCGATCGAGGACTACGCGAAGACGATCTACGCGATCGCCGCCGAGCGCGAGGGCCTGGTGTCCAACGGCGAGGTGGCGCAGCGGCTCGGCGTCGCGCCGGCCACCGCGACCTCGATGCTGCAGCGTCTCGGCGAGCTCGGCCTCGTCGACTACCTGCCCTACAAGGGGGTCCGCCTGAGCCCCGCGGGGGAGCGGGTGGCGCTCGAGGTGATCCGCCATCACCGGCTGATCGAGGCCTACCTGGCCGAGGCGCTGGGGATGCCGCACGACCGCGTCCACGAGGAGGCCGAGGTGCTCGAGCACTACATCTCCGAGGAGCTGGAGCTGCTGATCGCCGCCAAGCTCGGCGAACCGAGCCACGACCCGCACGGGACCCCGATCCCCGGCCCCGACCTCACACCGCCTCCCGCGGGGGCGCTCAGCGAGTGAAGCCGCCGCCGCTGACCGAAGAGGCGTCGGTCGAAAGCGTCCTCCCCGGCGAGGCGGCGGTCGCCGCCGCCGCCCGGCGCTCGCTCGAGGGAGAGGCCCGCGGCCTCGGCCGCATCTGGCCCTTCCTCGGCCCGGCCTTCATCGCCGCGGTTGCCTACATCGACCCCGGCAATTTCGCCACCAACGTCTCCGGCGGGGCGAGGTTCGGCTACCTGCTGCTCTGGGTCGTCCTCGGCGCCAACCTGATCGCGATGCTGGTCCAGACCCAGTCGGCGAAACTCGGGATCGCCACGGGTCGCAACCTCGCCGAGCTCTGCCGCGAGCGCTTCTCGCGCCGGACCTCGATCGGCCTCTGGCTGCAGGCCGAGCTGGTGGCGATGGCCTGCGACGTGGCCGAGATCATCGGCGGCGCCCTCGGCCTCAACCTCCTGTTCGGGATTCCGCTCTTCGCGGCCGGCCTGATTACCGGCGCCGGCGCCTTCGCGATCCTCGCCCTGCAGCAGGCGGGCTTCCGGCGCCTGGAGGCGGGGATCAGCGTCCTCGTCGGCGTCGTCGTCGCCGCCTTCGCCTTCGAGCTCTTCGACTCCAGCCCCGACGGCGGCGAAGTCGCCCGTCACCTCTTCGTCCCCGGCTTCGGCGGCACCGAGAGCCTGCTGCTCGCCACCGGGATCGTCGGCGCCACGGTGATGCCCCACGTCATCTACCTGCACTCGGCGCTGACCCAGCGGCGGGTGGTCGGCCGTGACGAGCGTGAGAAGCGCAAGATCCTCGGCTTCGAGCGGGTGGACGTGATCATCGCCCTCTCGCTTGCCGGGGCGGTCAACCTGGCGATGATGATCGTCGCCGCGGCGCTCTTCCACGGCACCGGCCTGAGCGGGGTGGACACGATCGAAGGCGCCTACGAAGGCTTCAAGAGCGTGGTCTCCGACCGCGCCGCGGCCGTCTTCGGCGTCGCCCTGCTGGCCTCGGGCTTCGCCTCCTCCTCGGTCGGGACGATGGCCGGGCAGGTGGTGATGCAGGGCTTCCTGCGACGCCGGATCCCGATCTTCGCGCGCCGCGCCCTGACCCTGGCGCCGGCGCTCTTCGTCCTCGCCGTCGGCGTCAACCCGACCGACGCCCTGGTCGGCAGCCAGGTCGTCCTCTCCTTCGGCATCCCCTTCGCCCTGGTGCCGCTGCTGATGATCTCCAGCCGCCGCGAGGTGATGGGGGAGCTGGTCAACCCGGCCTGGCTGACCCTCGTCGCCAGCGTCCTGGCCGCCCTGATCATCGCCTTGAACGTCTTCCTGGTGCTTCAGGTCTTCTTCGGATGAGCGCGCCAGATACGCTTGGGGACGTGAGTCTCGCCGCCGACTTCCAGCGCATCGTCGACGCTCTCCCCCCCGACTGGACCGACCTTGAGGTCGACTTGCGGATCGAGGACGAGAGCCGCTACATCGACGCCGCGGTCGCGGTCAGCCAGGTCAACGCCCAGGTCTACTCGCGCGCCGAGTGGCACTGGCGGCTGCTGATCGCCCACAGCTTCGGCCACGCCGCCGCCCCGGAGACCGTGCGGGGGGTGCTGGAGAAGCTCGACGAGCAGGGCGTGGCGGGCGAGATGCGGGTCGCCGAGATCCGCGAGGGACGGACCGAGGTGGTGCAGATGTGGGGCCGCCCGGAAAGCGTCCGCCAGGAGTTCCGCCAGCGCCGCGCCAACTGACGTGGCCCGGGTCGTCAGCGTCGCCGAGGACCTGATGCTGGCCAGCCGGGTCGACGCGACCCTGACCGCCGCCGGCCACCACGTGATCCTCGCCCGCTCGCTGCGGGAGGCGACGCTCGACGGGGCGGAGGCGATCGTCGCCGATCTCGAGGTGGAGAACCCAGAGGCCCTGGTCGGGCTCGGCGTGCCGGTGCTCGGCTACTACTCGCACGTCGACGTCGAGAAGCGCGAGGAAGCGGCGGCGGCCGGGGTCGACCTGGTGGTGCCGCGGTCGCGGATGTCGCGGGAACTGCCGGCCCTGGTCGACCGGCTGCTGGCCGAGGACGGCGCCGCCTAGTTCGACAGGTCGAAGGCTTCGCCGACCTTCAGCGGCTTTTCGAGCAGGCCGTGTTCGAGGTCCCAGGCGGCCCAGGCCCGGAGGGTGGCCGGGTTGAACGGTTCGGGGTGCAGGTCGGGGAGCAGGACGCGCAGTTGGGCCGCCTGGTCGGCGCGTTCGAGGGCCGGGTTGGCGGCCAGGAGGTCGTTCAGCGCCTGCTGGGGTTCGCGCTCGGCGAAGGCGTAGCCGCGGCGGGTCGCGGCGAGCACGGCCGCGACCAGCTTGGGATCGCTTTCCAGGGTGCGGCGGGAGGTGCTGAGGACCAGCTCCGGGTAGGGCGGGGCGCCGTAGCGGTCGACCTTGAAGATCCGGATCGGGACGCCCCGCCGGCGCAGCTCGACGCCCTCGGCGTTCCAGAAGCCCGTCGCCGCGTCGACCTTGCCGGCCGCCAGCGAGGCGACGGCGTTGAAGCCGATCGTCACCTCGTGGACCTGGGAGGGGTCGCCGCCGTCGGCGCTCACCTCGGAGTCGACGACCGCTTCGTCGGAGGGCAGTCCGGTGACGCCGACCGAGTGGCCCGCGAGGTCGCGGGGGCGCCTGACCGGGCCGTCGCCTCGCGCCAGGACCGCGGCCAGCGGCCGCTGCACGATCGGCATCAGCCCGACCAGGTCGAGGCCGCGCTCGCGGGCGATCCCGAGGTCGGTGATGTCGAGGATCGCGAAGTCGGTCCGGCCGGCGGCGAGCAGCTTCGGCGCGTCGGTCGATTCGCCCGGCTGCTGGACGTGCAGGTCGACGCCGGCCTGGCGGTAGAAGCCCTGCGCCTGCGCCGCGAAGATCCCGCTGTGGACGGCGTTGGGCGTGAAATCGAGCACGAGGGTCGCGCCTTTCGGCGCGCCCGGTTCAGCGCCGCCTCCGCCGCAGCCGGCGACGCCGGCGAGCAGCAGGACGGCCGCCAGCAGCGCGACAGCACGTCTCATCTGACTCGCAACCTAATTCATTGAGCAAATCTGGGTAGACTGCCGCCGCTTACCCATCTGGCGCCATTTGGAGGAGGAGAGAGTGCAGGAACGAGGACTTGCGGCATATCTGGCTGAGTTGATCGGCACCCTTTTGCTGGTCTTCTTCATCACCAGCGTCGTCACGCTGTTCGTATCGACCGGCGGTCAGTCCCAGTTCGGCTCTGACTACGCGGTAGTCGGCCTCGTCCAGGGTCTCACCCTCTTCGGGGTGATCGTGATGTTCGGCGCCGTCAGCGGCGGTCACTTCAACCCGGCCGTGACGCTCGCGGTCGCGCTGATCCGGCGGATCAGCCCGCTCGACGCGGTGATCTACATCCTCGCCCAGCTCTCCGGCGCCGTCCTCGGCGCCCTGCTGACCAAGGGCCTGCTGCTCGACGAGGGTCGCGCGACCCACTACGGCGCCGGCCAGATCAGCGGCCTGCTGAACGGCAACTTCGGCGGCGCCGTGGTCGAAGCGGTCGGGCTGCTGACGCTGGTCATGGTCGTGCTCGCCGTCGTCTACTCCAAAAAGAGCGTCAAGGACTGGGGCCCGCTGGCGATCGGCACCACCTTCGCCTTCCTGGTCATGGTGACCGGCCCGCTGACCGGGGGCTGCCTCAACCCGGCCCGCTGGTTCGGCGCCGCGCTGGTCGGCAACCACTGGGGCGGCACCTGGCCCTTCATCGTCGGCCCGCTGGTCGGCGCCCTGGTCGCCGTTGGGATCTTCAAGTTCATCATCGAGCCGGGCGGCCCGGCGCCGACCGAGCCGCCGCAGCGCACCACCACCGGTGCGGTGCCCTCCGGCTCGAAAAACCCCGCCTAGGCCCGGTTCGATACGCGCACGTCGCGGAAGCTGCCGAACGGGGGCGTTCGGTAGCCTCGCGGCGTGCGCCGGGTCACCTTCTCCCGCAACTTCACCCTCTCCCTCTCGCGCACCTGCCAGTGCTACTGCAAGTACTGCGCCTTCGCCACCCATCGGGCCCACGTCCATCCGCCTGAGGAGGTCGAGCGCCAGCTCGACGCGGCGCTGAGGCGCAACGCCAAGGAGCTGCTCGTCCTCACCGGCGAGCGGCCCGAGGTCAACCCGGTCGTCGCCGCGAAGCTGAGCCACTGGGGCTACGAGGACTTCACGAGCTACGTCGTCTGGGCCTGCGAACGCGCCCTGGAGCGCGGCATGTTGCCGCACACGAACCTCGGAGTGCTGAGCAAGGAAGACCTGGCGCGCCTGCGCGAGGTAACCGCCTCGCAGGGCCTGATGCTGGAGTCGATAAGCGAGCGCCTGATGGACACCGTCCACGCCGGCAGCCCCACGAAGCATCCGGCCAAGCGCTTGGCCACCATCGAGGCCGCCGGCGAGCTGAAGATTCCCTTCACCAGCGGCATCCTGGTCGGCATCGGCGAGTCGGAGCAATCCCGCGTTGAATCCCTGGAAGCCCTGGCGAAGCTGCATGACCGCCATGGCCACCTCCAGGAGGTGATCCTCCAGAACTTCGTTCCGCACCCCCGCTACTACGGAGCTGAGGTGGCCGACATCGCAGCCGAAGCGGCACGCGATCGGTGGGGGAGGGACGGGACACCCTCCGAACGTTTTGCGCCGCTGGCCCACGACGAATCTCGGACGGCAGGCGGCGATTCAGCCAGGCAGGCGAGTGAGGAGGGTGTCCCGTCCCTCCCCCCCTGGGCGAACCCGGTCTCCATCGACGACATCAAGCGCCTGATCCAGGAGTGCCGACGGCTGATGCCGGATGTCGGCGTCCAGGTGCCGCCGAACCTGAGCGACTGGTGGCCGGAGCTGGTGGAAGCGGGGGCTACCGATCTGGGTGGGCTGAGCGCGAACGGGGATCACATCTCGCCGGAGGAGCCGTTCCCCAGCCCGCACCAGGTGCGCAAGGAGCTGGCGCCACGGGGGTATGCGCTGACCGAGAGGCTGTGCGTCTATCCGCAGTACATGGACCCCGAGTGGATGGAGCAGGGGGTCCTCGACGTGGTCAAGCTGAAGTACTGGAGCTTCATCCCGCGCAGGGGTTCGGGGCGGCGGAGTGAGGAGAAGATCGACGGTGCTCTGGCCGAGAAGGCGATCGCCAAGGGGCGCGAGGGAACCGAGCTCTCCGAGGACGAGCTGACGGCGCTGTTCGCCGAGACGCGGCCGCAGGTGATCGAGGAGATGAGGGTGGCCGCCGACGAGCTGCGCGCCGAGCTGGCCGGCGACACCGTCACCTTCGTCGTCAACCGCAACATCAACTTCACCAACGTCTGCGTGGTCGGCTGCGCCTTCTGCGGCTTCGGCCAGGGGCGGCGCTCGCCCGACGCCTACGAAGTCTCCGAGGGTGATTTCGCGGCGCGGATCGAGGAGGCGGTCTCCTTCGGCGCCACCGAGCTCTGCATGCAGGGCGGCATCCATCCCGACCTCTCCCTGGAGGAGTACGGGCGCTGGCTGCGCCTGGCCAAGCGGGTGGCGCCGCAGCTGCACTTACACGCCTACTCGCCGATGGAGATCAACTGGGCCTGCGAGCGCTCGGGCAAGTCGCCGCGGGAGGTCTTCGAATACCTCCTGGACTGCGGGCTGGGCTCGACGCCCGGGACCGCGGCGGAGGTGCTCGACGACGGCGTTCGCCAGCGGATCTCGCCGAACAAGCTGCCGGCCCAGCGCTGGGTCGAGATCATCGAAGCCTCCCACCGGGCGGGGCTGCGCTCGACCTCGACGGTGATGTTCGGGCACATCGAGGAGCCGCGCGAGCTGGCCCGCCACATGCGCGTCGTCAGCGCCCTGCAGGAGCGGACCGGCGGCATCACCGAGTTCGTCCCGCTCAGCTTCATCCCCTTCAACACGCTGCTCGGCCGCACCCACGGGATCGAGGAGATCTCGATGCGCGAGAACCTCAAGCACACCGCGGCCTTCCGGCTGGCGCTCGGGAAGACGATCGCGAACCTGCAGGCGAGCTGGGTGAAGATGGGCCTGGAGGGGGCGACCGAGGCGCTGCGCTGGGGGGTCAACGACCTCGGCGGCACGCTGATGGAGGAGAACATCTCCCGCATGGCCGGCTCCCAGCACGGGGTGCGCCTGGAGCCCGAGCAGCTGATCGCCGCCGCCCGCGCTGCCGGCCGCCCGGCGGCGCAGCGGACGACGCTCTACGAGGTGATCGAGACCTACTGATGCGGGCGATGGTCCTGGACCGGCAGCGTGCGCCGCTGAGAGCGGCCGATCTGCCGGAGCCCGAGCCGGGGCCCGGGCAGGTGCTGATCGCGGTGCGGGCCTGCGGCGTCTGCCGCACCGACCTGCACATCGTCGACGGCGACCTGACCGAGCCGAAGCTGCCGCTGGTGCCGGGGCACCAGATCGTCGGCACGGTCGCCGGGGCCGGGGAGGGGGCGGAGCGCTTCGCGGACGGCGAGCGGGTCGGCGTCCCCTGGCTGGGCTGGACCGACGGGACCTGCCGCTACTGCGCCAGCGGGCGCGAGAACCTCTGCGACAACGCGAAGTTCACTGGCTATGACCTCGACGGCGGCTACGCCGAGCTCGCGGTCGCCGACGAGCGCTTCTGCTTCCCGATTCCCGACGGCTATCCGGACCTGCAGGCGGCGCCGCTGCTCTGCGCCGGGCTGATCGGCTACCGGGCGCTGCGGCTGGTCGGCGAGGCCGAGCGGATCGGGTTCTACGGCTTCGGCGCCTCCGCCCACATCCTCTGCCAGGTGGCCGTCCACCAGGGGCGGCGGGTCTTCGCCTTCACCCGCGAGGGCGATGCCGAGACCCAGGCCTTCGCCCGCTCGCTGGGGGCCGAGTGGGCGGGCTCCTCCGCGGAAGCGCCACCGGAGGAGCTCGACGGGGCGATCGTCTTCGCCCCGGCGGGGCCGCTGATGGTGGCGGCGCTGCGGGCGAGCGCCAAGGGGGCGCGGATCATCAGCGCCGGCATCCACATGAGCGACATCCCGTCCTTCCCCTACGCGGAGCTGTGGGGCGAGCGGGTGCTGGGCTCGGTCGCCAACCTGACCCGCCGCGACGGCGAGGAGTTCATCGCCCTGGCGCCGCGGGTGCCGGTGCGCACCGCGGTCGAGGTCTACCCGCTGGCCGAGGCTGACCGGGCGCTGGGGGCGATCCGCTCGGGCAGCCTCGAGGGCGCCGCGGTGCTCGACGTCGCGCTTGGCTGAGGGCGCCGGGGCGCTGGCGCACCCCTGCCCGTCGCATGCGCAGCGCCACCGACAAGGTCAAGGAGACCCTGCGCGACGACTGAGACTCGGTACGGCGCCGGATCGCCGAAGCCGAGGTGGTCAGCGAAAGAGGTCCTCGCCCCGAGGCCGGCGCAGCGCCGCGGCCCCAGGCCCGTCCTCGGCGGTCAGGTAGCGGTCCAGTCCCCGCACCACGACAGCCGGCACCCCGCTGACCTTGTCGCGTACCAGGTCAGCCGCCGCTGCCGCCTCGTCAGCCACCGCAATCGCCGTAGCCTTCAGCTCCCGCCCACCGGCATCGGCCCGCCCCCGCCAGTCGTCTAGAGCCACCAATCCGGCGCAGCCAATAGCCACCTCCGTCTGGCCAACCCGCCAAGCCCGCCCAAAGCTGTCGCTGATGACGACCCCGATCCTGGGGGGGAGCCGGGGGGGGGGGGGG
>DASVWP010000074.1:0-7630 GCA_036393155.1 Solirubrobacterales bacterium | reverse complement strand
GAAGGGGGGCGGGCGCCCGGCGCGAGGCACCCGGCGCGCCGCCGGTCGCCGCGCCCGCCCGGCCGGAGGCGGATGAGCGCGCCTCCCACCATGCCTGAGGTCGAGGGCGTCGCCCACCGCTGGGTCAGGGCCCGCGGTCTCGACTTCCACCTCGCCGAAGCGGGGGCGGGGGAGGACGTCGTCCTCTGCCTGCACGGCTGGCCGCAGCACTGGTACGAGTGGCGCTACCTGATGCCGGCCCTGGCCTCTCGTCACCGCGTCTTGGCGATGGACCTGCGCGGCTTCGGCTCCTCCGACGCGCCCCGCGGGGGCTACGAGAAGGAGAACCTCGCCGCCGACGTTCTCGCCGTGCTCGACGAGCTCGGCCTGGAGCGGGTGAAGCTGGTCGGCCACGACTGGGGCGGCTGGATCGGCTTCCTGCTCTGCCTGCGGGCCCCGGACCGCTTCGAGCGCTTCCTGGCGCTGAACATCGTCCCGCCCTGGGTCAACCTGCGCAACGTCGTCCCCCACCTCTGGCGTTTCACCTACCAGCAGCTGGTCCTGGCTCCCTGGCTCGGCTACCGGCTGCACCGGAGCGGCGAGTTCGTCCGCAAGGTGCTGGTCGGCGGCTCGGAGCGGCGCGAGGTCTGGACAGAGGAGAACCTCGCCGCCTTCGCCGACAACCTCGCCGAGCCGGCCCGGGCGCGGGCGGCGGTGCAGATGTACCGGACCTTCAACCTGCGCGAGGTGGCGCCGATCGTCCGCGGCCGCTACGCCGAGGCGCGGCTGCGGGTCCCGACCCTGATGGTCTTCGGCGAGGACGATTTCGTCCTGCGCCCTCAGATGCTCGGCGGATACCAGCGCCACGCCGAGGACATGCGGGTCGAGCTGGTGTCCGGCTGCGGCCACTTCATCGCCGACGAGCGGCCCGAGCTGGTCGCCGCGCGAGCCCGCGAGTTCTTCGCAGAGCCGACCGAGTTCGTCCCGGTATCCGGATAGCGGACACCGAGACGGACTCAGGCGCGGATCCGCGCCTCCTCGAGGTCGAGGTCGCGCTCGATCATCCGCATCGTCTGGTTGCGCAGGCGGCCGGCGCCGCGCAGGCTCAGCAGTTCCTCGCGCTCGACGCCGATCAGCTCGCGCCGCAGGGAGCCGTAATCGACGAACCGCTGCTCGCGCTTGGCGCTCTCGGGATCCTCGCCGCCGAGCACCGCCTGGCACATCCGGAAGCGGCCGCGGTAGAGGTCGCGCAGGCGCTTCAGCTGGGCCTCGGAGGCCCGCTCCTCGTCCTCGATCTCGTCCAGCCGGTCGAGCACCGCCTGAGCGGCCTCCATCCGCGCCACCGCCTCTTCGTCGCTCCAGCGACGCGGCTCCTCGAGCTTCAGCGCGCGCACTATGAACGGCAGGGAGAGTCCCTGGCCGACCAGCGTGACGAGGATCAGGGCGAAGCTGAGGAAGATGATCTGCGGGCGCGCGCCGACGCTCAGCGGCACCGCCAAGGCGGCGGCCAGGGAGACCGCGCCGCGCATCCCGCTCCAGCCGACGGCGAAGCGCTGGCCGGCGGTCTCGCCACCGTCCTCGCCGAGCGCGAAGACGAAGCCGAGCCTCACGACGGTCGAGGCGATCGCGATCGCCGCCACGGGCCAGAGCAGCTGACCGACCCCGGAGCCGGCCTGGTCGAGCGTTTCGACGATGCCGGGGAGCTGCAGGCCGAGCAGCACGAAGAGGGTGATCTCCAGCCCGAAGACGAGCACGTTCCAGAAGGCGACGGCGCTGAGCCGGATATCGGCATCCAGCGAGCGCGGCGAGCGGTAGCCGCCGTAGACGCCGGCGACGACCGCGGCGAGGACGCCGGAGACGTGCAGCTTCTCGGCGCCGATGTAGGCGCCGTAGGCGGTCAGGACCGAGAGGAAGATCGAGAGGGCGGCGTCGGTCTGGCGGCGGATGATCGCGTCGGAGAGGAAGCCGACGGCGAGGCCGACGAGGATGCCGCCGGCCGAGACGCCGAGGAATTCAAGCGCCGCGCCGCCGAGGCTGAAGGCGCCGCCGGTGGCGACCCCGACGGCGATCCGGTAGAGGACCAGGGCGGTGCCGTCGTTGATCATCGACTCGCCTTCAACCAGCAGTCGCACCCGCTCGGGGGCGCCGAGGCGCCGGAAGATCGAGGTCGCGGCGACGGCGTCGGTGGGCGCCAGGACGGCGCCGAGGATCGCCGCCTCGGCCCAGGTCAGGCCGGGGACCGTGGCATGGGCCACGAGGGCGACGGCGGCGGCGGTGAGGAAGACCAGGCCGACGGAGAGGAGGGCGAGCGGCCGCATCACCGCGCGCAGCTCCTGCGGTGAGGTGCGCCATCCGGCCGCGTAGACGAGCGGCGGCAGGAAGACGAGGAAGACCGTGTCCGGCTCGAGTTCGACGTCCGGCATCGCCGGCAGCAGCGCGATCGCCAGGCCGCCGAGGACCAGCACGATCGGCGCCGGGATGTGGATGAAGTCGGCCATCCGCACCAGCAGAGCCGCGGCCAGCAGCAGCACGAGGATCGACTCGACGTCGCTCATGGCCAAATAACACCGTGTCTGGCGGCGCCACGGGCGCCGGGGGCGCTCTACCCGGGGCGGCCGCCGCGTTCGAAGCCCTGCAGGCTGACGATCATCGTCGCCGGGTCCTCCCCCGACGCGGTGCGGCGGGCGGCGGCTCGCGCTTCGATCTGCTCGGCCTCGCGCAGCGTCCGGGCCAGCAGCTCGGCGATTTCCAGGCGCCCCTGCTCGTCGACCACCACCGGCCGCCAGGAGAGGTGGCGCTCGATCTGCTTGTCCATCGTGCCCGCCTCGAAGGCCGCGAGGATCTCCGCGTAGGTGTTGCGGATGATCGTCTCGCTGACTTCGCGGCGGGCCTTGAAGCTCATCGCGGCCCACTCCTCGCCGGCCACTTCGGCTCGGGTCAGCCCCCGGTAGAAGTGCTCGGTCGCGCCGCGCACCGGGCGCCTGTCGACTTCTTCGATCGCTCCGGCCTTCGCCAGCTCGCGGACGTGGTAGCTGACGTCGCCGAGCGGGTGACCCAGCTCCTGCGCCAGTTCGTTCGGGCTCCACGTCCGTTCGGCGAAGCGCCTGATCAGCTCGACGCGGAGCGGGTGGGCGAGGGCCTTGCGGATCTGGCGCGCCACGTCGCTCCGGGCGGCAAGCACGCCGGGTTTCTCCCTCGTTTTGTGCGGTTTAGTGGCCATCCCTGGACTACTCCAAAACTTCTGCCCGGCGCGAGCATACCCGCAGTTTGCTGGATTTTCCTCCAGTGGTGGAACAACGTCCCGTAAAACCCTGGTCGGCCTCCTGACACGCGATTTCGCGAAAGGGGGTGAAAGCGTGCAGATCGCCACCAACACGACGGCCTTCCCCGTCGCTTCGATCAGCAAGAACGGCTGAGTCCAGTCGCCAGGGAGAGAGAAGGGCGGGATCGCCAGGGTGGTCCCGCCCTATGATCGAGGCCTGTGGACGAGCGACTGTCACCGCCGCTTGAAGGTCTCGACCACGTCCGGGGGGAGACAGGCTCCGAGCTGGAGCTGGTGATGTTCGGCGACTTCCAGTGCCCCTTCTGCCTCGGCGCCCAGTCGGTTCTGCGGCGGGTCCGCTCCCGACTCGGCGAGCGATTGCTCTTCGGCTTCCGGCACCTGCCGATCCCCGAGAAGCATCCCCTGGCCCCGCTGGCCGCCGAAGCCAGCGAGGCGGCGGCCGCCCAGGGCCGGTTCTGGGAGTACCACGACGCCCTCTACGACGCCCAGCCGAAGCTCTCCCGCGAGGTGATGCTGGCGCTGGGCTCCGAGCTCGGGCTCGACGCCGAGCGGATGGTCGCGGAGCTCGGCTCCGGCGCCCATCGCGAGCGCGTCGCCCGCGACCTCGCCTCGGCGGAGGCGAGCGGCGCCACCGGCACCCCGGCCTTCTTCGTCAACGGCGCCCGCCACTGGGGCGCGTACGACGCCTCCTCGTTGGTCGAGGCCCTGGAAGGCCACGCAGGCCCGTGAGGGCGCTGGTCCAGCGGGTCAGCCAGGCCGCGGTCGACGTCGAGGGTGAGCGGGTCGCCCAGATCGGGCCCGGGCTGCTCGTCCTGCTCGGCATCGGGGTCGAGGACGGGGAGCCAGAGGCGGATCGGCTAGCCGACAAGGTGCGGGCGCTGCGGGTCTTCGACGACGCCGAGGGGCGGATGAACGAGCCGCTCGGCGCGCGCGAGGTGCTCTGCGTCAGCCAGTTCACCCTCTACGGCGACGCCCGGCGGGGCAACCGTCCCAGCTATGTAGCCGCCGCCAGGCCAGAGGTCGCCGAGCCGCTCTACGACCGCTTCTGCGAGCGTCTCGGGGCCAGGAAGGGCGTCTTCGGCGCCTGCATGGGGGTGGCTCTGGTCAACGACGGGCCCGTCACTCTGATGCTCGAGGCCTGATGCCGGCGATTGAAGTCGAGGGGCGCAGGCTCGCCTGGAGCAGCGTCGGTCGCGGCCCCCGGCTGATCCTGCTCAACGGCTACGCGGCGACCGGCGCCGAGTGGGACCCGTTCTTCCTCCACTCGCTCGCCAGGTCCTTCGAGGTGGTCTGCCCGGACAACCGCGGCGTGGGAGGGTCGGAGCTGGGAGGGGGAGAGCTGACCGTCGACGCGATGGCCGCCGACGTCGAGGCGCTGCTTGACGCCCTGGAGCTGCCGTGGGCGCCGGTGGTCGGCTGGTCGATGGGGGGCTTCGTGGGGCAGCGGCTCGCGGCGCGCGCGCCAGGGCGAGTCTCGGCCCTGGCTCTGCTCGCCACCGACCCCGGCGGCCCGGCGGCCGTGCTGCCGGGGGCGGAGTGCTGGCGTCGCCTCTGCGACCACTCCGGCGAGCCCCGCCAGCAGGCGACGCGGCTGATCGGCCTGCTCTTCCCGCCGGCGGTGGCGACCGAGGTGGATCGCGATTTCGGCGAGCAGGTCGCCGATGCGCGCGCCGCGCTCTCCCCCGAGGCCGTCAGGGCCCAGGAGGCGGCGATCGAAGCCTGGCACGCGGAGGTGCCGCCGCCGCTGGACGAGCGGCCCCCGACCCTGGTGGCGCATGGCCGCGAGGATCAGGTGATTCCGGCGGCGAACGCCGCGCTGCTGGGCGAGCGCTGGCAGGCGGCGGAAGTGCAGGTGCTGGACGGCTGCGGCCACGCGCTGATGGCCCAGGAGCCGCTGCGCCTCGCGAGGGCGCTCGCCGCCCACTGCCGGACCTGACGCGGGCTCAGCCGCCCAGGGCGTCCCGGATCGCTTCGAGCGCCAGGTCGATTTCCTCGCGGCTGACGTCGAGGTGGGTCACCGCGCGGACCACGTTGGGGTGCATGGCGAGCATCTCGACGCCCCGTTGCTCGAGGTCGGCGACCAGCCGCGGGGCATCGGCGACGAGGAAGACGACGATGTTGGTGTCGGTGCGGGCGGGATCGACGCCGACCCCCTCGATCTCGGCCAGCCCCTCGGCGAGGGCAAGCGCGTTGGCGTGGTCCTCGGCCAGCCGCTCGACGTTGTGGTCGAGCGCGTAGAGCGCGCCGGCGGCGACGATCCCGGCCTGCCGCATCGCCCCGCCGAGCATCTGCTTGTGCCGCCAGGCCTCCTCGATGAGCTCCCGGGAGCCCGCGAGGCAGGCGCCGACCGGCGCGCCGAGGCCCTTGGAGAAGTCGATCCAAGCGGTGTCGAAACCCGCCGCGTAGCGCGCGGGCTCGACGCCGGAGGCGATGCTGGCGTTGAGCAGGCGGGCGCCGTCGAGGTGGGTGCGCAGGCCGTGGCGCCCAGCGACCTCGAGCACCGCCTCGATCGCCTCCAGTTCCCATACCCGGCCGCCGCCGATGTTGGTCGTCTGCTCGACGGTGACGAGGCGGGAGCGGGGCTGATGGCGGTCGGCGGGGTCGCGCAGGGCCGCCTCGAGGTCCGCGGCCGAGAACATCCCGCCGTCGCCGTCGAGCGGCGAGACCATCGCCCCGGCCAGGGCCGCCGCGCCGCCCGCCTCGGCGATGATCGGGTGCGCCCATTTGTGCAGGTAGAGCTCTTCGCCGGCCCCGCCGATGTGCAGCCGCAGGGCGATCAGGTTGCACATCGTCCCCGAGGGCAGGAAGAGCGCCGCCTCGTGCCCCAGCAGCTCGGCGACCCGCTCCTGCAGGGCGTTGACCGTCGGGTCGAGGCCCCGCTGCTCGTCGCCGACCTCGGCCGCGGCGATCGCCTGCCGCATTCCCTCATCGGGCCGGGTCTGCGTGTCGGAGTGGAGGTTGACCGTGCGCAAGGGGAGCAGGCTAGCTACCTTCAGGCGGTGGCCAGGCTGATCTACTCCTCGATCTGCTCGCTCGACGGCTACGTCGCCGACGCCGATGGCAACTTCGACTGGGCGACCCCTGACGAGGAGGTGCACGCGTTCGTCAACGAGCTCGAGCGACCGATTGGCACCTACCTCTACGGACGCCGGATGTACGAGACGATGGTCTACTGGGAGACGAACGGCGACCAGGAGGGAGGGTCACCTGCCGTCCGCGACTTCGCCGGGATCTGGCGGGGCGCCGAGAAGGTCGTCTTCTCGCGCACGCTGCCGGGGGTCGAGAGCGCCCGGACCCGCCTGGAGCGCGAGTTCGACCCCGTGGCGGTGGGGAAGATGAAGGCGACCGCGGAGCGGGACCTGACGGTCGGCGGCGCCGGGCTCGCCGGCGAGGCGCTGCGCGCCGGGGTGGTCGACGAGTGCCACCTGATCGTCGCACCGGCGATCGTCGGCGGTGGCACCCGCGCTCTGCCGAGCGGCCTGCGAGCCGCGCTCGAGCTGCTCGACCAGCGCCGCTTCGACAGCGGCATGGCGTACCTGCGCTACCGCGTGGCGACCTGAGCGGCCCGGACCTCTCCGAGCCGCTCAGGCCGACCGGCGGCAGGCTAGGCGACGGTCACGTGGCCGCGCATGAACCCGAGCTGGTTCATCGCCCACGGGTCGCACGGCATCGTGCAGAACCAGAGGAAGCGACCCTTCCTGGCGGGCGCCTTGAAGGTGAAGGTCGTTTCCGAGGGGGTTCCTTCGGACCCCGCGGCGATCGTCGCGTCGGTCCCCAGTTGGGGCGAGGTGAAGGTGTGTTCGGCTTCGTCGTAGTTGAGGACAATCACTTCGACAGTCCTTCCTGGCTTGACCGAGAAGTCGGCCGGGAGGTAGGCGTCGTGCCAGCTGCCATCGGATCCTTTCCGGGCGTGCTCCTCGTCGCTCTTGATCACCAGCTTCACCTGTTCGCTCGGGCTCGAGCTCGCCGTCGGCCGCGTCGAGCTCAGGGGTCCCTGCGCGTTGGCGCCATTGAGCTTGAAGGCGACGGCGAGCAGGGCCGCCATCGCGATGACCAGGGCCAAGGACGAGACGAACAGCGGGAAACCGCGTTCCGCTCGCGGTTGATCGGAAGGCATTTTGCTCCTTGGGTTGAGAGATGCACCGGGCGGAAAACCCGGTGCATATGGACGGGGGGCAAAGGGGTGCGCGCGGTGGACCGAAGGAAAGGCTGCGCGCCGTTCGAGGGTCCGACGTACCCATCTGCGGCCGTCTAAGTCGCGATGAGATAGGTCTCACCCCCGGCGACTGCGATTCCGGCGTTCGGGGAGATGAGGCGAGCGATGCCGGGCAGGCGGCGATGCCGGAGGAGGGACTCGAACCCCCGACA
>DASVWP010000073.1:0-8602 GCA_036393155.1 Solirubrobacterales bacterium | reverse complement strand
TACTGCGGCTGACCTCTGGCTGGTCTCGATGCGTTCATTTCCCCCTCATAGGGGAGGAAATGAACGCATCGCTCACGGCGCGTCGGTCCGAGGCAGCGCCGCGATCTCGATCTCGCGGCTGACGGCGGCGATCTCCTCCGGCAGCCTGGCGAGCTGGACGTTGGTGACGAACTCCAGGTCCTCGCCGAGCGGGCGGAAGAAGTTGTCGTAGTGGGTCGGGACCACGGCTCGCGGCTGCAGAAGCGGCAGGATCCGGCGCCAGTAGCGCTCGGTGAAGCTGCGGCCGGCGACGCCGGCGAGGAAGACGTCGACGCCCCGCTCGCGCACTGCCTCGTCGATCAGGTTGGCGCTTCCCTGGTGGTAGAAGCGCACCCCGGCGACCTCGATCGAGATCCCCCAGACCTGGCCGCAGCGGTAGGCGCCGGGGCAGAGGCCGTCGAGCGTCTCGCAGCTCAGTTCGCCGTCGTAGGGGACGGCCAGGCCGAGCAGCAGCTTGGAGTGCGCGCTCGGCGTGAACCCGACCCTGAACGGCCCCAGCTCGTAGGTCCGGTAGGGCTGCACCTCCACCGCCTGCCGGGCGAGCCCGTGCAGGCCCATCAGGTTGACCAGCGAGCGCGAGCCGTAGGCGCGGCAGCCGAAGTGGCGGGCGATCGCCGGCGCGTCGACCGCGTGGTCGAAGTGCGTGTGGCCAACCAGGACGCCGACGGTGCGACCGGGCGCCTCGCCTGGCGCGGTCGCGAAGCGGGCCAGCGCCGTGGGGTCCGGCACCGCCTGGCGCCGCAGGACCAGGTCGCGGAAGGGGACCCGCGAGAGGTAGGGGTCGACGAAGAGCGTCCGTCCCTCGTAGGTCATCCGGTAGCCGGAGACCCCCAGCCACTCGACCTCCAGTCCGGCCGGCAGCTGCAGCGGCCGCGCCTCCAGCTCCCGCAGCAGCTGGGCGTCGTCGCGCTGCGAGGAGCGGCGGGTCGCCCGGGCCTTCGCCAGCTCGCCGAGGTGTCCGAGCGGCCCGGGCACAGACGCTTCAGTCCGCCGCGTCGCCCGGGCTCTCGCCGACCGTCGCCGAGAGGCGGGGAGGCGTGGCCAGGGTCTGGAAGACGACGCAGTAGCGCTCGGTCAGTTTCAGCAGCGTCGCCAGCTGCTCGGGGTCGGCGTCGGTCTCCAGCTCGAAGGCGAGCCGGATCTCCTGGAAGCCGACCGGGGCCTCGCGGTCGACCGCCAGGGTGCCGCGGAAGTCGAGGTCGCCCTCGGCGTGGACCCGGCCGGAGGCGACGGGGATCCCGAGCGAGGTGGCGACCGCGCGCAGGGTGACGCCGGCGCAGGCGGCGAGCGCCTCCAGCAGCATGTCGCCGGAGCAGAGCAGGCTGCCGTCGCCGCCGCTCGCCGGGTGCAGGCCCGCCTCGGCGACCGCGCGGCCGGTCTGGACCGAGCAGGAGACGCCCTCGCCGAGCGTGCCCGAGGCCTCCAGGGTGACCAGCGCCCGCTCCGGCTCGCGCCTGTACTCCTCCTTCAGCGGGGCCTGGATCGCCCGCAGCCGATCGCCGTCCATGCCCGCAGGTTACGCTCGATGGTCGCACCGAGCTCACTCCTCGCACCTGCACGGAACATGGCGATCGCAACCGCAACCTCACTGGACGTCTACGTCGGCGGCAAGCTGCTGTTCGGCGACGTCGGCTTCAAGCTGGAGCCGCGGGAGCGGATGACGCTCTCCGGCCGCAACGGCGCCGGCAAGTCGACGCTGCTGCGGGTGCTGGCCGGCGAGCTCTCGCCCGACGCCGGCACCCTGACCGTGCAGCGGGGGGCCCGCGTCGCCCTCCACGACCAGCGCCCGCCGCGCGAGTCGCGGGCGACGCTCGGCGAGTACGTCTTCTCCGGGCGCACCGACATGCTGGACGCCGAGGCGGAGCTGGCGCGCCTGGAGGCGGAGATGGCCAAGGGCGACACCGGCGAGGAGGCGATGGCCGCCTACTCGCGCGCCCAGCAGCGCCTGGAAGCGGGCGGCGGCTACCGCTGGCGCGACGACGTGCTCTCCGTCCTGCGCGGCCTCGGCTTCCCGCCGGAGCAGTCCGAGCGCTCGCTCTCGACCTTCTCGGGGGGCGAGCTGACCCGCGCCTCGCTGGCCCGGGCGCTGGCCGGCAAGCCCGACCTGCTGCTGCTCGACGAGCCGACGAACCACCTCGACATCCCCTCCCTGGAGTGGCTGGAGAGCTACCTCGTCGACCTCGACTCCGCCGTCGTCCTGGTCGCCCACGACCGCTGGTTCCTGGAGGCGGTCGGCACCTCGGTGCTGGAGCTGGAGGCCGGCCGGGCCCGCTTCTTCGCCGGCCCCTGGCATGCCTGGCGCCAGGAACAGGCGGCGCGCCAGATCGCCCTCGGCAAGGCGATCGAGCGCCAGCAGGCGGAGATCGAGCGGATGGAGCGCTTCGTCGAGCGCTTCCGCTACAAGGCGACCAAGGCGCGCCAGGCGCAGTCGCGGGTGAAGAAGATCGAGCGGGCCAAGCGCGAGGGCCCGGCGGCCGAAAAGCGCGACACGCGGCGGCTGCGCTTCTCCTTCAAGCCGCCCGAGCGGCCCGGCCGGGTGGTCCTGCGCCTGGTGGGGGCGACGCTTGAGGTTCCGGGCCGGGTGCTGCTGGAACGCGCCGAGATGGACCTCGAGCGCGGCGAACACGTCGTCCTCGTCGGCGCCAACGGCAGCGGCAAGACGACCCTGATCGAGACCCTGGCGGGGCGCCGCGAGCCGGCCCTCGGCAGCGTTCGAGTCGGCCACAACGTCAAGCTCGGCTACCTCTCCCAGCACGCCGACACGGCGGCCGGGACCGGCACCGTGCTCGATGCCGCCAAGCGCGAGACCGGCCTGACCGAGAACCAGTGCCGGGCCCTGCTCGGCGGCTTCCTCTTCTCCGGCGCCGACGTCGAGAAACAGCTCGCCGACATCTCCGGCGGCGAGCAGCGCCGGCTCTCGCTGGCGATCCTCGTCGCCTCCGGCGCCAACGTCCTGCTGCTCGACGAGCCGACCAACCACCTCGATATCGAGAGCCGCGAGGCGCTGGAGGACGCGCTGACCGAGTTCGAGGGGGCGGTGATCCTGGTCTCCCACGACCGGGCGCTGCTGGAGGCGGTGGGGACGCGGACGATCGTCTGCGAGGGCGGCCGCCTGGTGAGCCACCCGAGCGGCTGGGCCGAGTACCAGCGGCGGCACGACGAAGCCGAGGCCGCCAGGCAGGCTGAAGCCAAGCCGGCGGGTGGGGGCGGCGGCCGCAAGTACAGCGCCACCAAGCCGTCCCAGAAAGCGGCCCGGCGGGCGGCCCGCCTGGAGCAGAAGATCGAGCGCGCCGAGGCGGAGCTGCGGGAGATCGAGGACGAGCTCGCCGACCCCGCGGCATGGGCGAGCCCGGGTCGCGCCGAGCGGGCCGGCGAGCGCCACGCCCGCGCCAAGCAGGCGGTCGCTGACCTCTACGCGGAATGGGAGGAGGCGCAGGAGGCGGCCGAGGTCTAAGCGGCGGCCTCGGCGCGTTTGCCCCTCGCCGCCGCCAGCAGCGCCTCGATCGCCTTCCCGAGCCGCTCGCGCACCTCCGCATCGGCAATCGTCCCGTCCGGGCCGACCATCTCGCGGCTCAGCGGGATCCGCGCGCAGGCCTGCTCGACGATCTCGCTGCCGGTGTAGCCGAGCACCTTGCGCAGCGAGTCGTGGGCGTCGGCGCCGCCGCTCGTCGCCGCCCGGCCGGAGACGTTGACCCAGGCCACCGGCATCCCGTAGGTCTCCCCGCCGCCGACCGTCCAGTCGAGCAGGTTCTTGAACGAGCCCGGCAGCGCGCCCGCGTACTCCGGCGTGCAGAAGAGGATCGCGTCGGTTTCGGCGAGCCGGCGGCGCAGTGCCGCGACCGGCCGCGGGGGCGTTCCGCCGGGCGGGTCCTCGTCGGGGTTGAAGTGCGGCAGCTCCGCCAGGCCCTCGTAGAGGACCGCCTCGGCGCCCTCCGGAACCAGCTCCAGCGCCGTGCGCAGCAGCGCCGTGTTGGTCGACCGGCTTCGCAGGCTGCCGGAGATCAGGGTCAGGCGCAGCGGCTCCTCGGGCATCGGCGCAAGCTACCGAAGCCCCGCCGCGGCCCGGTTCAGCCGCGCAGCGGCCGGGCCAGCACCACCTGCGCGCCCTTCGCCGGCGCCAGGGTGATGTTGCGCACCCGGACGCGTTCGGGCTCCGGCCTGGCCGGGCGCAGCTCGGCCCGCTCGACGAACTCGCGCAGGATCGTCCGCATCTCGTATTCGGCGAAGGCGGCGCCGATGCAGCGGCGCACGCCGCCGCCGAAGGGGATCCAGGCGTAGTTGTCGGCCTTGGCGTCGAGGAAGCGCTCGGGCCGGAACTCCTGCGGCTCGGGGAAGGCGTCCTCGCGGTAGTGGAGGGCGGCGATCGCCGGCAGGACGAAGGCCCCGGCGGGCAGCTCGTAGCCGCCCACGGTCGCCGGCGCGGTCAGCTTGCGGGCGACGTCGACGATCACCGGCCGCGAGCGCAGCGTCTCCTTGACCGTGGCCCCGAGGTACTCCTCCTCGCCGGCGGCCAGCGACTCGCGCAGCCTCGCCAGCACCGCCGGGTTGCGGGTCAGCCGCTCGACCGCCCAGGCGAGCCCGGTGGCGGTCGTCTCGTGCCCGGCGCCGAGCACGGTCACCAGCTCGTCGCGCAGTTCCCGGTCGCTCATCGGCTCGCCGTCCTCGTCGCGGGCGCCGAGCAGCAGCGACATCACGTCGTCGCGCTGCTCGTGGCCGGGTTCGGCGCGGCGCAGCCGGATCTCCTCGTAGACGAACTCGTCGAGCGCCGCGCGGGAGCGGACGAAGCGGGCCCAGGGGCTGAAGCGGCCGAGGTCGCGGCGCAGGGTGGGGAAGGCGGTGATCACCCCGACCCGCTTGGCGAAGTCGTCGATCAGCGCCTCGAAGCGGGCCAGCCGCCGCTCGTCGTGGACGCCGAAGACCGCCCGCATGATCACCGCCAGGGTGATCCGCTGGGTGTGCGGCCGCATCGCGAACGGCTCGCCGACCGGCCAGCTCTCCATCTCCTGCCGGGTCATCTCGACGATCAGCTCGCCGTAGCGGCGCACCCGCTCGCCGTGGAAGGGCGGCAGCAGCAGCTTGCGCTGGCGCATATGGGGCTCGTCGTCGAGGGTGAGGACCGAGTTCGGCCCCAGCGCCGGCTCCAGCACAGAGGCGTTGGCCTCCCCGGCGTGGAAGACCGCGGGCGACCCGGTGAAGACCTCTTTGACGAGGTCGGGCCGGGCGACGTAGACGATGCGGCCGAAGAACGGGAAGCGGACCGTGAAGATGTCGCCGTAACGGCGCTGCGAGCGGATCAGGAAGCCGAGCGGGTCGTGCAGGTAGCGGAAGCCCTGCAGCGCCGCCGGGATCCGGGAGCCCGGCGGCGCCGGGGACGTGGGGTGGCGGAGGCCCGGGCGGGGAAGAGTCGCCTGCTCCATCCGGCAACAGGTTACGCGATCAACTGGCCAGCCAGCCAGTTCCGCGTGTTTATAGGTCCGAGCGCGGACGCCCGCGAGCGCGCCGCCTTGGAGAGCGCGACGCCTCAGAAGACGACCGTGCGCTCGCCGTCGAGCAGCACCCGGTCGTCGAGGTGCGCCATCACCGCCCGCGCCAGGACCAGGCGCTCGATGTCGCGGCCGATCCGCTCGAGGTCGGGGATCTCGTCGCGGTGGCTGACCCGGGTCACGTCCTGGTCGATGATCGGGCCGGCGTCGAGCTCGGCGGTCACGTAGTGGGCGGTGGCGCCGATCAGCTTGACGCCGCGTTCGTGGGCGCGGCGGTAGGGCTCGGCGCCGACGAAGGCGGGGAGGAAGCTGTGGTGAATGTTGATCGCCGGTGCCCGGAGCTGCGTCAGGAAGTCGGCGGAGAGGATCTGCATGTAGCGGGCGAGGACCAGGAGGTCGACGCCGCCGATCAGCTCCAGGGCGCGCCGCTCGGCCTGCGGGCGGGAGGCCGCGTCGATCGGCACGTGGTGGAAGGGCAGCCCGACCGCTTCGACCTGCTCGGCGTGGTCGGGGTGGTTGGAGAGCACCATCGCGATCTCTCCCCCCAGCTCCCCGTTGCGCCAGCGCCACAGCAGGTCCGAGAGGCAGTGGTCTTCGCGCGAGACCATCACCGCCACCCGCTTGCGCTGGCCCGCCTCGGCGAACCGGTGCTCCATCGCGAACGGCTCGGCGACCTCCTGGGCGAAGCGCCGCTCCAGCCCCTGCCGCTCCGGCGGCGGCACGGCATCGAAGACCATCCGCATGAAGAACCGCCCCTCGGCGGTCGAGTGCTGGTCGACGTCGACGATGTTCAGGCCCGCTTCGGCGAGGAAGCCGCTGACGGTCGCGATCAGTCCCGGCTGGTCCGGGCAGGCGAGCAGCAGGCGCGTGGTCTCCGCGTCGGGCATGCCGGAGATGATGCCGACTGGCCGCGGCTGCCGCCGTACCATCAGGGAGAGCACCGAATGTTCGACCGCGACGCACGAGCTCGCCTGATCGCCCTGACCACCCTGGCCCTGATCCTCGCCGGGGGCGCGCTGGCGCTGCTCGGGGCGCCGACCGCCGCCAACGTCGTCTGGGGCCTGACCGTCGGCGTGATGCTGGTGCCGCTGGGTTGGTCTATCGCGACGACGCTGGCCCAGGGCCGGGTCGGGGTGGACGCAATTGCCCTGGTGGCGATGGTGGGGGCGCTGGCGATCGGCGAATACCTGGCCGGGGCGGTGATCGCCCTGATGCTCTCCGGCGGCAACGCGCTGGAGGCGGCGGCGCGGCGCCGCGCCCGCCGCGAGCTGACGGCGCTGCTGGAGCGGATGCCGACGATCGCCCACCGGCGCGAGGACGACAGCTGGAAGGAGGTGCCGGTCGAAGAGCTGCGGGAGGGCGACGTGATCCTGGTCCGCTCCGGCGAGCTGGTCCCGGTCGATGGCGCGGTGCTGAGCGATGAGGTCGTGGTCGACGAGTCGACGCTGACCGGCGAGTCCCTGCCGGTCACCCATGCCCGCGGTGCGCTCCTACAGAGCGGGGTCGCCAATGCCGGCGCGGCGTTCCGGCTGCGGGCCGAGCGGCGGGCCTCAGAGAGCGCCTACGCCAACCTGGTGCAGCTGGTCCGCGCCGCCGAGACGCAGCGGGCGCCGTTCGTCCGCCTCGCCGACCGCTACGCGGCGATCTTCCTTCCGGTCACCCTGGTCCTGGCCGGCTTCGCCTGGGCGCTCAGCGGCGATCCGGTGCGGGCCGTCGCCGTGCTCGTCGTGGCCACGCCCTGCCCGCTGATCCTGGCGGCGCCGATCGCCCTGATCTCCGGCGTCTCGCGGGCGGCCCGCCTCGGGGTGATCGTCAAGGGCGGTGGCGCGATCGAGCGGCTCGGCGAAGCCCGCGCCGTCCTGCTCGACAAGACCGGGACCCTGACCCTGGGGATGCCGGCGGTCCGCGAGGTCTTCGCGCTCGACGGCTTCGAGCGCGAGGAGCTGCTGCGTCTGGCCGCCTCGGTCGACCAGCTCTCCGCCCACGTGCTGGCCGAGGCGCTGGTCCACGACGCCGAGCGGCGGGGACTGCGGCTGGCCGAGCCCGCCGAGCCGGTCGAGCGGCCGGGCCAGGGGATGGAGGGGACCGTCTCCGGGCACCGCGTCGCGGTCGGCAGCGCCGGCTGGCTGCGGGAGCGCGGCTATGAGGTCGGCGATGGCGGCCCGCGCGCCGAGGACGGCTCCGACGCTGGGCTCGCCCGGGTCCTGGTCGGGGTGGACGGCCGGTTGGCCGGCGTGGTGGTGATGGCAGACTCGCTGCGCGAGGACGCCCGCGGCCTCGCCGCCCAGCTACACGCGGCGGGGATCGAGCGGGTTGCGATGGTGACCGGCGACCATGCCGAGATCGCGGAGCGGATCGGCGAGGAGGCCGGCCTCGACGGCGTCTTCGCCGAGCAGGCGCCGGAGGACAAGCTCGACGTGGTGCGCGCGATGCGCGCCGACGCAAGCCTGACGCCGGTGGTGATGGTCGGCGACGGCGTCAACGACGCGCCGGCTCTCGCCCTCGCCGACGTGGGCATCGCGATGGCCGGCATCGGCGCCACGGTCTCCTCGGAGACCGCCGACGTGGTGATCACCGTCGACCGCATCGACCGCGTCGCCGCTGCCGTCTCGATCGGCCGCCGCGCCCTCGGCATCGCCCGCCAGAGCGTCCTCTTCGGGATGGGGCTGAGCGGGGTGGCGATGGTCGTCGCCGCCCTCGGCTACATCCCGCCGATCGGCGGCGCGCTGCTGCAGGAGGGCATCGACGTCGCCGTGATCCTCAACGCCCTGCGGGCGCTGGGCGGCGGCCGCAACGGTTCGTCCCGAACCGTTGGTTAAAGCCCCTCAAACCCGCCTGTAGAGCGGTTTTCCCTGCGTTTGGGCGATTTACAGAAGTCGTCTAAGTGTGAGCAGCCGCACACACCAGCCGCGCGAGACCCGCCACGGTTTTGCGCTTGCTCATAAAACACAAACATATTGCTCTGATTTCGGCTGTCGTCCTCGTCGTCGTTGCGGGCGGCGCGGTTGCCGCGACCTCGGCCGCCGGCGACTCGCAGGCCAAGAGCCCGGCCCCCCTGGCGCGCGCCCTCGCCATCGAGC
>DASVWP010000072.1:0-5848 GCA_036393155.1 Solirubrobacterales bacterium | reverse complement strand
GGGAAGAGGTTCGGGATCTGGATGGGCAGGGATGCGGCCGGTGCTCGTCGCCTTTCTGCTGGCGGCTGACGCCTTCGTGGTGGCGGCGCTGGCGATCGCGCACCCCGCGGGCTGGGTGGCGCCGTTCATCGCCTTCGGCGCGTTGCTCGTCGGCCTCGTCTTCTTCGAGGCCTGGGCGCTCCGCCATCGCCATGACGACGACGCCTGAGGCGAGCGCCCTCAAGGGGAAGCGCTTTTGCTGAGGCGAATTCTCGCAATCGCGTTGCTCATGCGGCAATTGCAGGAGCTTTGACAAAACCTCAAGGCTTCCTGAGGGCTAGGGTTGTGGGCGTGAGCGCGGACTTGGATAGGGCGGTGAGGACGGTGGTCCGGCAGTGCATGGGCGTCTCGCCGGGTGAGGACGTGCTGGTGGTCTGCAACCCGGTCACCGAAGAGATCGGGGCCTTGATGCGGATCGAGGCCCAAGGCGACGGCGCTGACGCGACCCTGGCGGTGATCTCCGAGCGCGATTCGCACGCCGCCGAGCCGCCGCGCGCGGTGGCGGCGGCGATGGCGGCCGCCGACGTCGTCCTCGCGCCGACGATCCAGTCGCTCTCCCACACCGCGGCCCGCAAAGCGGCCAGCGAGGCCGGGGTGCGGATCGGCACCCTGCCGGGGGTGACCGAGGAAATGCTGACCCGCCTGATGTCCGCCGACATGGAGGAGCTGCGGCGCCGCGGCTGGGCCGTCGTCTCGGCTCTCAACAGCGGCTCGGAGGTGCGGATCACCTGCAAGCACGGCAGCGACCTGCGATTCGGCCTCGACGGGCGGCTGGGGATCGTCGACGCGGGCGAACTGAGCAACCGGGGCGCCTTCGGGAACCTGCCCTGCGGCGAGGGGTTCATCGCGCCGGTCGAGGGAACCGCCGAGGGGACGCTGGTGGTCGACGGCTCGATCGCCGGCGTCGGCCTGCTCGACACTCCGGTCTCATTGACCGTCCGCGAGGGACATCTGACCGAGGCCACCGGTGGCGACGGCGCCCAGCTGATGGGCCTGCTGACCGCCCACGGCGAGGACGGCACCAACGTCGCCGAGCTGGGGATCGGGACCAACGAAGAGGCGATCCTCACCGGCAACATCCTCGAGGACGAGAAGATCCTCGGCACCTGCCACGTCGCCTTCGGCGCCTCGGCGGCAATCGGCGGCACGGTCCAGGTTCCCGTCCACCTCGACTGCGTGGTCCTCGAGCCGACGGTCGAAATCGACGGCGAGGCGATCGTCAGCGGCGGCGAGCTGCTGTTCTAAGCGGCGCTGGTCAGCTCGGCCAGCTCGTTCTCAGAGAGCTTGAGCGAGGCCGCGGCGACGTTCTCCTCGAGGTGGGCGACCGAGCTGGTGCCGGGGATCGGCAGCGTCGCCTCGGTTCCGAGCAGCCAGGCCAGGGCGACCTGGGCCGGGGTGGCGTCGTGGCGGGCGGCGATCTCCGCCGCCGGCCCGCCGGGCTCGGCGAGCGCCCCCGCGTTCAGCGGGAACCAGGGGATGAAGGCGATGCCGTCCCGTTGGCAGGCCTCGAGCACCGCGGCGGAGTCGCGTTCGCCGAGGTTGAAGCGGTTCTGGACCGAGACGACGTCGAGGATCCCGCGGGCGGTGGCCAGCTGGTCGAGGTCGACGTTGGAGACGCCGACCTGGCGGACCTTGCCCTCGTCCTGCAGCTCCTTCACCGCCCCGACGGACTCCTCGTAGGGCACGTTGCGGTCCGGGACGTGCAGCTGGTAGAGGTCGATGTGGTCGACCCGCAGGCGGCGCAGCGAGCCCTCGCAGGCCTCGCGCAGGTGCTCGGGGCGGCCGTTGGGCTCCCACTTGCCGGGCCCCGAGCGCGTGAAGCCGCCCTTGGTGGCGATCATCAGGCCTTCCGGATAGGGGTGCAGCGCCTCGGCGATCAGCTCCTCGCTGACCTCGGGGCCGTAGGAGTCGGCGGTGTCGATCAGGTCGATGCCCAGCTCCAGGGCCCGCCGCAGGACCGCCAGGGCTTCGTCGCGGTCGGCTGGCTCGCCCCAGGTGCCCTCGCCGGTGATCCGCATCGCCCCGAAGCCGAGCCGCCGGACCCGCAGGTCGCCCAGGAGGAGCGTCCCCGCCGTCGCGTCCGTGAGCGCCTCGACCGCCATCCCCTCACAGGCTAGCCTGCGCGCATGCCGACCCTGCTCGCCGTCCCGAACGTCTCCGAGGGTGGCGATGCGGAGGTGCTGGAGCGGATCGGGTCCGCATTCGGCCGGGGCGCCGCGCTGCTCGACCGCCACACCGACGCCGATCACGACCGCACGGTCTTCACCCTCGCCGGCTCGCCGGGCCCGCTGACCGAGGCGCTCATCGCCGGCGCCGAGGAGGCGGTGGAGACGATCGACATGTCGAGCTACCGCGGCGCCCACCCGGCGATCGGCGCGCTCGACGTCTGCCCGGTCGTCTGGCTCTCGCCGGAGGACCGCGAGGCCGCGCGCCGGGAGGCGGTCGCCGTCGCCGGGCAGATCGGTGGCCTCGGGGTTCCGGTCTTCCTCTACGGCGAGCTGGCGCACGACCCCTCGCGGGCGGAGCGCGCCTACTTCCGCAACGGCGGCCTCTCCGAGCTCTGGCTGCGGATGGAGGCCGGGCAGCTGCGCCCGGACTTCGGACCGGATCTGCCGCACCGCCACGCCGGTGCCACCCTGGTGACCGCGCGGCCGCCGCTTGCCGCCTTCAACGTCGAGCTCGACAGCGGCGATGCCGACCTGGCCCGCGCGGTTGCCGCCGGGCTGCGCGAGTCGGGCGGCGGGTTGCCGGGAGTGCGGGCGATCGGGCTCGTGCTCTCGAGCGGGCGCGGGCAGGTCTCGACCAACGTCCACGACCCGCTGGCGGTGCCGCTGGCCCGCGTCGTCGAGGCGGTGCGGGAGTTGGCGGCGCCGCTCGGCGCCCGGCCACTGGAGGCGGAGCTGGTCGGGCTGATCCCCGAGGCGGCGCTGGCCGGCTTCCCCGGCGACGTGCCGATGCGGGGCTTCGACCCCGACGAGCGCGTGATCGAGCGGCGCCTCGCGGCGCTGGGCGGCTCCGGCTCCTGAGCACGGCGGGCGGCCCGGCGGGGCCGCCGATCATCTAGATTCACCGCATGGCCCAGACGAGGAAAAAGCGCCAGCGCAAGCGCCGCGGCACGCAGGGCGGGCGCATCGACACCAACCCCCGCCGCTCGCGTCCCCGCAGTCGCGCCGAGGCCCAGTCCCAGGCCCGCTCCAAACGCAAACCGGCCCCGAAGGCCGACCTCCCGCCGACCTGGCGCAACTCGACGATCCGCGGCCTGATCGCCGCGGCGATCTTCTTCGTCCTGCTGCTGTTGATCTTCAAACGGCCGGTCGGCGCCTCGTTGCTCTTCGCCGCCTTCATGCTCGTCTTCTACATCCCCGCCGGCTACTTCATCGACATGACGATGTGGCGGCGGCGGGAGCGCGCGCGGATTCGCGCCCGGGAAGAGCGGTGAGCCTCGACGTCGAGATGCTGACCGTCGGGGCGATCGCCGAGAACTGCTTCCTGTTCCGGCGCGAGGGCTCCGAGCGGGCGCTCATCGTCGACCCCGGCGAGGAGCCGGAGCGCATCCTCGCCACCCTGGAGGCGATGGGCGCCGAGGCGGAGGCGATCCTCCTCACCCACACCCACTTCGACCACGTCGGCGCGGTGGCCCCGGTCGCCCGGGCCACCGGGGCGCCGGTCTACTGCCCGGAGATCGAGGTGCCGGTCCTCGCCGACATCATGCGCTTCGTCCCCTGGGAGGGCTTCGGGCCCTACGAGAGCTACGACGCCGACGAGACCGTCGCGGGCGGCGAGACGCTGGAGCTCGCGGGTCTGGTGATCGACGTCATCTTCACCCCCGGCCACAGCCCCGGCCACGTCACCTACGCGGTTCGCGGCGAGCCGGCGATCTTCTCCGGCGACGTGCTGTTCCAGGGCTCGGTCGGCCGGGTCGACCTGCCCGGCGGCGACGGGCCGACCCTGCTCGCCTCGATCGCCACGCTGCTCGACACGCTGCCTGAGGAGACCGTCGTCCATCCCGGCCACATGGGGCTGACCACGCTGGGGGCCGAGCGGGCGACGAACCCGTTCCTCGGCTCGCTGGTGCGCTGAGCGCGACGCTAGGGTCGCCGGCGAGGTCTTCGCCCGCGCCGGCTACGAGCCGATCGCCACGCCCTCCTTCGAGGACACCGAGCTGTTCGTGCGCGGGGTCGGGCGCTCGACCGACATCGTCCGCAAGGAGATGTTCACCTTCGAGGACAAGGGCGGGCGCAGCCTGACCCTGCGGCCGGAGGGCACGGCGCCGATCTGCCGCGCCTACCTCGAGCACGGGATGCACAAGCTGGCGCAGCCGGTGAAGCTCTCCTACCTGGGGCCGTTCTTCCGCCACGAGCGCCCGCAGGCCGGTCGCTACCGGCAGTTCCACCAGCTGGGGATGGAGTGCATCGGGACCGACTCGCCGCTGGCCGACGCCGAGGCGATCATGCTGCTCGCCGAACTGCTGGGGGAGCTGGGAGTGCCGGGGGTCGAGCTGCGCCTGGGCAGCCTCGGCTCGCTCGGCGCGCGGCAGGGCTACCTGGAGGAGCTGAAAGCCCACCTGCACGCGCACGAGTCCGAGCTCTCCCCCGACGTGCGGGAGCGGATCGACGTCAACCCGCTGCGCGCCTTCGACTCCGACGACGAGGGGACGCGCGGGGTGATGGCGAGCGCGCCGACGATCGTCGGCACCCTGGAGGGCGAGGACGCCGAGCACTTCGCCGAGGTGCGGGCGCTGCTCGACGCCGCCGGAGTCGCCTACGAGATCGACCCGACCCTGGTCCGCGGCCTCGACTACTACACGCGGACGATCTTCTCCTTCGTCTGCGACCAGCTCGGGGCGCAGTCGGAGGTCGGCGGCGGCGGCCGCTACGACGGCCTGATCGAGCAGCTCGGCGGGCCGCCGACGCCGGCGGTCGGCTTCGCCGCCGGGATCGAGCGGATCCTGCTGGCGCTCGGCGAGGAGGAGATCGCCTCGACGGCGAAGCGGGTCTTCATCTCCTTCGAGTACGACCGCGAGCTGGAGAAGCGGGTCGTCGTGGCGATGAACGAGCTGCGGCGAGCGGGACTCGCGGCCGAGACCGACATGGCCCGGCGCAGCGCCAAGGGACAGCTCAAACACGCCAACCGGATCGGCGCCGATTACGTGCTCTTCATGCGCCTCGGCGCCGAGGCGGAACTGCGCGACATGGCGACCGGCGAGCAGCGAGCGGTCGAGATCGGCAATCTGGTGGACGAGATGACCGGAGGGGAAGCGTGAGTCAGGTGCTGGGCAGGAGCGGCGGCGAGGTCGGCGAGGCACCGCCGCTGACCCCCAACGGCTATCGCGACACCTGGTGCGGCCAGGTGCTCGCCGACCGAGTGGATTCCGAGGCCAGGGTCGCCGGCTGGGTCAACCGCCGCCGCGACCATGGCGGTCTGATCTTCATCGACCTGCGTGACCGCACCGGCATCGTCCAGCTGGTCTTCAACCCCGACACCGCTGGCGCCGCCTTCGGGCTGGCCCACAAGCTGCGGGCCGAGGACGTGCTGAGCGCGGCCGGGACCGTCGTCCGCCGCTCCGAGGACACGGTCAACCCGGAGCTGGCGACCGGGGAGTTCGAGCTGCGGGTCGGCGAGGCCGAGCTCCTGGCCGACGCCGAGACGCCGCCCTTCCAGATCGAGGGCTACGCCGGCGACGCCGGTGAGGACACGCGGCTGCGCTACCGCTACCTCGACCTGCGTCGCGAGCAGATGCGCGAGGCGCTGATCCTGCGCCACAAGGTGACCGCGGCGATGCGCGAGTTCCTCGACGGCGAGGGCTTCG
>DASVWP010000071.1:0-3616 GCA_036393155.1 Solirubrobacterales bacterium | reverse complement strand
GACCCCGGTGCCGAGCTCCTGATCGATTCCGGCCCACGCTACGTCTCCCGCGGCGGGATCAAGCTCGAGAACGCGCTCGACGCCCTGGCCATCGACGTCGCCGGCCGCGACTGCCTCGACGTCGGCGCCTCGACCGGCGGCTTCACCGACTGCCTGCTGCAAGGGGGAGCCGCCCGGGTCGCCGCGGTCGACGTGGCCTACGGCCAGCTCGACGTGCGGTTGCGCGAAGACCCGCGGGTCACGGCGATCGAGCGCGCGAATGCCCGCGCCCTGCAGCCCGCCGACCTGCCCTTCGCTCCCTCTCTGGCGACGGTCGACGTCTCCTTCATCTCGCTGACCAAGGTGCTGCCCGCGGTGGCCCGCTGCCTCGCGCCCGGCGGCGAGGTGCTGGCGATGGTCAAGCCGCAGTTCGAGCTCGGTCGCGAGCGGGTCGGCCGCGGCGTCGTCCGCGACCCCGCCGACCGCCGCGAGGCGATCCGCCGCGTCGCCGACGCCGCCGGCGAGCTAGCCCTGCCGGTGCGCGGCTTCGCCTCCTCGGGGTTGCCGGGACCGAAGGGCAACCGCGAGACCTTCCTCTGGTGCGGCGGCGAGGGGCCCGGGCTCGGCGCCGGGGAGATCGACGGCGCGATCGCTGCCGCCGACGCGGCCGGCGAGGAGGGGGAGCGGTGAAGACCGCGGCCCTGATCACCCACTCGCACCCGCCGGCGGCGACCGAAGCGGTCGCCATCGCGGTCCAGGTCGCCCGCGAGGCGGGCTGGCGTCTGATCGCCACCGACGAGGAGCTGGAGAAGCACGGCGCCGCGGCGAGCGGGATCGAGCGCTGCGAGAGCGAAGTGGACGAGCACCCGGACATCTGCCTGGTGCTCGGCGGCGACGGCTCGATCCTCCACGCGCTGCGCCGCTTCGCCCGCACCGGGGTGCCGGTCTTCGGAGTCAACTTCGGCACCGTCGGCTTCCTCGCGGCGGTCGAGCGGGGCGAGGCCGCGGCGGGGATCCGGCGGGCCCTCGACGGGGACGTCGAGACGGTGGAGTTGCCGGGGCTCGAGGTCAGCCTCGATGGCCACAGCGGCCCCGGCTTCAACGACATCACCCTGACCCGCCGCCCACACGACCGGGTCGCCGAGCTGAGCTACCGGATCGCTGGGCAGGAGGTCGGGCACGTGCGCTGCGACGGCCTGGTGGCCGCGACGCCGGCCGGCTCGACCGGCTACAACCTCGCCAACAGCGGCCCGATCCTCGCCTGGGGGGTGAAGGGCTACGTGGTCAGCTACATCTCGCCGCACTCGCTCACGGCGCGCGCCCTCGTCGTCGCCCCCGGCGAGGTGCTGCACGTCGGCAACGCCGCCGGCCGCCAGCCGGTCGAAGTCGCGGTCGACGGCGGCTACGTCGCCGATCTCGCCCCCGGCGAGGCACTGGAGATCAGCTTCGTCGACGGCGTCGGCCGGCTCGCCCAGCTGCCCGGAACCAGCTTCTACCAGCGCATTCGCGAGAAGTTCGGGCATCTGGCCGTCTGAGCCGGAGCCCATCGCTCCGGTTCTTTAGGCTGCGCTCGATGCAGCGCAAGTGGTGGACCCTCGTCCTGATCTCGACCGCGACGTTCATGCTGCTGCTGGACATCACGGTCGTCAACGTCGCCCTGCCCGACATCCGCGACGAACTGAACGCCAGCCTCTCGAGCCTGCAGTGGGTCGTCGACGCCTACTCGCTGATGCTCGCCGCCTGCCTGCTGACCGCCGGCTCGCTGGGGGACCGGCTCGGGCGCCGGCGGGTCTTCTCGATCGGCTTCGGGATCTTCACCTTCGCCTCGTTCCTCTGCGGCATCGCCCCCAACCCGACCGTCCTCAACCTCTTCCGCGGCCTGCAGGGGATCGGCGGCGCGGCGATGTTCGCCACCTCCCTGGCGCTGATCGGCCAGGAGTTCCACGGCCGCGACCGGGCGACCGCCTTCGGGGTCTGGGGGGCGACGGTCGGCGGCGCGGTCGCGGTCGGTCCGCTGATCGGCGGCGTGATCACCGAGAACCTCGGCTGGGAGTGGATCTTCTTCGTCAACGTGCCGATCGGGGTGACGGCGATCGTGCTCACCGAGCGGCGGATCGCCAACGTCCTCTCGCCGGACCCGCAGCCGATCGACATCCCCGGCGTCGCGACCTTCTCGGCGGCGCTCTTCCTGCTGATCTTCGGGCTGATCCGCGGCAACCCGGAAGGCTGGGGCAGCACCGTGATCGTCGCCTGCCTGGCGGGCGCCGTGCTTCTGCTGCTGGCCTTCCTGGCGATCGAGATGCGCAGCCGGCACCCGATGCTCGACCTGACGCTGTTCCGAAAACCCGCCTTCAACGGCGTCTCGGCGGTCGCCTTCGGGCTCTCGGCCGGGATGTTCGCGATGTTCCTCTACCTGACGATCTACATCCAGGGCGTGCTCTTCTACTCGCCGCTGGAAGCGGGGCTGCGGTTCCTGCCGCTGACCGTGCTCTCGTTCATCGCCTCGCCGATCGCCGGCTCGCTCTCGCACCGGATCCCGATCCGGGTCCTGCTCGGGCTCGGCCTCTCGCTGGTCGGCGTCGGCCTGCTGCTGATGCACGGGCTCAGCGCCGACTCCGAATGGACGGCGCTGCTCGCCGGCTTCCTGGTCGCCGGCGTCGGGATCGGGATCACCAACCCGGGGATCGGCCAGGCGGCGATCGCCGTCGTGCCGGTGGAGAAATCCGGCATGGGCTCGGGGATCAACACCACCTTCCGCCAGGTCGGGATCGCCACCGGCGTCGCCGCCCTCGGGGCGATCTTCCAGTCGCAGGTCAACTCCAAGCTCGGCGAGCTCCTGCCGCACGCGCCCAGCGGCTTCGGGGAACTGGTTGCCTCCGGCGGCACTAAAGCCGCCCTCGAAGTGACGCCGCGCCCGCTGCACGCGCAGGTCGCCCACGCCTCGACCGAAGCCTTCGTCAGCGGCTTCAACGAGATCATCCTGATCGCCGCGGTGCTCTCCTTCGTCGGCGCCGGCCTCGGCTTCGCCCTGGTGCGCTCGCGGGACTTCGTCCAGCCGACGGAGGCGGCGGCCGAGCCCGCCGCCGCCTGACGAGGACCGGGCCCCCCGGACCTCCGCAACGACCGGAAATCCACGCGAAGTCGGTCCGGGGGCGCTGCTACACAGGATTCGTGCTGCGTGAACTGCGGATCGAGAACCTGCTGCTGATCGAGAAGGCGGAGCTGCGGCTCGGCGAGGGGCTGAACGCGATCACCGGCGAGACCGGGGCCGGGAAGACCGTCCTCGCGCACTCGCTCGACCTGCTGATGGGCGGCAAGGCGCGCGCGCAGATCGTCCGCCCGGGGGCACCGGAGGCCTGGGTCGAGGGCGTCTTCGACCTGCCGCCGGGCCTGCTGGAGGAGCCCGAGATGGCGGAACTGGCCGAACGGCTGCCGGAGGGCGCCGAGGAGGTCGTGCTGGGGCGGCGGGTCTCGGCCGGCGGGCGGACCAGCGCCTTCGTCGCCGGCCGGGCGGCCAGCGCGTCGGACCTGAAGCTGCTCGGCGGCAGGCTGCTCGCCTTCTACGGGCAGCACGAGCACCGGCGGCTGACCATCTCCTCGGCCCAGCTGGAGATTCTCGACGGCTTCGCCGGCGCCG
>DASVWP010000070.1:0-4739 GCA_036393155.1 Solirubrobacterales bacterium | reverse complement strand
GCCTGCTCGAGGAGCTGCGCCCGAGCGCCTTCGCGGTCGCCTACCGGATGCTCGGCAGCGTCGCCGAAGCCGAGGACGTGGTGCAGGAGGCGCTGCTGCGGCTGAACGCGGCCCTGGAGCGCGGCGAGGAGATCGCCTCGCCGCGCGCCTACCTGGCGACGGTGACGACGCGGCTGGCGATCGACGAGCTGCGCTCGGCCCGCGCCCGCCGCGAGGTCTACGTCGGCGAGTGGCTGCCCGAGCCGCTGCTCACCGACCCGGCCGAGGACCCGGCGGTTCGGGTCGAGATGGCCGACTCCCTCGCGGTCTCCTTCCTCGTCCTGCTGGAGCGGCTGACGCCGGAGGAGCGGGCGGTGCTGCTGCTCCACGACGTCTTCGACTACGGCTACGGTGAGGTCGCCGAGGTGGTCGGCAAGAGCGAGGCCAACGCGCGCCAGATCGCGGTGCGGGCGCGGCGCCGGGTCGAGGAGGGCCGGCGCCGCTTCGAGGGCGGCGAGGAGCGCCGGCGCGAGCTCGGCAGGCGCTTCTTCGCCGCCGCCGAGGGCGGCGACATGGCGGCTCTGGAGGGCCTGCTGGCGCGCGACGTGGTCCTGCGCGGCGACGGCGGCGGCAAGGTGCCGGCCCTGGCCCGCGCCCTGCACGGGGCCGACCGGGTCGGCCGCACCCTCGCCAACTGGCTGAAGGCCGGCGCCCGCGCCGGCGCCGCCTCGCGCCAGGTCGAGATCAACGGCCTGCCGGGCCTGCTGCTGCTCGACGGTGAGGGGCGGGTGTTCGGCGCGATGACGGTCGAAGTCTCCGGCGAGCGCGTGGTGGCGATCAACTCGGTCGTCAACCCCGAGAAGCTCGCCCACCTCGGCGAGGTCGCCGACGCCGGCGAGCTGATCCGCCGCGCCCGCGAGTCCTAGGCGCATTTGTTCGGCGATTCCGAACAAATGCGCCAGGGCCGCGGCTAGAGTCGCGGCGATGCCGAGCGCGCAACCCGTCCGCTTCGCGGTCACCGGCCGCATTCCCGAGGCGGGGCTGGAGCTGCTGCGGGGCGCCGGCGAGGTCAGCGTCGCCGAGACGGACTCCCCGCTGCCGCGGCCCGAGCTGCTGCGGCTGGTCGCCGGCGCCGACGCCCTGCTGACCCTGCTGCACACCCGGGTCGACGCGGAGCTGCTCGACGCCGCGGGCCCGCGGCTGCGCTGCGTCGCCAACGTCGCCGTCGGCTTCGACAACGTCGACCTCGCGGCGGCGGGCGCCCGCGGCGTCGCCGTGGCCAACACGCCGGGCGTCCTCGACGACGCCACCGCCGACCTCACGATGGGCCTGATCCTCGCCGCCGCCCGCCGGCTCGGCGAGGGGGAGAGGCTGATCCGCTCCGGCCGGCCCTGGGCCTGGGGGATGTCCTTCATGCTCGGCCGCGAGCTGCGCGGCAAGCTGCTCGGGATCGTCGGCCTCGGCTCGATCGGCAGCCGGGTCGCCGAGCGCGCCCGCGCCTTCGGGATGCAGATCGCCTACCACGGCCGCCACGCCGCCGACCCGCGGCTGGTCGCCGGGCTGGAGGCCGAGCGGTTGGGCCTGGAGGAGCTGCTCGGCGCCGCCGACGTGCTCAGCCTGCACTGCCCGCTGACCTCCGAGACCCGGCACCTGATCTCGGCCGAGCGGCTGGCGCTGATGAAGCCGGGCTCGATCCTCGTCAACACCGCCCGCGGTCCGGTGGTCGACGAGGCGGCCCTCGCCTCCGCCCTGCGCGAGGGGCCGCTGGCCGCGGCCGCGCTCGACGTCTACGAGCACGAGCCCGAGGTGCACCCGGGCCTGCTGGCGCTGGAGAACGCGACGCTGGTCCCCCACCTCGGCTCGGCGACCGTCGAGACCCGGCGGGCGATGGCCGAGCTGGCCGCCCGCAACGCGATCGCCGCGGTGCGCGGCGAGCCGCTGCTCACCCCGGTCACCGTTTCTTGATCCGGTTCGCGGGTATGAGCCAAGTGTTCGCGAACTGACAACGCGGGCATCGTCCAAAAGGGAGAGAGGAAAGGAGTCGACGATGGTTGGCGGGCTAATCGCCGTCCTGATCGTGATCGCCCTGGTGCTGGTCCTGCTGAAGGTAGCGGTGGCAGGAGGGATCCTCGGCTTGATCGCGATCATCCTCCTGATCCTGCTGCTCTTGGGGCGGATCTAGGGAAGGACCGAGGGGACCTGAAAGCCGCTAGCAGGGGCCGAGCCGGCGCAGGCGGCGCCGGTAGATCTGCATCGACGCATGCCGCCAGTCGCCGTGCGTCTGGTTGCGCAGGCTCGGCACCAGCTCGCGGTGGTACGGGGAGCTGAGGCTCTCGTTGTGGCCGATCACGTCGCGGATCGGGATGTGGAACTTGCAGCGCAGCCACTGGGTCAGGGCCAGCGAGGCGTGCATCTCGCGCCGGTTGTCGAGCGCGTCGGCGTCGGCGAAGCCGGTGTGCTCGATGCCGATCGCCGTCCAGTTGAGGCCGACCGTGTGGCGGCACCGCGTCCGCAGGTTGACCAGGCGGTAGATCCGTCCGGCCGAGTCGACCACGAAGTGCGAGCAGACGTTGGGCAGCTCGTGCAGCTCGGGGTCGGGCACGTCCGGCGCGAAGGTGTTGTAGACGGCGCTCGCGGTGCTCGTCTCGGCCATGTGCTCGACGATCACGTGGGGATGGACCAGGCGCCAGGTGTCTTCGCCGTAGTGGCGCTGGGAGTATTCGGCCATCTCGCGCTTGCGTTTGGGCCCGAAGGGGATCGACCAGACCCTGATCGGCGGGCGTCGCGGGCCGACCCGGGACCCCGTGGCGCCCGGTCGCCCGGCCGGCGCCGCGGCCCGCGCGAGGCCGATCGAGCCCGCTAGGACGAGCGCCGTGGCGCAGAGCAGGAGGAGGCGGGAACGGCGGGGCATCGAGCAACGATCCTAGGGGTAGGGTCGGCCCATGGCGCGTCCCGAGGAGCCGATGAAGGCGAAGCTCCACGACGGGCCCTTCGACGACCCCGGCTGGGTCTTCGAGCGCAAGCTCGATGGGATCCGGGCGATCGTCCGCCGCGAGGGGCCCCGAGCGACGCTGACCTCGCGGACCGGCAAAGACCTCACCTCCGCCTACCCGGAGCTGGTCGAGGCGCTGGAGGCCGAGCCGATGCGGCGCTTCCTCGCCGACGGGGAGATCGTCGCCTTCGAGGGCAACCGCACGAGCTTCGAGCGCCTGCAGGGGCGGATGGGCATCCACGACCCGCGGCTGGCGCGGCTGACCGGGATCCCGGTCTACCTCTACCTCTTCGACCTGCTGGAGCTCGACGGCCACGACACCACCGGCCTGCCGCTGCGCTCGCGCAAGGACCTGCTGCGCCGCAGCCTCGACTTCAAGGGCCCGATCCGCTTCACCCCGCACCGCAACGAGCACGGCACCCGTTTCTTCGCCGAGGCCTGCGCGAAGGGCTGGGAGGGGCTGATCGCCAAGCGCGCCGAGAGCCCCTACGTCCACGCTCGCAGCGGCGACTGGCTGAAGCTCAGGTGCTCCTTCGAGCAGGAGCTGGTGATCGGCGGCTTCACGCCGCCGCAGGGCGCGCGCAAGCACTTCGGGGCGCTCCTGGTCGGCTACCACGAGGACGGCGAGCTGCGCTACGCGGGCAAAGTCGGGACCGGGTTCAGCGAGCGCGTGCTCGCCGACCTGGCACGGCGGATGGAGGCGCTGAAGGTGCCCCACTCGCCCTTCGCCCGCGACGGGCTGCCGCGGCAGGCACGCTGGGTCAGGCCCGAGCTGGTCGGGCAGTTCGCCTTCTCGGAGTGGACCCGGGACGGCAAGCTGCGCCACCCGCGCTACCTCGGGCTGCGCGAGGACAAGCCGGCCTCCGAGGTGGTTCGCGAGTTGCCGGGCGGGTAGCTCGCCGCCATGGCGGCGAGCCGCGGCGCAGAAGCGGGCGAGGCCGCGGGCGAGGCCGAGAGCGCGACCGCGTTCCTGCCCGAGCGGCGCTCGCTGAGCGCGCTGCGCCGGGCGGCGAGGGACTGTCGCGGCTGCGAGCTCTGGCGCGACGCCACCCAGACCGTGTTCGGCGCCGGCCCGGCCGGGGCGGAGCTGATGCTGGTCGGCGAGCAGCCCGGCGACAGGGAGGACATCGAGGGCAAGCCGTTCGTCGGCCCCGCCGGGCGGATCCTGCACCGCGCGCTGGAGGAGGCGGGGATCGACCCCGGGGCCGCCTACGTGACCAACGCGGTCAAGCACTTCAAGTGGCGCCCGCGGGGGAAACGGCGCCTGCACCAGACGCCGCGGGCGGGGGAGATCCAGGCCTGCCGGCCCTGGCTGGAGGCGGAGATCGAGGCGACCTCGCCCCGGGCGCTCGTCGCCCTCGGCGCCACCGCGACCCGGGCCCTGTTCGGCACCGGGGTCAAGATGACGCGCGACCGCGGCCGCCTGCTCGAGCACCCGCGGGCCGAGATCGCCGCCGTCACCGCGCACCCCTCGGCGATTCTCCGCGCCGGCGGGCACGAGGAGCGCGAGCTGGCTCTGGCGGCGCTGGTCGAGGACCTATCGCTGGTCGCGGCCGCCCTCAAGTGACATACTGGTTTTTCAGTAGGGGTTGCTGCAAGCGAGGGTAGGTGGAGGATGGACTGGACCGCGATCGCGGGGGTGCTGGTGGCGGGGGCGGCGCTGAGCTTCCTGTCGGTCGCGCTGCTGCGCGCGCGCCGCGAAGCTCGCCGCTTCCACCTGCTCGACGAGATCGCCCGCGTCTCCGACCGCGCCGAGGACATGGAGGAG
>DASVWP010000069.1:0-5514 GCA_036393155.1 Solirubrobacterales bacterium | reverse complement strand
CGATCACGACGTCGATGCCCTTGCTGCGCGCCTCGGCGATCGCCTCGAAGGCGACCGCGCCGGGGTCGGAGCCCGGCTCGCCGCCGACGATCTCCACCCCCGCTCGCTGCGCCCACCCCTCCAGCTGCTCCTCCGCCGCGGCGCGGAACGTGTCGGCTGCCGCGAGGAGCACGCTCTTGCCGAGCTCCTCGCGCAGATGCCAGGCGATCTTGCCGATCGTCGTCGTCTTGCCGGTGCCGTTGACGCCGACCATCATCAGCACCGCCGGCTCGCCGCTGAGGTCAATCGGCGCCCGCGCGGTCGCCGCGACCTCGGCGAGGATCTCGATCAGGCGGTCGCGCACGGCGGCGCCGTCGGCCGGAACGGCACCGGAGTCGACCTCGTGCTCGAGCCGCTCGACCACCGCGGCGGTCGTCGGGGCGCCGACGTCGGCGAGGATCAGCGCCTCCTCCAGGAGCTCCCAGGTTTCGTCGTCGATGCGGTCGAAGAGGCTGGCCGAGATCTCCTCGGTCAGCGCCTGGCGGCTTTTCGAGAGGCTCTCGCGCAGGCGACGGAAGACGCCGCGGCGGCCCTCCGGCTCCTCCTCAGGAGCCGGCGCGGCGTTCGCGGTCTCGCGCGAACCGAGGTCGATCATCTCCCGCCAGGTCGTCGGCATCGACGGGAGAGGCTATCCGGGCGGCGCCGTCGCCGAAGCTGACCTGGCCGTTGCGGCCGAGGATCGCGGTCGCCAGCGCGTGGCGGCGGGCGAAGGCGACGCCGCAGCCTCAGGCGACCGCGGACAGCGTGCTGCCGCCCTGCTCTTCGTCGCCGCCCTGCTCTGCGGCGGCTTCGCGAGGCAGGCGTCGCGAGACGACCTTGGTCACCCCGTCGCCGCCCATGCTGACCCCGTAGAGGACGTCGGCGGCGTCCATCGTCCGTTTCTGGTGGGTGACGATGACGAACTGGGCGCGATCGGAGAACCGGCGGACCAGCTGCAGGAAGCGGTCGATGTTGGCGTCGTCGAGCGCCGCCTCGACCTCGTCGAGGATGTAGAAGGGGCAGGGACGGGCGAGGAAGACGGCGAAGACGAAGGCCAGGGCGACCAGGGACTTCTCACCGCCGGAGAGCAGCGAGAGCTTGCGCATCGACTTGCCGGCCGGGGTCACCTCGATCTCGACGCCGAGCTCGTCGCGGCCTTCCTCCTCCTCGTCGGGCTCGGGCTCCTCCGCCGCGGCGGGCTCTCCCTCCGCGGCCTTCGGCGGCGGCGCTTCGTCGCGGACCGGGCGCAGGCTGACCCGGCGCAACCGGCCGCGTCCGCCGGGGAAGAGGTGGGCGACCATCTCCTCGAAGTTCGTCGCCGTCGCCTCGAAGGTCTCCTCGAAGGCCCGCTCGATCTCCTGGTCGATGTCGCGGATCAGCGCCTCCAGCTCGCGCATCGCCCGCTCGGTGTCCTCGCGCTGCGCCTGCAGGCTCTCGACGTGCTCGCGGGCCTCCTCGTACTCGCGCTCGGCCAGCGGGTTGACCGGGCCGATCTGGGCGCGGCGACGCTCCAGCCGCTCCAGGCGGCGGTCGATCTCGGCCCGCTCCTCCTCGGCGAGCGCCTCCTCGGCCGGCGGGATCTCCTCACCCAGCCGCTCGGCGATCGACGCCAGCTCGCGCTCGGCCTCCGCCCGGCGGTCGCCCAGGTGCGCGGCCTCGACCTCCGCCCGGGTCAGCTCGTCGGAGATCTCCTTCATCTGGCCCTGTAGCTCGAACTCATGCTGCGAGCAGGCGCGCAACTCCTCGGCGATCTCGTCGCCGTCGTCCTCGCCGCCGACCACCGTCTGCTCGGTGCGCTGCACGCGGGCGCGGATCGCCGCCCCCGTCGCCTCCATCGCCGCCAGGGCGCCGCGCACGTCGTCGAGCAGCTCCTCCCCGCCGGCAAGGCGGCGGCGCATCGCCTCGCGGTGGCGCTCTCCGAGCAGCCCCTCGGCCCGCCGGGCGTGCCGGGAGGCCCGCTCGGCGCCGGCGCGGACGTCGCCCAGCGCCGCCTCGCGCGCCGACTCGGCGGCCGCGTCGGAGCGGGCGACCGCCAGCCCCTCGCCGGCGATCCGCAGCCCGGCCTCGACCTCGCCCAGCTCCTCGGCCAGCTTGCGCGCGCGTTCGGCCGGGGCACCGGAGGAGCCGACGTCGAGGGTCAGCGGCCCGAGCTCGATCCGCAGCCGCTCCAGCGAGGCCTCGATCTCGGCCTCGCGACCGGAGAGCGAGGCGGCGCGGACCGCGACCCGCTCCTGCTCGCCGCGCAGCTTGGTCAGCATCCCCCAGGCCTGGGTGCGCTGGCGGTCGCGGGCGGCGAAGCGCTCCTCGGCCGCGAGGCGGCGTTTGCCGACCTCGGCCAACCGCTCCTCGACCTGTCCCCGCTTGGCGCGCGCGGCGGCCGCCACCTTGGCCGCGGCGGCGGCCCGGTCGGCGCCGAAGCGCAGCTCCTCGGAGACCAGCCGCCCGCGCAGCCCGAGTTCCTCGCGCTCGATCCGGGCGCCGATTTCCGCCGCCTGGGCCTGGCGCTTCAGCGGCCGCAGGCGGCCCCGCGCCTCGCGCTCGACGTCGAGCGCGCGGTCGAGGTTGTCGCTGGCGGCGCGCAGCTTCAGCTCCGACCGGCGGCGGCGCTTGCGGTGCTTGCCGAGACCGGCGGCCTCCTCGATCAGCATCCGCCGCTCGCGCGGCTTGGAGTGGATGATCGACTCGACGCGGCCCTGGCTGATCACCGAGTGCATCTCGCGGCCGAGGTTGGTGTCGGAGAGGACTTCGACCACGTCGGTGAGCCGGCAGCGGGCGCCGTTGAGCCGGTAGCCGCCATCGCCGGATCGGTCGAGGCGGCGCTGCACGGCGACCTCGGAGAACTCGGTGGCCGCCCGGCCGTCGGAGTTGTCGATCACCACCTCGACCTCGGCCTGGTTGCGCTGGCCGACGCCTTTGCCGCCGGCGGAGATCACGTCCTGCATCGAGGCGCCGCGGATCGCCCCCGGGCTCTGCTCGCCAAGCGCCCAGAGCACCGCGTCGGTGATGTTCGACTTGCCGGAGCCGTTGGGCCCGACGATCACGCTGACGCCGGGCGAGAACTCCAGGCTCGTCCGCTCGGGGAAGGACTTGAAGCCCTTCATCGTGATCGATCTCAGATACATCTATTCGCTCCTCGCCACCGTCACCTCAGCGTCGCGATCGCGTCGGACGCGACGACGGGCTCGGATCCACGGCAAATGCGGGGAAACCCTCAGCCGCCCAGATGGGCCAGCGCCCGCTCGGCCGCGACCTGCTCGGCGGCCTTCTTGCTGCGGCCCTCACCGGAGCCGACGCGCTCCGAATCGACGATAGCGACCACCTCGAAGGTGCGTCGGTGGGGCGGCCCGGTGGCCCCGACGACCTCGTAGGTGACGCGCGCCCCGCGACGGGCCAAAAGCTCCTGCAAAGCGGACTTGAAATCGATCCGCGTCTCAGAGGCGTGTTCGATCCGCGGCGCGAAGGCGGCGGCCACCGCGGCGGCGGTGCGCTCGAAGCCGAAGGCGACGTAGCAGGCGCCGATCAGCGCCTCGGTCGCCTCGGGCAGCGGCCGCTCGCCCTCCAGCAGCACGGCGGCCGGGATCGCGGCCGTCAGGTCGTCGGGCTCGTTGGCGCGCAGCATCTCCGGCACGCCGAGGCGGCGGCCCACGTCGGCGCAGGAGACTCCGCTGACCGCCTGGTTGTGGATCTTCGTCAGCCCGCCGGCGGCGATCTCGCCGAAGCTCTCGTGGAGCCCGCTGGCGACCGAGAGGCCGAGCACGCTGTCGCCGAGGAAGGCGAGGCGCTCGTAGGAGTCGACCCGGCGCTCGGTCCAGGAGGAGTGGGTCAGGGCCTGCTGGCGCAGGCCGTCGGGCAGTTCGACGATCAGCGCCGAGAGAGGCGCGACTGCGGAATCGGGGTCGCTCGACACCTGCCGCCTACGCGGGCGCGTGCTCGAGCACGAAGCCGACGGCGTCGCCGACCGTCTTGATGTGGGTCGCCTGCTCCTCGCTGACGCTGACGCCGTAGCGGTCCTCGAGCTCCATCACCAGCTCGTAGAGGTCCAGCGAGTCGGCGTCGAGGTCCTCCTTGAAGCGGGTCTGCTCGCCGATCCGGTCGATGTCGACTTCGAGCTCCTCGGCGAGGTGCTCGCGAACCAGGGTGAGGACTTCGTCTCTGTTCATCGGCCCCTTCCTATCACGCGTCGTCCTCGCCAGCCAGCGCGCCGCGGCCGGCCCCGCTCTCGCGCAGCAGCGCCGCCGTGCGACCCACCGCATCGACCTCGGCGCAGCGGGCGGCAAGGCGGATCGCATTGGCGATCCCCGCCGCGCCGGAGCTGCCGTGGCCGACCACGGCGACCCCGCGCAGCCCGAGCAGGATCGCCCCACCGGTGGTGTCGGGGTGCAGTTCGCGCCGCAGCCCGCCGAGCGCCGGTTTCATCAGCAGGCCGCCGATCGCCGCCAGCGGGTTGGAGCGAGCGGCCTCGCCGACCGCGCCGGCCACCGCGCGCGCGGTTCCCTCCATCAGCTTCAGCGAGACGTTGCCGGTGAAGCCGTCGGTGACGACGACGTCGGCCTTGGCCGCAGGCAGGTCGCGGCCCTCGACGTTGCCGACGAAGCGGATCCCGGCCTGCTCGCTGAGCATCCGGTTGGCCTCGACGACCTGCGGGCGCCCCTTGCCCGCCTCCTCGCCGACCGTCAGCAGACCGACCGTCGGCTCGCGGACCTCCAGCACGGCGGCGCTGAAGGCGGCGCCAAGGAAGGCGAACTGGACCAGGTGCTGGGCGCGAACCTCGACATTGGCCCCGACGTCGAGGAAGAGGACCGCTTTGCCGGGAACCGGCAGCTGCACCGCGAGGGCCGGGCGCTGGACGCCCTGCAGGCGGCGCAGCCCGAAGGTCGCCGCCGCCATCGTCGCTCCGGTCGAGCCGCAGCTGACCATCGCCTCGGCGCCGCCCTCGGCGACGTCGCGGGCGGCGCGCACGACCGAGGCCTCCTTCTTGGCCCGGGCGGCGCGCACCGGGTCCTCCTCGTTGCCGATCCACTCGCTGGTCTGGACCACCTCGACGCCCTCGACGCCGTGCAGGCCGAGTGCCCGCTCGGGGCCGTAGACCCGCAGGCCGATCCCGTCGGCAGCGGCCAGGCGGGCCCCCTGGGCGAGCACGTCGAAGCCCTGCTCGGCCCCGTAGCCGTCGAGGGCGACGGTCACCGCGCGCCGCGGCGCCACGACCTACTCGGAGTCGGACGCAGCCGAGGGCGCGGAGAGCTTGTGGGTGATGACCTCGCGGCCGGCGTAGGTGCCGCAGGTCGGGCAGACGCGGTGCGGCAGCCGCGGGCTGTGGCAGCGCGGGCAGCGGTTCAGACTCGGCTCAGCCGCCTTGTGATTGGCGCGGCGCTTGTCGCGGCGGGCGCTGGAGGTTCTCTTCTTGGGGACTGCCATGAGTCGCGGATCGTAGCGGGTTGGGGAGAGGTCCGTACCCCCTCTGAAAACGCGCTTCGCGCTGGGAGTGTTTTCAGAGGG
>DASVWP010000068.1:0-11157 GCA_036393155.1 Solirubrobacterales bacterium | reverse complement strand
TCGAGCAGTCGCTGAGTGTGGTCGAGGTGCTGGGCGTCGACATGAAGACCGGCGCGGCGGTGCTGATGGCGGTCGACGACTACGTGATCGGGCACTGCATGCGCAAGCGGGCCCGCGAGCGGCTGATCCGCGCCCTGCACGCCGGCGGCGACGCCGTCCCCGGCCTCGACGCCGACCCCGAGGTCGCCGAGGCGCTCGCCGCGGGCGAGCTGCCGCTGCTCAAGCGGGCCTTCGGGCGGCGGGCGAAGCGGGGCCCGCTCGGGGTGCCGCCCAAGGTGGACTTCGAGCAGGGGCTGGAATGGCTGCTCGACGGCATCGAGGCGATGGCGCGAAGCTGAACCCTCCCGAGGCGCCGCGGGACGGCCGCGCTACGGTAGCCGGGTGGCCAGGCTCTCCTTCGCGACCTTCCGCCCCGAGGCGCGGCCGCTGAGCGCCACGCTCGCCCAGGCGCGCGGCGCGGTGGCGATCGGCGCCCTGGCCGTCGGCGCGGCGGCGGTCGGCGGCTTCGCGATCGGGCGCCTCAGCGTCGGCCGGCTGTCGATCGACCGGGCGGCGATCCGTCACCTGGCGATCCGCCAGCTCGTCATCGAGGAGCTGGAGATCGGCAAGCTGACCGTCCGGGAGGGGCTACCCGACCGGTCGAAATGACCTTCGCGAGGTTTGCCCCACCAGGGGGTGGTCAAAGTCGCGAGCGCTGGGCGGCGGGCCTGCTGGCGCTGGCGCTCGCGCTGGGGATCTGGGCGCTTGCCGCTCCGGCGGGCGCGGTCGGCCCGTACCCCGGCCTCGGCTCCTGCCCGGTCTTCCCCGCCCCGCCGGCGTCGCTCTCGCCCCGCTCCCCCTCGCTCGCCGACGAGTCGGCCTGGAACCAGGACATCTCCGGGGCGCCCCGAGACCCCCACTCCGCCGCCTACATCGCCTACATCGACTCCCATGGCGGCGACCACCTGCACCCCGACTTCGGCTCCCCGCGGCCCTACGGCTTCCCCTACGCCGTGGTCGGCGCCGACCAGCCCAAGCTCCCGGTCCACTACGCCGCCTACGGCAGCGAAAGCGACCCCGGGCCCTTCCCGATCCCCCGGCGAGCGCCGGTCGAGGGCAGCAACCGCAGCGACGGGGACCGCCACGTCCTCGTCGTCGACCGCTCCTCCTGCAGGCTCTACGAGCTCTACCGCGCGTTCTTCCGCGGCAAGCCGCGGCCGCACTGGAACGCCGACTCCGGGGTCGAATGGGACCTCCGCTCGAGCGCGCTGCGCCCCGACGGCTGGACCTCCGCCGACGCCGCCGGGCTGCCGATCTTCGCCGGCCTGGTGCGCTACGACGAAGTCGCCGCCGGTCACCTCGAACACGCGATCCGGGTCACCTTCGAGAGCACCCGCAACGCCTGGGTGCACCCGGCCTCGCACTGCGCCGGCGACACCTCCAGCCCCAGCGCCCCGCCGATGGGACTGCGGCTGCGACTGAAGCCCGGCTACGGCCTCGGCGGCTTCAGCGGGGCCGCGAGGACGATCGCCGTGGCGATGAAGCGCTACGGCCTGATCGTCGCCGACAACGGGTCCAACTGGTTCTTCTCCGGCAGCAGCGACCGCCGCTGGGACGACCGGAACCTCGACCAGCTGAAGCGCATCCCCGGCAGCGCCTTCGAAGTCGTCAAGAGCGCGGCGGCCGTCCACCCCTGCTGAGCCCGCCGGCTCAGACGTCGACGGAGGTGGAGCGGCGGCGAGGGCGTCCGAGGCGGCCGACCCACCTCAGAGCCCGCCAGAGGCGGTTGACGATCGCGATCACCGCGAAGGCGACGCCGAGGCCGATCGCCCCCAGCACGATCAGGAAGACCACGAAGGCGACGATCGCCAGGGGGATCAGGAGTATTTTCACCACTTTGGGCCCCGTCGCGGGTTTCTGATCGGTAGTCCAAGGACGAACATGTCACTCCTTTCTACAAGCTCCCGCCGCGCCGGGCTCCTCTGCTGGCTCCTGGCCGCCGGCCTGCTCGCCTGCGCCGGACCGCTCGCCACGCCCACCTCGGCCGCCAGCGGCGGCGCCGGGCCGCTCGGCGCGCTCGGCAAGACCGTCGTCGCGGCGCTCGAAGGCAGCTCCGCCGGCGCCGCGATGGACGCGCTCGGCAACAGCCTCGCACTGCTCGGCGCCCGCTACCGGGTCGAGCGCGGGGCCGGGCGCGCGGTGCCCGAAGCCCCGCCGGCCAAGCCGACTGCGGCGCCGGCGGACCCCACCTCACTGCCTCCCGCCTCAGCCGGGACCAACGGGACGACGGTCCCCCATGCCACGGCGCTGAGCCGCCAGCAGCTGTTCGCCCACACCCGCGCCGGCGCCGACCCGGAATCGACGGCGATCCTGCTCACCGGCGTGGCCCTGGCACCGCCCGACGCGCCGGAAGCGGTGAAGGGCGCGATCAACGCCGCGAACACGATCGTCGGCCGCCCCTATGTGTGGGGCGGCGGCCACCAGTCCTTCTACTCCGCCGGCTACGACTGCTCGGGCTCGGTCAGCTTCGCCCTCTTCGGCGGCGGGCTGATCCCGCGTCCGTTGACCTCGACCGAGCTCGAGCACTGGGGCACGCCCGGGCCCGGACGGTGGATCACGGTCTACGCCAACGCCGACCACACGTTCGCCGAGATCGCCGGGCTGCGCTGGGACACGGTCGGGGACGAGAACGGCAGCGGGCCTCGCTGGCACCTCGCCCCCGCCTCGGCAAGCGGCTTCGTCGTCCGCCACCCGCCGGGGCTGTAGCGGGACGGCGAGCTCAGTCGGCGGGTGGCTCGTCCTCCTCGGCGAAGCGGCCGATCGGGAACTGCATCATCACGACGCGGGCTGGGAGCAGCTCCTCGCCGCTCTCGTAGGCCCGTTCCTTGCTCTTTCCGTGAGCCTCGAGAATGGCGGCCAGCGCCCCTTCGAGCGCCTCGAGGACTTCCTGCCAGCCCTGCCTGTCGACCTCGATCGGGGAACGGCTCAGATGGCGGTCGGGGAGCGCGTTGAAGCGCCCTTCGGCCGCCGCTCGGCCGGCGTCTTCGGAGATCTGCCGGAGGATCGTGCCGACGATCGGGTCGCGGAACTTGGGATCGATCGCTTCCCATTCCTCCTGGTCGAAGGACTGCCATTTCGTCGCCCGGTAGATGTGCTCCTTGCGGCCACCGTGCTTCCTGACGTCGATCAGTTCGATCAGGCCGACCTCGCGCAGCACCTTGACGTGGTGACAGACCAGGCTGAGGCTGACGCCCTCCATCCGTCGGTGCATCCGGCCGGGACTGCTTGGTCCCTCGCTGAGGATGTTGAGGATGTGGGCACGGATCGGGTGCGACTGCGCCTTGAGCAGGCGCGTATCGATCAGGCTTGGCAGAGCCGCGGTGGCCACGTTATCCCTCCGAATTACTCAGGATTTTTGCTACGAGAGCAACTATCCCAGATTTCGCCCCGAGTTTCACGCGGATTCTCATTTGGGTACGCGAGGCCACTAAGCGAATACTTACCGCATTGCCCGCAGTTTGCGGAATACCGTGTTTTTCCTTGTTGAGTATGCGGCAGTTTTTAATTACATGTGTAGTCGTACGGGCCTGGAAGGCCGTCGAGCGGGGGCACTTGGAAACGGGGCCGTGATAGCGCCGATTTGCAGGGCCTTCCGCTGACCCCGGACGGCTGCCCCTGGCCAAGGTCCTACCTATGGGAGGTGATGGCCGTGAAGCTCGTGACCGTTGGGCCGGCGTACCCGAGTACGTCGCTGACCAAGGGCGGCTGAGCGCCACGGGGCACCGCGGGGCAGACGAGCCTGGCGGTGCCCCAACCACCTCACACCCCCCACACTAAGCAAGATTTGCCTAGCAACACGGGAAATCGAGGTTCACGATGGCTCGACGATGGAGGTTGGGACCGACATCCGCGATGCCCTCGGTCATCCGCTGCGGCAGGAGCTCCTCGCCATGCTCGCCGCCAGCCCGGAGGGACTGAGCCTGGCCGAGCTGGCGCGGCGGTTCCCCCACCTCGCCATCAGTGCCATCAGCTATCACCTGCGGCTGCTCGGGACCTGCGGCACCGCCAGCGCCACCTGGCAGGACGGCTCGCAGACCTGGCGCTACGGCGTCGACTACGCTCGCGTCTGAACAGCGAGGTCGCTCCGGGTCAGCCCGCCGAGGCCGAGAGGTACCTGGCGACCCGCTCGCAGCCGCGGCGGAGGCGTCGAAAGTAGGCGGCGCGGCTCATGTGAAGCTCTTCGGCAACGGCCTCGTGGCTGGCGGCCCGCTGCAGGTAGCCACGGCGCAGAACCGTCTGCGTCAATACTTCGCCCGGGGCGTCGCCGAAAGCCGCCTCGACCGCGTCGGCGAGCGCCTCGCGAACGGATTCGGATCGCTCGCGCACCCCCTCGCCGCTGGCCAGCGGGCTGCGGGCCAGGGCCACCGGTTCGTGGAGGTTGCGGAAGGCGTCGCGGACCCCCTCGACCGAGACCGCAGCTGCCTCGGAGGGGCGCGGCGGCGGCGCCAGCCCGAGCTCTCGGTAGAGGTGCTCGCGCTGGGCGGCGACGAGGCCCCCGGGCCCCCAGTCGATGACGTGGCACTCGACCGGCTCGGCGCCGATCACGACGTCGAGCTCGGGCACGTGGTGGCCGCCGCTGGCGGCGGCGAACTCGCGGGCGCCCGGCAGCGCCGGGTTGATCGGCAGGTACGCGTGCCGGGGACTGGCCGAGGAGGCGGCCAGCAGCCCGGCCATCCCGAGCAGGCCGAAGAGTCCGCCCTCGGGATCGCGGCTGAGGTCGACCATGTCGCGCCAGATCACCGCGTCGAGCCGGCCCAACTCGCGGGCGTGGCGGATCCGCGGACCGAGAATCGGGTCCGCGAGCGCGACCGGGGCCGCCGTGGCGGGGGTCAGCGTGACGGTGACCCCGCAGAGCCGGTCCTCGCCGTCGCGGGCGACGGTGACATGCTCGGGGGCCTGCTCGAAGATGCGCCGCGTCCCCTCCCAGACGGCAGCGTGGCGACGACCTTCCAGTGCGCGGTCGGCGATCGCCAGGTCGCCTTCGCGGACGCCATCGACTCGGTAACGGGCGGCGGCAGCCCAGGAGAAGCCCCAGCGCAGGGCGGGGCTGTGGGCAAGCTCGGCCAGGTCGATGATCGCCAGCGGCCCGGCCGGGCCGGCGGCGCGCTCGTACAGGTGGTCGGCCAGCCGCCGCAGCTCGCGCTCGAGAATCGGATCCTCGCGGTCGACCCCGGCGCGAATCGCTTCGCGGACCAGCTCGTGCGGGGCGGCGCCCTCCCCCCGCGGCTCGACGAAGCTGCGCGAGCACAGCCACTCCCACTCGGCGTTCGGGTCGGCGCCGGTCAGGGTCGCGGCGAGCAGGTCAGGGGTGGTGACGCGGGCGATTGCCGCAACCGCGAGGGTCGCGAGGTGGGGGCCCTGCAGGCGGGCTTCCACCAGCCGCGCCACCAGCTCGGCGCCGAGCTCCGCCCGGTCGCGCTCCGGCAGCGTCGCGACCCGCCCGAGCCGCCGGACCGAATCGGCACCGAGCTCCAGGGCCAGCGGGTTGCCGCGCGCCCAGCGCCCAGCTTCCACCGCCGCCTCTCCGTTCACCCCGAGCTGTCCCAGGAGCTCCATCGAGCCGGCCGAGTCGAGCGGTCGCAGCTCGATCGACGCGAAGCCACCGCCGTCCTCGCGTGGCTGCCACTCCGGGCCCGGCGCCCGTCGCGAACCGATCAGCACCGCGGCACCCCGCGGGAGAGAAGGCAGGAGGGCGCGCCGCAGGTAGCCACCGAGTGACTCGACGTGCTCGAAGCTGTCGATCACGATCAGGGGCTTCGAATCCGAGCGGGCGCCGGCCAGGGCGTCCTCGAGCTCGTCGGGGGCCGGGGCGATGTCCCGGCCGTCGAGCCAGGTGGCCGCGAAGCCCCGGTCGCGCACCGCCGTCTCCGCTGCCCGCCGCAGCAAGGCCGTCTTGCCGACGCCTCCGGGGCCGTGGACGAAGACGCCGCCCGCGCGCTGGTGCCGGCGCAGCTCCTCGGCGATCCGGGCCAGCTCGGCCTCGCGACCGACCAACCTCGGCGCCCGCGCAGGCAGAGCCAGCCGCGAGCCGAGACCTCGGCCGGTACCACCCCTGTCTGATTGGGCGTCCACCATCTGTGCGCAGGACGAGACTGCATCAGGATCTCAGATCGGTGGACCTCTGCGTCTCTATAAGAGAAGGCGTCCAGTGATCCCTAACTGAGACCCCTTCGATACTGACCGCGCGGAGCATCGCTCCTACCCTGCCCTCGCTTTCTCGGGCGAGGCTCGCCTGACCGGCAGGCCGCGCAGGCGAATTCGAAAAAGGAGCAGGAGATGAAGCGATTCCTCAAATCCACCCCGGGAGCCGCGGTGCTGATCGGCGCCCTGGCCCTCGTCGTGGCCGCGGCCGGCGGCGCCTGGGCGGCGAGCGGGAGCGGCAGCGGCAAGATCACCGTCTGCGTCAGCAAGAGCGACGGCACCCTCTACCAGGCCAAGAAGTGCCACAAGAAAGACAAGAAGCTGAGCTGGAACGCAAAGGGCCAGCAGGGACCGGCGGGACCCGCGGGTAAAGACGGGACGAACGGCACGAATGGAGCCAACGGCGCGGTGGCCGGCCTGAGCGCCACGAAACCGGGCGTCGTCGAATTCACCGGCACCTCGAAAACGATCCTGACTCTGAGCCTCCCGGCGGGCAGCTTCATCGTCCAGGGCAAGACCCAGCTCGGCGGCTCCGCGACCTCGGCCGGCTACATGAACGACAGCTGCACGCTCGCCGACGGCTCCGCCTCCAACCATGCCCAGTTCAGCGCCCCATTCACCCCGGCCCAGATTCTCACCATCAGGCTGGCTGAGACCTCCCTGCCGATGGAGATCGCGGTCACCTCGAGCACCCCGAGCACCGTGACCCTTACCTGCGAAGACGTCTCCAGCGAAGGCACCGCCTTCTCGACCGGCGCCAGCGACAGCGTCATCACCGCGGTCCAGACGACCAGCAACTCCTGAGAACGATTTGGCGCTCTCCTCCGTCGAGGGGGGCGCCAAAATCGACGCGCGCCCGCAGCGCAGGGGCGTGGGTCACCCCGCCCGGCGATAGCGGATGTGCGTGGCGAGCGGAGAGTGGAGCGCCTCGACCGGCTCGAACTCGAAGGACTCGACCCCGTCGAACAGCCGCTCGCCGGACCCGAGCAGGACGGGGACCAGGTCAAGCGTGAGCTCGTCGATCGCTCCGGCGGCGAGCGCCTGGCGGACGGTCGAGGCCCCGCCGGCGATGTCGACCCCCTCCTCCCCGGCCGCCTCGAGCGCCTGCGCGTAGGCGACATCGAAGCCCTGGGTGACGAAGTGGAAGCTCGTGCCGCCCTCCATCTCGATCGGCTCGCGCTCGTGGTGGGTGAGCACGAAGACCGGCGCGTGGTAGGGCGGCTCGGGGCCCCACCATCCCTCCCAGTCCTCGTCCCACTCGCCGCGGATCGGGCCGAACATGTTGCGCCCCATGACGTAGGCCCCGCGCGGTCGCATGAGCCAGCCCTCCGCCGTCGCGTCGGCGTCGGTCGCGCGCTCGTCGCCGAGGTGCCAGGTGTGGACCTCCCTCCCGCGCTTGCCCAGCGGGTTCTCCCGGCTCTGCTCCGGCCCGGCGACGAAGCCGTCGAGCGAGATCGACATGTGGCAGGTGGTGTCCGGCATTCGGCGTCCTCCAAGGTGTTGCGGCCTGCGAGCGCCGCACCGTACTTCATGACCGAACTGGGCACGGAGTGCCTGGCCGTCGCCGCATGAAGCTCCATCAAGGTACGTATGCGGTCTTCTCAATACATTGTGCGGTCAATGGGAGGCCGCGATCGACTCCTCGGTTCGGCAGCGCTCGTCTTCGGCGGTGCCTTTGCCCTCCACGTGGTCGAGCATGCCTTCAGGCTTTCCGACGTCCTCAGCGATCCGAATCCCACGGGACTCGTTGTCGCCGAGTGTCTGGGGATCGTTCAGTTCCTCGTGCTGTCCCTGGCGTCCTTCTTCGCCGCGCAGGCCTTCTTTTCCTCACCTGAGAAACGAGCGCCGAGCCTTCGGGACGCGGCGGCGCTCGTCGCAGCGGCCTATGGATTTGGGCTCCTCTCAGCCGGGTTCGCGGCCGGAGTCGGTTTCTCCCAGCCGCACTCGCACGCCTACCGTGCCGCAGGAGTGCTCGACGGCGTCTTCGTCGCGACCCTGATGATCGCCGCGGTGCTCGCCGCAATCGGCTTCTCCCAGCGTGAGCGGGCTAGGCGCGACTACTTCCTGGGCTGGACGGGCATCGCCTTCATGGTGGCGAACCTAGTTGGCCTGACGGCTGGTCTACTTCGATCCGAGGTCTATACGGACGACCGCGGGCTGGGCACCCTGACCTTCGGTCTCAATCTGGGAACCACTGGATTCTTGGCCGCGGCGGTCGCCGGGGCGATTGCGGCGCTTGCCTTTTTCGACGCCGCCCAAACCGACAGGTCGGCGAAGGACTCCATTGCGCGTCGGAATCCTCTGCTTGCCAGCGCGGCGGGCGCTTTTGCCGTGTTCGCCGTCGTTCTTTTCGCCAGCGAGGCAATCGCTGCGATCGCCGCTTCGGGCTTGGGATATTCCGGGGCGGAGCTCGCCTCGACCTGGTTCGCTGCCCTGGGCGCACTCGCTTCCTGCGCAGCAAGCGTCTGCGTGATAGCCGCTCTTCAGCCCCCCCTTTGCGCGAGCACTTCAGCAACTGCGCGTGGCTGACCTATCAGCAGACGCTCCGGGCCAATAGACCCGGCGTCGCCTCCCTCTCGGGAACACTGAGGCGCCTACCGAGCTGGCTCTTGACTGGATGCATCGCCTCCCCTCCTACAGCAGTCGGACGTCGCACCTCAGCCCCGACAGTCGGGCAACCCGCCGATCCCCGGTCACGATCAGGTCGATGTCGGGTTGCGTCTCAGCGGTGGCGACCACCAAGGCGTCGGGCATCCGCAGGGCTTTGGCCCGAGAGCGCAGCTCGGCCGCCTTGTCGGCGACGGTCGTGTCGACCGGCAGCACCCCGGAGATCAGCTGCGAGAAGAATCCGCGAACCTGGGCCTCGTCGTGATGGCCGAGTCGAGCCCCGGTCAGGACCTCAGCGTAGGTCACCGCTGAGACCAGGAGGCGTTGTTCCCGGACGAGTTCGCGGACCGCTTTGTCGGCGGCAGCGTGGAGAGCGTCGTCCCGATCCAGGAACCCGACTACCACATCGGAATCGAGGACTACCCCCACTCCTCGCGAAGCCCTTCAACGCGTCCCCGCAGATCGCCACCGGTGGCCAGCAGGCCGGAGTATCGATCAACCAGCTCGTCGATCCGCGTGAGCACCACACGCCCCGCGCCCTCCGCCTCGACCTTGAGGGTGTCGCCTGGCTCGAGGCCGGCGTTGCGGAACGCTCCGGCGGGAATCGTCACCTGGTGCTTGCTGGAGATCGTGGTTTGATTCTTTACCTTTTCCGCCATAAGTAAAGCGTACCACTACCCCTGGCCGAACACAACGCGAACCGCGGCGCGGCTCCGCTGGCAAAGCGCGCCTAATGCCGCAGACAAAGGCTTTCGCGCTCCCATCCGAATCGAGGGATAGCCTGGCGAACAGATGTTCGATCTGACCCGGCGCGCGTTCCAGCCAGTCAGCGCCCCCAGCCGAACACAAGGCGAACCGAGTCGGCAGGATTGACGGCGAGCCGGTGTCGCTGAGGCGCCGACCAGCGGAGGCCACGAGAAATCCCCGCCCGGATCGACACCAACGCCGCGTTACACTCGCCCCATGAGCGAGACCCTCGATCTGACGATCCTCTACGAGGATGGAGAGGAAGGCTGGATTGTCGCCTCGATCCCAGCCGTTCCCGGCGCGCTCAGCCAAGGTCGCAGCCGCGAGGAGGCGCGTGAGAACGTGCTCGACGCCTTGGCGCTGATGCTCTCTCCCGAGCCGGGCGAGAAGCGCGAGCGCGAGCTGCTGCACCTCAAGGTCGCGTGAAGCGACGAAAACTCGAGCGACACCTGCGAAAGCACGGATGCCGAAAGCTCGACGAGGGCGGCAACCACACGCGCTGGGTATCGCAGGCTGGTCCACGTTCGGCGGTGCCGCGCCACAGCGAGGTCGACTGGAAGCTGGTGCGGGCGATCTGCAGACAACTTGAGATCCCGCCGCCCGAAGGCGGTCGGTAGCGAGCGGCTGGCGGTTCGACCACCGTAAGGGCCGCCCCGTTCTTCACGCGGTCAGCGCCCCCAGCCGAACACAAGGCGAACCACGCCGCGCTGATCGAGGGCGACCCGATTTCATTGCCTCGATAGCCACGACGAGCGCCCCGCGATTCCCGCCAGCGGGATCGCCGAACGCCCAGGCCAGGACGGCCGGCTACTGCTCGTCCTGGTTAATGCTCCCCTGTCCCGCAGCGCCGCTCTTCAGGTACACGACCTCCCAGTAGTTTTCCTCGGGGTCGGCAAAGTAGGCGTTACGACCCTCGAACTCGATCGGGTCGCCGGGCGGCTTGGTGACGAGGGCGCCGGCGCTCTCAACCGCGGCGATGATCTCGTCGACGTGCTCGGGCCGTTCGACGTTGATGCCGAGGCTGAAGCCCCGCATACCGTCGGCCCGAGCTGCAGCTCGGGCCTGGCCGTCCGCGGCAAGCTTGTTCCACGGGAAGAGCCCCAGGAAGACACCACCGAGCCGAAAGGCGCAGAAGTCATCGGCCTCGATGGCCACCTCCCATCCGAGCGCGGAGTAGAAACTTCGTAGTCGCGGGAGATCGCGGACGCCGAGCGTGACCACGTTCAACCTGGCGGGGACCATCTCACCGAATCTATACCCGGGAACCGGTCATCCACTGGCACGGACATCTGCGACCTGGGGGGACAATCGCTCGCCCCGGTCCCCCTTTGGCCCCCGAGACCCTCGGTCGGCGACCGTCGGGGGCCATGGTTCGACCACCGGTCAGAACCGTGGGGCAATTCATGCGGTCAGCGCCCCGGCAGTGCCCGGTGTCAACAGACAGGCGACACCTGTGTCGAGACATAGGAGACACCCAACGAAGGGAGATCTCCTGTGGCGAAGGCGCGGTACCTGGTCGAGGCGCACGTGTTGGAGGGCCGCTCGGTCTCAGAGCTGGCGAAGGCCCATGGCGTCCATCGCAGCTGGATCTACAAGCTCTTGGCCCGCTACCGGGAGGGAGGC
>DASVWP010000067.1:0-4492 GCA_036393155.1 Solirubrobacterales bacterium | reverse complement strand
GCTCGACCGGGCCGGCCTCCTCGAGCCAGTAGCCGTGGGGGGTGTGCTCCATCCCCCGATTCTCCAGGAACCGGTGTGCCGGGATCGTCCAAAAAGCCCCCCGCCGGTTGTCCAAAGCCGAGCCAGGCCGGTCCGTAGACTCGCCCGATGCCCCCCCGAGAGCAGGACTCCACCCCCTACGTCGACGCGCTGCTCGCCTACTCCGAGCGCGACCCGGGCCGCTTTCAGGTGCCCGGCCACAAGGGCGGCGCCGGCGCCGACCCGAAGATGCGCGAGCTGGTCGGCGAGGTCGGCCTGCGCAACGACGTCCCCTCGGTCACCGAGGGCGTCGACATCGGCCCCGAACCGAACCCGTTCCAGCAGGCGCAGCTGCTGGCCGCCGAGGCCTGGGGGGCGCGGCGCAGCTGGTTCCTCGTCAACGGGGCCTCGCAGGGCAACCACAGCACCTGCCTCGCGCTGGCCCATGGCGGCAACCGGGTCGTCGTCCAGCGCAACGTTCACTCCTCGGTGATCGACGGCCTGATCCTCAGCGGCATGCGGCCGACCTTCGTCTCGCCGGAGATCGACGCCGAGCTGGGGATCGCCCACGGCCTCACACCCGAGGCCCTGGAGGCGGCGCTGGAGGAGACGCCGAGCGCGGTCGCGGCGATGGTCGTCTCGCCGACCTACTTCGGCGCCTGCGCCGACGTCGCCGCGCTGGCCGAGGTGGCCCACAGCCGCGACGTGCCGCTGGTCGTCGACGAGGCCTGGGGCGCCCACCTGCACTTCCACCCAGACCTGCCGCCGGACGCCCTCTCCTGCGGCGCCGACCTCGTCACCTCCTCGACCCACAAGATCGTCGGCAGCCTGACCCAGGCGGCGATGCTGCACCTCGGCCACGGCGGCCGCATCGACGGGGCGATCGTCGACCGCTGCGTCAGCCTGGTCGAAACGACCAGCCCCAGCGGGCTGCTCTCCGGCTCGCTGGACGCCGCCCGCCGCCACGCCGCGGTCCACGGCGCCGAGCTCCTGGACGAGACGCTTGCCGCGGTCGCCGAGACGCGGGCGGCGATCGAGCGGATCCCCGGCCTCACCTGCCTCGACGAGAGCATGGTCGGCCGGCCCGGCATCGCCGGCTGGGACCCGCTGCGGCTCTCGATCGACGTCCGCGGCACCGGCTCGACCGGCTACCGGATCGCCAAATCGGCCTTCTACGACGCCGGCCTCGACCTCGAGCTCTACTCCGACAACGTCGTCGTCGCGATCTTCGGCCTCGGCGAGCCGGCCGCGGTGGCCGGTGAGCGCCTGGTGGCCGGCCTGCGCCAGGTGGTCGAGAAGCTGGAAGGCGAGCGCCGCGCGCCGGAGAAGCTGGCCCCGCCCCCGCCCTGGGGCGAGCTGGCGATGACCCCGCGCGAGGCCTTCCTCGGCCCGCAGGAGGTCGTCCCCTTCGAGGCCGCCGCCGGCCGCATCGCCGCCGAGGGGCTCGCCGCCTACCCGCCGGGGATCCCCAACGTCCTGCCCGGCGAGCGGCTGACCGCCGACACCCTCGACTACATCCGCGAGAGCGTCGCCCACGGCGGCTTCGTCCGCGGCAGCTCCGACCGCGAGCTGAAGACGCTGCGCGTCACCCGGTAGAGGAGCCCGGCCGGCCGGCGAAGGCGATCCTCTAGGGTCAGCCTCGATGGCCAGCTTCGACGCGATCGCCGACCTGCCGCTGGAGATCGAGGCCTGCGAGTTCGAGGGGCTGGAATTCACGCTCGGCGAGTTCGAACGGCTGACGACGATTGTCAAGCTGAGCGGCGGCGGCCACGAGGGGGTCGGCGAGGACGTCGTCTACGACGCGATCGACCACGTCGCCCAGCAGGGCCATGGGCCGCCCGCCGGCCTGGCCGGCACCTACACCTTCGCCGAGTTCTCCGCGCACCTGGACGAGGTCGACCTCTTCCCCGCCGGGACGCCGGTGCGGGAGGAGATCTCCCCCGCCTACCGCCGCTGGGCCTTCGAGTCGGCGGCGCTGGACCTGGCGCTGCGCCAGGCGGGGACCAACCTCGCCGCCGCCCTGGGCCGCGAGCCCAAGCCGCTGAACTTCGTCTGCTCGATGCGGCTCGCCGGCTGGGAGGAGGGCGCGCGCTCCTCGATCGAGCCGCTGCTCGCCCGGCTCGAGGCTTACCCGACGCTGCGCTTCAAGCTCGACCCGGTCAACGACTGGGACGACGGCCTGATCGCCGCCCTGGCGGCCACCGGCGCGGTCGACTCGCTCGACTTCAAGGGCTTCTACAAAGGCACGCCGGTCGACGTCGAAACCGACCCCCAGCTCTACGCGAAGCTGATCGAGACCTTCCCAGACGCCTGGCTCGAGGACCCCGACGTCACCGAGGAGACGCGGCCGCTGCTCGAGCCCGTGCACGAGCGCGTCACCTGGGACGCGCCGATCCACTCGATCGCCGACATCGAGGCGATGCCGTGGTCGCCGCCGCGCACGGTCAACATCAAGCCCTCGCGCTTCGGGCCGATCCGCAACCTCTTCGCCGCCTACGACTACTGCGAGGAGCGCGGGGTCGGCGCCTACGGCGGCGGCCAGACCGAGCTCGGCCAGGGCCGCGGCCAGATCCAGTACCTGGCCTCGATCTTCCACCCCGACACGCCGAACGACGTCGCCCCCAGCGGCTACAACGACCCCGCCCAGGCGACCGAGCCGGGGCTGCCGAGCAGCCCCCTGGAGCCGGCGATCGAGGAGCTCGGCTTCCGCTGGCGGATCTGAGGGTCCGTTTCCGTTACGTTGGGGCGGCCCGTCCCTCCGACTCGCACCGAGGAGCCCCGATGCCCGACAAGTCCTTCGCCGACGCCCTCAACGAGCAGATCGCCAACGAGTTCGCGGCCTCCCAGCAGTACGTGGGCGCCGCCGTGTACTACGACGCCGAAACCCTGCCCCGCCTCGCCACCTTCTTCTACCGCCAGGCGCTGGAGGAGCGCGAGCACGCGATGATGATGATCCAGTACCTGCTCGACGTCGACGAGGAAGTGCGGATCCCCGACATCACGGCCCACCCGACCAGCTTCGAGGACGGGAGCGCCCCGGTGCGGATGGCCCTGAAGCAGGAGAAACGGGTCAGCGATGAGATCTTCGCCCTCTTCGAGCTGGCGCGCGAGACCAAGGACTACCGCGCCGAGCAGTTCATGACCTGGTTCGTCAAGGAGCAGGTCGAGGAGGTGGCGCTGATGGGCGACCTGCTCAACGTCGTCGAGCGCTCGAAGGAGAACCTCCTGCTGGCCGAGGAGTACATCGCCCGCGAGAAACTGGGCGAGGAGGGGGCTGACCCGACCGCACCTCCCGTCGCCGGCGAGGGCTGAGCACGCTCAGCCGAGCCACCCGGCGCGTCTGCGCATCTTTTTGATCCGGCGAAACTCGGCGATGTCCTCGCGCAGCGCGGCGGGGGCCGGCGCGGGCAGGAAGCGGGCCGGCAGCGGCGACTCCGCGACGCCCTCCTCGCGGCGGCGGACCCGGTAGGCGCGGGCGCCGCGGCGGGCGGTCAGCGCCGAGGGCGCCGCCTCGCCCTCCCAGAGCAGGCCCGCGTAATCGTCCAGGCCGTAGCCGTCGGGCATGCCCTCGCCGACCGCCGCCAGGTAGGCGGCCCGGCGCTCGGGCTCGTTGTTGTAGTGGACGCAGAGGCTGCCCGGGAGAAGCCCCAGGCCGGCCGCCGCGAGCGGCCTGCCGGAGGACTTCGTCACCCCGGCCTCGAACCAGCACATCGCGCCGGCGCTCTGGCCGGCGAGGACGATCCCGCTGCGCCAGGCGAGGCTGAGGATCGAGGCGACGTCATGCGCCTCCCAGACCGCCAGCAGGTTGACCATGCTGCCGCCGCCGACGTAGATCAGGTCCTGGGCGAGGAGGTGGTCGCGCAGCGCCATCGGCCGCCGGCCGAGCCGGAACAGCGAGAGGTCGGAGGGCTCGCAGGGACGCTCGCCGAAGGCGGCGTAGAAACGCCCGATCAGCTCGCCGGTGTCGCCGCTGGCGGTCGGGACGATGCAGATCTTCGGCCGCTCGGCACCACGCTCGCCGGCCAGCCGCAGCAGCAGCTCGCAGACCGCCCGGTCGGGCGGCCGCGAGGTGAAGTCGTGACCGCCGAGCGCGAGGATCCGCCGCACCGGCGTGGCCTGGGCGGAGGAAACCGAGCCGCCGTCGCCGTTGACGCTGCCAAGGCCCATCGAGCCGCTACGCCGGGACCGCGGTGGAGAGCGCCTCCGGCAGCGGCTTCGCGGGGTCGACGCCGCGTTCCCCGAGGTAGCTGGTGGCGATGCGCATCTCGACGATCCGCTGGCCGGAGACGTCGAGGCGGTAGCCGTGTGCCCGCGGCCGCGAGGAGACGACGGCGCTGAGCTCGGTGTCGAGGAAGTGCAGCGCGGCGCCGTCCTCGGCGGCGTAGCCGGGTCGCATGCCCTCGCGCAGGAAGCGGTGGTAGGCCTCGCGGCGCTCGCCGCTCGTCTCGTAGTGGACGCAGTTGCTGAACGGCAG
>DASVWP010000066.1:0-2980 GCA_036393155.1 Solirubrobacterales bacterium | reverse complement strand
CTCGACGGCGGCGAGGCCGAAGCCCTCGTAGTCGGAGGTGACGAGAACGGCGCTGGCTGCGTTCAGCCACAGCGGCATCCGCTCCGGCTCGATCGAGCCGCCGGTCAGCAGCTCGGCTTCGCAGGCGGCGGCGACCTCGGCCGCCCGGTCGTGGCGCTTCTCGGGCCGCTTCGGATCGGCGGGGAAGAAGAGGTAGCGGCCGTGCGGGTCGAGGCCTAGCTCGCGGCGCGCCGCGGCGCGGGGGATCGGGCCGAAGCGCCCCAGCTCCGGCCCGCAGGGCAGCACCGCCGAGCCGGGGACGCGGGGGAGGCCGGGGCGCCCGTCCTCGGACTCGAAGAGGGCCCGCGAGACGCCCGCGACCAGGTCGATCCGCCAGGCCAGCCGGCGCGAGAGGAGGCCGACGAGGTGGTGGCGGACGTCGGTGCCGTGGAAGGTGACGATCAGCGGCCGGGCGCCGGCCAGCTTCGCGCACCAGCCCGGCAGGCCGTAGTGGGCGTGGACGAGGTCGAAGTGCTCGCGCCGCAGCAGCGAGCGCAGGCGCCGGGTCGCCGGCAGGTACTGGTCGGATCCGGGCGGGAAGCTGAACAGCTCGACGTCGATGCCGCGCCGGCGCACCTCCTCTACCTGGTCGCGCACCCACTGGCCGAGCTGCGGCTTGCGCTCGTCGGGCTGGAAGTTGGTGACGACGAGGACCCGCACCCGGGGGAGCGTATCCGCCGGATCGGGGCCCAATGCGGTGGCGGGGCGGGGTGGGGGCGACCACTCGCCGGCGCCCAGCCCTCGCAGCCCTCGCCTGTCGATTCCCCGTCCGTTCATCGCTCCACCTCCGTCTCGGTTTCCTCGGGATTCGCCCCGGCCGCCGGCCCGTGTGCCTGCAGCGTCAGCTCGATCGCGCGCGTCAGGCCGCTCCAGCCGAAGAACGGCTCCTCTGCGGCTCCGTCGCGGAGCACCCCCGCAGCAGGGTCAGCGCCAGGGAGCGGGTGCGCGGCGGTCGGCGCTGCGGAAAGCGGTCCATGGGTCCAGGCTGGCGGCTGGCGGCGCCGCGCGCATCGGCCGGGGCATGCTGATCTTTCCCCAGGCACCCGAGAATTTGCCGGACCGAGGCGGCGCCACCGCTTGTCGCAGATCCTTTTCGATCGGGTGCGTCAAGTGTTGCTCCGGCGTCTTGTTCGGTATCACCCCGCGCCCGAGGATCCGCCCTCAACTCAAGACGAACGAGGGAGGGAGCGATGCTCTACGCACTGATGGGACGAGCGCACGCGCTGCTCGGGCTGGCCTACGAGGCGGCGTCGAAGCGCGTGCGGGGGATTCGCCGCCTGGCCGGCGAGTCGGGGCAGGGGACGGTCGAGTACGTCGGCCTGATCCTCCTGGTCTCGCTGCTGATGGTCGGGATGGTCGCGGCGATGAAGGGGTTCAACGGCAAACAGGGGACCGAGCTGGCCAACGTGATCGTCGACAAGATCAAGGAGGCGGTCGACAAGGTCACCTTCAAATGAGCCCACGGGGCGCCTCTCCCTACGGGGCGCCCCGCATGAAAGACTCGCGCGCATGCCAGCTTCACGCAGTTACGACAGAGCGCCGGCCGACATCCGCCCGGTGACGATCGACCCCGGGTTCGTCGAATCCGCTGACGGCTCGGCGCTGATCTCGGTCGGTCGGACGAGGGTGATCTGCACCGCCTCGGTCAACGAGACGGTGCCGCGCTGGATGATGGGCAAGGGGAAAGGCTGGGTGACGGCCGAGTACGCGATGCTCCCCGCCTCGACCGGTGACCGCAAGCAGCGCGACATCTCGAAGGGCAAACAGGACGGCCGCAGCGTCGAGATCCAGCGCCTGATCGGCCGCTCGCTGCGCGTCGTCGTCGACTTCAAGGCGCTCGGTGAACGCAGCGTCTACGTCGATTGCGACGTGCTGGAAGCCGACGGCGGGACCCGCTGCGCGGCGATCACCGGCGGCTTCGTGGCGCTGCGCCAGGCCTTCCAGCGCCTGCTCGACCGCAAGGCGATCGAGCAGATACCGCTGAACGGCTCGGTGGCGGCGGTCAGCGTCGGCCTGGTCGGCGGCCGCGCGCTCTGCGACCTCGATTACAAGGAGGACTCGCAGGCCGAGGTCGACGCGAACGTGGTGATGACCGGCGACGGGGGCCTGGTTGAGGTGCAGGCGACGGCCGAGCGGACGCCGCTCCCGCGCGCCTCCCTGGACGAGCTGCTGGTCCTCGCCGAAGGTGGGATCGACCGCCTGCGGGAGGTGCAGGAGCGGGTGGCGTGATCCTCGCGACCCGCAACGACCACAAGCTGCGCGAGATGGGCGAGATGCTGCCCGAGCTCGACCTGCAGCCGCTGCCGGCCGGCATTCCCTCGCCGGTCGAGGACGGCGACAGCTTCCTCGCCAACGCGCTGATCAAGGCGCGCTCCGCGCACGCGGCGACCGGCGCGCCGGTGATCGCCGACGACTCCGGGATCGAAGCCGCCGACCTCGGCGGCGCGCCCGGGATCCTCTCGGCTCGCTACGCCGGCGAAGGGGCGAGCGACCAGGAGAATCTGGACAAGCTTCTGCGCGAAGTCGCCGCCGCACGCGGCGACCGGCGCGCCGCCTACGTCTGCGCGATCGCCCTGATCGACGCCGACGGCGCCGAGCACGTCTTCGAGGCTCGCTGCGAGGGGCGGCTGATCGAGCAGCCGCGCGGCGAGGGCGGCTTCGGCTACGACCCGGCCTTCGTCCCCGACGACACCGGCCCCGAGGACCAGCGGACCTTCTCCGAGCTGACGCCGGAGGAGAAGCACGCGATCAGCCACCGCGGCCGCGCCGCGCGGATGCTGACGGCCCACCTCGCCGCGGTGCCGGAAGGCCCGCCGTGATCCACGGCAAACGCGGCGCCGCTGCGCTCTCGATCGCCTCCAACGCGATCCTGATCGCCCTCAAGCTCGCCGCCGGCGCGATCACCGGCTCGATCGCGATCGTCACCGAGGCGGTGCACTCG
>DASVWP010000065.1:0-3191 GCA_036393155.1 Solirubrobacterales bacterium | reverse complement strand
CGCCGCGATCCGCACGTGGCCCTGGCCGGTCCCGACCGGCACCCGCTGACCGCCCTTGCCGCAGATGCCCGTCTTCATCCGGAAGTCGCTGCCGACCGCGTCGATCGCGGCCAGCGCCTCCAGGCAGTTGCCGATCAGCGTCGCGCCGCGGCAGGGCCGCGTCACCCTGCCGTCCTCGATCAGGTAGCCCTCCGAGACGCCGAAGACGAAGTCGCCGCTCGCCGGGTCGACCTGGCCGCCGGCGAAGGAGACCGCGTAGAAGCCCCGCTTCAGCTCGGCGATCATCGCCTCCGGCTCGGCCTCGCCGGGGGCGATGTAGGTGTTGGTCATCCTCGGGATCGGCAGGTGGCGGAAGCTCTCGCGGCGGCCGTTGCCGGTCGAGGCGACGCGGTCGCGCTCGGCGGTCAGGTGGTCGTAGAGGTAGGAGGTGAGCCGGCCCTCCTCGATCACCTGGGTCTTCTGGGTCGGGACCCCCTCGTCGTCGATCGCGTCGCTGCCCCACTCGCCGGGCAGGCGGCCGTCGTCGAAGGCGTTCAGTAGCGGCTGGGCGACCTGCTCGCCGAGCTTGCCGACGTAGACGCTGGCGCCCTTCTGGATGTGGTCGGCCTCGAGGCCGTGGCCGGTCATCTCGTGGAAGAGGACGCCGCCGAAGCCGCCGCCGACCACCACCGGCATCGAGCCCGAGGGCGCGGGGCGGGCGTCGAGCAGGGTCAGCGCCTTGCGCGCCGCCTGCTCGGCGATCAGGCCTGGGTCGTCTTCCAGCAGCTCGAAGCCACGGTGGGCCCCGAGCGTCTCCGCCCCGGTCTCGACCACCTCGTCGCGCCGCGCCACCGCCTGGGCGCCGACTCGCACCCGCGTGCGGTCGTCGCCGCTCAGCAGCCCGTCGGAGTTGGCGACGGCGACCTGGCGCCGCGCCTCGACGTAGGAGGCGGTGAACTGGGCGATCTCGGTGCCCTGGGCGCGGCCCCGCTCGTCGAGCTCGCGCAGCAGCTCCGCCTTGCGCGCGGCCGGAACCTCCCCCGGGGGAACCTCGATCGGCAGCGGCGCCGGCGCCTCGGCGCGCAGCTCCCGTGGCTCGCGGCGCTCGCCCCGCAGGGCCGCCGCCGCTTCCTCGGCGGCGCGTTCGAGATCGGCCGGGTCGAGGCCGTCGACATGGGCGAAGTACGTCGTGCCGCCGTCGACGACGCGGACGCCGGCGCCCTCCTCGGCGCCAGACTGGACCGCCTCGACCCGCGACTCGTCGATCGACATCGTCAGCCCGTCGCGGCGTTCGGCGAAGACCTCGGCGAAGCGGCCGCCGTTGGCCAGCGCCCTGGCGATCACCCGCTCGGCGACCGCGGGGTCGATCAGCTCTCCCGCGCGCTCGGCGCTCATCGCGGCCGCTTTCCCGCCAGCTCGATCAGCCGGCCGGCGGCGACGAACAGCTCGGCCCCGCCGACCGAGTCGCCGGCGTGGTCGCGGGCTCGGCCGTTGGCGTAGTAGAGGCGGGCGAAGGGCTTGCGGGCGATGCGGCGGCGACGCATGTAGGCGGCCGCCTCGTCGGCGTAGCCGGAGACGCGCTCGAGCAGGATCCGGTGCGGCTTGGGAGGGGTCACGAGACCTCGCCCCCAGAGGCAGCGCCCACGCCGGCCCGCGCGAGGTCGCGCAGGGCCGAGCGCATGTCGAAGAGCATCAGCGAGGCGAGGGCGAAGCGATCGGTCACCGCGACCGCGGTCAGCCCTTCGTTGCGCAGGCCGAAGACCTCGCCCTGCTCGGTCGCCACGTGCACCTGCTCGGCCGGCTCGCCGCCGGCGGCGTCGGCGGCGGCGAACAGCGCCGCGGCGTCCTCCCCCCAACGCTCTCTGGCCTCGCCGCTGGCGGCGAGGACGGTGCCGTCGGCGGCGAGGATCGCCGCCCCCCTCAGGTCCGGCGACATCTCTGTGAGGAAGGCCAGCGCCGCCTGCGCGGAATCGCCGGCGGCGGCCTCGGTGGCGGGGGCGTCCTTCATCTTGGTGAAAATAGCGGCCGTGACCCTCGCCCGAGCTTCCTGGATCACCGTCATCATCATCTGCGCCGTCGCCGCGGTGCTCTTCGCCTTCAGCGGGTACACCGGCTACGCGATCACCCTGGTCGCCGTCGGCCTCGCCGCCGGGGTCAACCTGCTGCCGCCTCCCTGAGCCGCCGAGGACGCATTTCCTCCCGCATAGCGGGCAGAAATGCGTTCTCGGCGGGATCAGCCCGAGCGGTAGGGGCCGGCGTTGCGCTCCTTGAGGGAGGTCTCCGGCTCGACGTGGATCAGCACCTCGGCGCGCGGGATCTCGGCCTCGATCGCGTCGCGCATCCGGTGGGCGAGCTCGTGCGCCCGCTCCAGGCTGGTGCCGCTGCGGTACTGGACGTGGAGATCGATGTGGCGCCGGCTGCCCGCGCGCCGGGCGCGCAGCTTGTGGTAGCCGGCGACCTCCGGCGTCCGGGCGGCGGCGATCGCCGCCTCGATCCGGTCCATCTCGCGGTCGGGCAGGGCTTCGTCGACCAGGACCGCGGAGGAGCGGCGGATGATCCGGATCCCCGACCAGACGATCGCCACCGCGACCACCAGCGCGGTGATCGAGTCGAAGGAGGACTCGCCGGTGACCTGGACCAGGCCGAGCCCGACCAGGACGCCGGCCGAGGTCATCGCGTCGGTCCGCAGGTGGGCGGCATCGCCCTCCAGGGCCGGCGATTCGTGCTCGCGCGACTGCCGCATCAGCACCGTGGAGACGACGAGGTTGGCGAGCACCGAGAAGCCCATCACCGCGATGCCGACTCCGAGGGTTTCGACGCTCGCGCCGACGACCAGCCGGTGGGTCGCCTCGTAGACGATGATCCCGGCGCCGACCAGGATCAGCATCCCCTCGATCGTCGCCGCCAGGCTCTCGACCTTCTCGTGCCCGTAAGGATGGTCCTCGTCGGCCGGCTCGTCGGCTTTGCGGACGGAGACGTAGGCGACGACCGAGGCGACGAGGTCGATCAGCGAGTGGACCGCCTCGGTGATGATCGCGATCGAGCCGGTGATCGCCCCGGCGGCGAGCTTGATCGCGATCAGCAGCGCGTTGGAGGCGATCGAGAGCGCCGCCGCGCCGCTCTTGCTCCGGATCATCGCTCCGCCGCGGCCCCCTCGCGGGCGCCGAGGTGGCGCGCAAGCAGCCGCGCCGCGACGGCGCGGTGGCTGATCT
>DASVWP010000064.1:0-6571 GCA_036393155.1 Solirubrobacterales bacterium | reverse complement strand
GCTCGTCATCTGGGTGGCCGTCGCGGATCTCCTGCACCTCGACGCGCAGCGCGTCGCCCTCGCCGGCCTGGGCGGCGCCGGCGAGGCCGCGGTGCAGGCCGACCACGGTCGCCACCGGCCGGCCGCGGCGCGAGACGCCGTGCTCGATCACCTCGGCGACGACGCCGACGCGGCCGTACTCGCCCTCGCGGCGCGGGATCAGGAAGACGCGCTCCTCCTCGCCGACGTCGATCGGCAGGGTCGCGGTGACGGTGGGGAAGACGATCGCGTCGTCGAGCGGGACAAGGAGATAGTTCATAGCTAAGTCCAATTTCTGTAGTTAGTCCTGATTCAGGATAGCGCGGCCGTTCCGCCGGGACAAATCGCCCCGGCGACGCTTCCCCTCGCCAAGGCCGCGAGCACGCGTTACGGTGTCCTCATGGACGAGCAGCGCGCCAAGGAACTGCTGCAGCGCGAGCGCGAGCAGGTCGAAAAGGACCTCGCCGCCAACCGCCGCGGCGGGCCCGAAGAGGGCGACGAGCGGCTCGAGCCGGGCGACTTCGACTCCGAGGGGCTCTACCAGGACGAGCTCGACGCCGGCCTGGCCGAGGACCTTCGCAAGCGTCTGGAGGCGGTCGAACGGGCCGAGGAGCGCCTGGCGGCCGGCACCTACGGCCTCTCGGTGCGCAGCGGCCAGCCGATCCCCGACCAGCGCCTGGAGGCCAACCCGACCGCCGAGCTGACGGTCGAGGAGGCCGAAGGCCGCGCCTAGCCGACCCGCCCGACCGCCCACGCGTCTGCTTTTACCCCCACATAGTTGGTGCGACAGCAGACACGTCGCGACCAGGAGGAAGAAATGACCGATCAGCTGACCCCGGAACAGGCCGCGATGCTCTACGGCAACCGCTTCCTCACCGAGGACGCGCCCGACAGGGCGTTCCCGGAGAGCGGGATGGCGGCGCTCGACGCGATGCGGCTGGTCGACGAGGAACTGGCGCTGGAGGGCGACCCGAACCGCAACCTGGCGACCTTCGTCACCACCTGGATGGAGCCGGAGGCGCAGCGGCTGATCGGCGACAACCTCTATCGCAACTTCATCGACCACGCTGAGTACCCGATCTCGGCCGAGATCGAGCAGCGCTGCGTGCGGATGCTCGCCGACCTCTACAACGCCCCCGGCGAGACCACCGGCTGCCGCACCCAGGGCTCCTCGGAGGCGATCATGCTCGGCGCCCTCTCGCTGAAGTGGAAATGGAAGGAGCGGCGGGAAGCGGAATCCAAGCCGGTCGACAGGCCGAACCTGGTCTACGGCCGCGACGTGCACGTGGTCTGGGACAAGTTCTGCCGCTACTTCGACGTCGAACCGCGGACCGTGCCGCTGCGCGAAGGCAAGTACGTGATCGGGCCCGAGGACGTCGAGCCGCACGTCGACGAGAACACGATCGGCGTCGCCGCCGTCCTCGGCACCACCTTCACCGGCCACATGGACGACATCCCGGGGATCAACAAGCTGCTGCTCGACCTCAAGGGGGAGAAGGGGCTCGACGTGCCGATCCACGTCGACGGCGCCAGCGGCGGCTTCACCTGGCCGTTCATCTACCCGGACTCGGTCTGGGACTTCCGGCTCGAGCAGGTGCGCTCGATCAACGTCTCCGGGCACAAGTTCGGGCTCGTCTACCCGGGGATCGGCTGGCTCGTCTTCCGCGAGAAGGCCGACCTGGCCGAGGACCTCGTCTTCTACGAGAACTACCTGGGCAAGACCGACGCCACCTTCACCCTCAACTTCTCGACCGGCGCCTCGATGGTCCTCGCCCAGTACTACAACTTCGTCCGCTACGGGCGCGAGGGCTACGCCTACGTGATGAAGGCGATGGAGGAGAACGCCCGCGCCCTGGCCGAGAAGCTCGAGGCGAGCGGCAACTTCGAGCTGATCGGCGCCGAGGAGGAGCAGCTGCCGCTGGTCGCCTTCCGGCTGGCCGGCGAGCGCGACTACGACGAGTTCGACCTCTCCTGGCAGCTCTCGGCCGAGCGCGGCTGGATGCTGCCCGCCTACACGATGCCGCCGAACGCCGAAGACGTGAAGGTGCTGCGGGCACTGGTCAAGCAGACGCTCAGCAAGGAGCAGGTCGACCGCCTCGCCGCCGACCTGCAGACCGCCTGCGAGACGCTCGACAAGAAGGGCGGCGCCCACCCGCGCGAGCGCAAGCGGATGAAACGCGGCCCCGGCTACTGAGGCGGGGCCGGCGCCGCGCCGCGGCGGGCGCGCGACGGCCACCAGGCGCGCTCGCCGAACCGGTAGGTGATCGCCGGGACCAGCAGGGCGCGCACCACCAGCGTGTCGAGGAGGACGCCGACCGCGACCGTGGCGCCGATCTGGACCAGCTCCTCCAGCGGCAGCAGGGTCAGCGTGGCGAAGGTGCCGGCGAGGATCAGCCCGGCCCCGGTGACCACGCCGCCGGTGCTGACGAGGGCCGCCAGCATCCCCTCCCGGGTGCCGCGCGCGGCCGCCTCCTCGCGCGCCCGGGTCATCAGGAAGATGTTGTAGTCGACCCCGAGGGCGACGAGGAAGATGAACGACATCAGCTCGAGGTTGAAGGCCAGGCCTTCGGTGGCGAAGACCTGGCTGAAGGCGAAGGTCGCGAGCCCGAGCGTCGCCGCGAAGGAGGCGACGACGGTGAGGATCACGTAGGCCGGCGCCGCCAGCGCCCAGAGCACCGCGGCGAGGATCGCCGCGACGACCGCCAGCACGACCGGGACGATCAGGTGGGTGTCGCGGGCGTTGGTCTGCTCGACGTCGTAGTTCTCGACCGGCACGCCGCCGAGCAGCCCGCCGGGGTCGATCCGGTGCAGCCGTTCGCCGATTCCCCGCACCGCCTGCGCGGCGCCGCTGGCGTAGGGGTTGCCGTGGAGGATCACCAGCACGACGGCGGCGCCGAGCCGGCTCGCCGCCGGAGCCGGGAGCGCGAGCTGGACGTCGCGCAGCCGCTGCAGGCCGGCGACCACCTGGCCCACCTTGCCGGCCCGGACCACCGCGGTCAGCGGTGAGCCGATCCCCGGCGGGAAGTGGCGGTCGAGCGCTTCGGTGCCGCGGCTGGAGTCGGTCGGCCGCGTCACCCCCTGGCCGAAGCCGAGCGTGCCGTGGTCGCTGAGGTTGCCGAGCGCGAGGACGAGGAGGCCGGCGAGGACGAGGACGACGATCCGCCCCGAGCGGCGGCGGACGAGCCCGGCCACCCGCGGCCACCAGCCGCCGGTGCCTATTGAGGCGCCCCGGGCCCCGGAGGCGCCGGCCGCCCCTCCGACCGGAGTCGTTCTGCCACTGCCAGGCACTGCAGACGCGCCACGCCGCCGCGGCGCCCAGAACGCGCGCTCGCCCAGCAGGGCCAGTAGCGCCGGCAGCAGGGTGAAGGCGGCGGTCAGCATCACCGCGATCCCGATCGCCAGGATCGGGCCCAGCCAGTGCGTCGACTCGAGGTTGGCGAGCAGCAGCACCAGCATCGCCGCGATCACCGTGCCGCCGGAGGCGCCGATCGCCGGCACGCTCTCGGCCAGCGCGGCCGGCAGCGCCTGCGCCGGCGCCCGCCCGCGGCCCAGCTCCTCGCGGTAGCGGTGGACGAGCAGCAGCGAGTAGTCGGTGCCGGCGCCGAAGACGAGGACCAGGAGCAGCATCGTCCCCTCGGCGTTGACGGCGATCCAGCCGGCCTCGATCAGCAGGTAGGCGATGCCGATCGCGATCAGGTAGGCGGCGCCGACCGTGAGCAGCGGCAGCAGGGCGAGGACCGGGGCGCGGTAGACGAGGAGCAGGAGGATCAGGACCAGGCTCAGCGTCGCCACCAGCAGGGTCCGCGAGGCGTCGGAGGCGACCTGCTCGAGGTCGGCGGCGATCCCGGCCGGGCCGGTGACGTAGGCCCGCAGCCCCGGGCTCCGGTGGGCGGCCAGGTAGGCGCGGATGCGGCTCACCCCGTCGACCACGGCGCCCCGGTCGGCGGCGTCGATCGCCAGGACGACCAGCGCCGCTTCGCCGTCGCGGGAGATCGGGCCGACCCCGCGGGCGATCCGCGCCACGTCGCCGAGCGGCCCCGCGAAGCGGCCCGAGAACGGGTCGACCACCGGGCTCACGCCGGTCAGCCGCAGGCGGTCGAGGCCGGCGCCGAGGCGGCCGATCGTCCGCAGGTCGGCGCGGCGCAGCCCGCCGGGGCGTTCGAAGACGATCACCGCCGGCACCTCTTCGCCGCCCCGGAAGTCCTGCTGCAGCGCCTGCAGCGTGCGGGTCGATTCGGAGTCCGAGGGCAGGAAGGTGGTCTGCCCGGCCGCGGTGACGTCGTCGATCTGGGCGTGGGCCAGGAGGCCGGCGAGCGCCAGCGCGACCCAGGTCGCCAGCGCCACCCAGCGACCGCGCGGCCCGGTCACGGCGCGTGCCAGGCGTTCGATCACCGGTTGGGCTCCAGCTCGCCTCGCACGGCGGCAGCGTAGTTCTAGGATCGGCCCCCATGGAGCCCGTCACCGTCACCGTCGAGGTCGCGAAGCCGCGGCAGGAGGTCTTCGACTTCCTCGACCTGCTCGCCAACCACGAGTCCTTCATGGACCACCTGTTCACCGACTGGGAGTTCTCCGGCCCGCGCCGCGGGGTCGGCGCCAAGGCCCGCGTCCGGCAGAACGCGCCCGGCTCCCAGGACCACACCGAGTTCGAGGTGGTCGAGGTCGCTCCCGACAGGATCGTCGAGGAGGGAGTGGGGGCGAAGGGCAGGCGCCGCACGCGCGGCACCTACCGCCTCGAGGAGCTTCCGGGCGGGGGCACGAGGATCTCCTTCGAGCTCGCCTGGATCGAGGCCCCGCGGGGCGACCGGATGATCCCGTTCATGACTCGCGCCTTCGTCCGCCGCGCCAACGGCAGGGGGATGCGGCGCTTGGCGAAGCAGCTCGACGGGTAGCTTCGGACCATGCCCTGGTGGATTGCCCGTCGTGCCGCGCCGGCGATCTGGCGCCGCGTTCCCTGGAAGATGGTCTGGACGGTTTCCCTCTGGCTCGGCAACAAGGGGCGCGAGCACGTGCAGGGGAACCTCAGCGAGCGCGAGCAGCACGAATTCTGGAACCTCCTGAAGCGCTCGCGCGGCCGTCCCTCGACGCTCACCCAGCACGACCGCACGCGGCTGAAGAACATCGTCGGCACGGCGATCCGCGGCACCACCTAGGGCCGACCGCCCGCCGTCCCGCCTCTCCCGAGCCTCCGGGCGCCGCGTCTGGAAACATCCCCGCGTGCCCGAGCGCGAGGGAGCCGACCCAGGGAGCGAGCGCGACGACCTCGCGGAGCTGCTGGCCCGCCGGGCGCTGACCGAGGACGCGGCGCGCCCCGAGGCGGTCGAGCGCCGCCACGCGGCCGGCGGCCGCACCGCGCGCGAGAACCTCGTCGATCTCGTCGACCCCGGCTCCTTCGTCGAGTACGGGCGCTACGCGATCGCCGCCCAGCGCGGTCGCCGCGAGCTGGAGGACCTGATCGCCCGCACGCCGGCCGACGGCCTCGTCGGCGGCACGGCCCGGGTCAACGGCGAGCTGTTCGGCGAGCGCGCCGCCTGCGCGGTCCTCTCCTACGACTACACGGTGCTCGCCGGGACCCAGGGGGCGCTCGGCCATCGCAAGAAGGACCGCCTGTTCGAGCTGATCGAGCGGATGCGCCTGCCGACCGTGTTCTTCGCCGAGGGCGGCGGCGGGCGCCCGGGCGACACCGACTACCCCGTCGTCTCGGCCCTCGACACCCGCGCCTTCGCGCTCTGGGCCCGGCTCTCGGGACTGGTGCCGCGGATCGCCGTCGTCCACGGCCGCTGCTTCGCCGGCAACGCGGTGATCGCCGGCTGCTCGGACCTGATCGTCGCCACCGAGAACGCCTCGCTGGGGATGGGCGGGCCGGCGATGATCGCCGGCGGCGGGCTCGGCGAGGTGCCGCCCGACGAGGTGGGACCGATCGCGATGCAGGCGCCCAACGGCGTCGTCGACCTCGTCGTCGCCGACGAGGCCGAGGCGACCGGCCTGGTCCGTCACGCCTCGCGCCTGCTGCTCGCCGGCGCGGCGCTGCGGGTGCCGCTTCTCGCCGTGATCCTGCGCCGCGGCTACGGCCTCGGCGCCCAGGCGATGACCGGCGGCAGCCTGCACGAGCCGCTGCTCACCGTCGCCTGGCCGGGCGCCCACCTCGGACCGATGGGCCTCGAAGGCGCGGTGCGGCTGGCGCTGCGCAAGGAGCTGGCCGAGATCGCCGACGAGGGCGAGCGCGAGCAGCGCGTCCGCGACCTGACCGCCCAGGCCGAGCGCAACGCGCAAGCGCTCAACGCCGCCGCGCTGTTCGAGCTCGACGACGTGATCGACCCGGCCGAGACCCGCGCCCTGATCGCCTCGACCCTGACGGCGGCGACCGCCCACGGCGCGCCGCGCGACGGCCGCGGCTACGTCGACGCCTGGTAGCTCAGCGCATCGAAGCGGCGGACGGGAATCGAACCCGCGTCATCAGCTTGGAAGGCTGAGGCTCTACCGTTGAGCTACCGCCGCGCGGCGGGACATTTTGCCGGAACCGCCGCAGCTCGTTGCGTCGGCCGCCGATGCGTCA
>DASVWP010000063.1:0-3691 GCA_036393155.1 Solirubrobacterales bacterium | reverse complement strand
GGTTCGCCCTCGGCCCGGCGCTGATCCTGGTCGCGGCCGGCGACACCAGCCCCAACGGCCAGGTCGGGATCCTGGTGGCCGCCCTGGCCGCCCAGTTCGCCTTCGACTTCGTCGCCGCGGCGATCCGCGACCGCCTCTTCGAAGAGGACTCCTCGCTCGCCGTCCTGCTGCGCGAAGTGGCGCCGATCTACGCGATCGACGTCGCCCTCTCCCTGGTCGGGCTGGTCGTCGCCTACGCCGCCGACGCCGGGCACGGCCAGTGGCCGGTGGCGCTGATCGCGCCTCTGTTCGTCGTCCTGCGCGTCTTCTCCAAGGAGCGCCAGGAACGGCTCGAACAGCTGGCCGAGCTGAACGACGCCTATCAGGGCACGGCGCTGCTGCTCGGCGACGTCGTCGAGGCCGACGACTCCTACACCGGCGCCCACAGCAAGAGCGTCGTCCGCCTGGCCCTGGAGGTCGCCGACACACTGGGCCTCGACCGCGACCAGCGCCGCAACGTCGAGTTCGGCGCCCTGCTGCACGACGTCGGCAAGCTCTCGATCCCGAAGGAGATCATCAACAAACCCGGCAAGCTCGACGAGCGCGAGTGGGCGATCGTCAAGACCCACACCGTCGAGGGCCAGAAGATGCTGGAGCGGATCGGCGGCTTCATGGCTGAAATCGGCGCGATCGTCCGCGCCTCGCACGAGTCCTGGGACGGCAGCGGCTACCCCGACGGGCTGGCCGACAAGGAGATTCCGATCGAGGCGCGGGTCGTCTCGGTCTGCGACTCCTTCAACGCGATGACCACGACCCGCAGCTACCGCAAGGCGATGCCGGTCGAGGCGGCGATCGCCGAGCTGGAGCGCTGCGCTGGCTCCCAGTTCGACCCGGCCGTCGTGCGGTCGCTGCTGGAGGTGCTGCGCAGCGGTGAGCCCACCGAGGAGGCCGAGGTCGCGACCTCCACGCTGGAGCCCGGCTCGGGCTGGACGCTGCCGAGCAAGGCATCTCCCCCGGCCGCGAACCCCCAGGCCGAGGCGCTGGCCGAGCTGGCGGTGAGCGTCGGCGCCAACGTGCAGCCCGGTCAGCACGTCGAGGTCAGCGGCGAGATCGGCCATCTGGAGACCGTGCGGGCGATCGCCGCGGCCGCCTACGCGCACGGCGCCGCCTTCGTCGACGTGCAGCTGAGCGACCCGGTCGTGCGCTGGTCGCGGATCGGCGCCGCGCCCAACGCGAGGCTCGACCACGTTCCGGCCTGGGAGGGCGACCGCGTGCGGGAGCTCGTCGAGCGCGAGGGGGCCAGCATCCTGGTCGCCGGACCCAGCTTCCCCGGTCTCTTCGACGGCCTCGACCCGCACAGCGTCGCCCAGGCCAGCGCCGGGCCGAGCGCCCAGTGGCGGGAAGCCAACCGGAGGATCAACTGGACGATCGTGCCCGCGGCGACCGAGGGCTGGGCGCGGCAGCTGCGCCCGCGACTGCCCGCCGAGGAGGCGCTGGGCGCCCTCTGGGCGGACCTCGCCCACCTCTGCCGCCTCGACGTGCCGGACCCCGCCGCCGCCTGGCACCGGCGCCTGGGGACCCTGCGCGATCGCAGCGATTGGCTCACCTCCCTGCAGCTGCGACAGGTGCGGATCAGCGGACCGGATACCGACCTCGCCGTTGGCCTGATCCCCGGCGGGCGCTGGGCCTGCGCGGAGATGCGAACGCCGTCGGGCATCTCCTTCATCCCCAACCTGCCGACCGAGGAGGTCTACACGACGCCCGACCCGACCAGCGTCGAGGGCGAGGTGCGGCTCACCCGGCCGGCGGTGATCGGCGGGCGGCGGGTCGAGGGAGTGCGGCTGGGATTCGCCGAAGGGCGGGTGGTCAACGTGGACGGCCCGCTGGAGGCCAGGGCGCTGAGCGAGTTCCTCTCCCGCGACCAGGGCACGGCCCGGCTCGGCGAGCTGGCGCTGGTCGACTCCGAGAGCCGGGCAGCCCGACTGCATCAGACCTTCGGCGAGACCCTGCTGGACGAGAATGCCGCCTCCCACATCGCCCTCGGCTACGGCTTTCCCGAGCTGGCGCCGGCGGCGCGCCGGGGCCTCGCCAACGTCAGCGACCACCACCTCGACCTGATGATCGGCTCCGAGGAGGTCGACGTCGTCGGCCTCGACGAATCGGGCGGCGAGCACCCGCTGCTCAGCGGTGGCCACTGGGTCGGGCCGCCGGAGCGGCTCCTCTCCAGCCCCGCCTAGCTGCGACCGGCCAGCTCGAGGCGCATCGTGCGGTCCCAGCTGCTGGCGATCTTCTTCGCGGCGGCGCGCTCCTCGCCGAGGATCCGCTCCGCCATCTGCTGCGTCTGAGCGTCGCCGGCGCGGGCGGCAACGCGCTTCAGCAGCTCGTAGGAGCCGATCTCCAGGTTCTCGAAGGCGTAGGCGAAGCCCGAGAGCTTGGCGGTGGTGTCCGGCTGGGCGCCGAAGAAACCTCCGAGGTTGAGGGCCCCGAGGCGCAGCGCCGCGTCCTTCACCGTCGAGGTGTCCGAGCCGCGCTCCTGCAACCGCGCCTCCAGCTCCTCGGCCTGGCGCCTGGTCTCCTCGAGGTGCTCGTGGAAGATCTCGGCCAGCGCCTCGTCGTCGACCAGGCCGGGCGCCTTTTCCAGCATGCCGGTCGCCTGCTGCTCGATCGCGTGGGCGTCGGCGAGGTAGCTGTCGAGCTGGGAGTCGAGGTCGTCCGGGTCGACATCGTGCAGGGAGGCCGCGACGGCGCCGTCGAAGCGGCTCGCCAGGCGCTCGGCCATCCTCTGCTCCTCGGCGCCGATTGCCCGCGCGGCCGCCACCGTCTCGCTGTCCCCAGCGGCTTCCGCGGCCCGCCGCAGCAGTTCGTAGGCGGCCAGCTCCATGTGCTCGTAGGAGAAGGCGTGGGCCGCCAGCTTGCCCGGGGTGTCCGGCTGCACCCTGGCGAACAGCAGCATGCCCCAGCCCCCCGCCTTGCCGGCCAGGTCCTTCAGCTTCGAGGGGTCGGCCCCGTGGGCCTCGAGCCGCTCGCGGACGATCTGCTCCTGGCGTTCGGTCTCCCCCAGGTGCTCGGCGAAGGCGGCGGCCAGCCGCTCGTCCCCGGCCATGCCGGGTGCCGAGCGCATCTGGGTCAGTGCCTGCTCCTCGATCGCGTGGGCGTCGGCGAGGTACTCGATCAGCTGCTCTTGAAGGGTTTCTGCGCTCATGAATATTTGGTACCCGAAGAGGCGCGGCGGGGAAACAGCCCGGCGAGGCGCCGAGGCCGCGCGGCACCGAGCTCGGGGTCTACCCGAGACCCTTTTCCTCGGCGGCCTTGTAGGCGATCTGCAGGAAGTCGGAGAGGGTCAGCGCCGCCAGCACCGAGGCGACGACGCGGGTCGCGCGGGGCGCGACCAGGAGCCCGAGGGAGAAGCCGGCGGCCACCCAGAGGCCGAGGCAGTACGGGCAGATCAGCAGTTCGCCGACCGCCCGGCGCAGGCCGCGGCCGCGAGCCTGCTCCTCCAGCTCGGCGGGGCCGCCACTGCCTTCCAGCTCGGTGAACGGCGCCCGCAGGGGGCTCGTCACCTTGTCCTTGGCGACCAGCCGGCTGAGTTTGTGGGAGGCGACGCCGAGCAGCGCCACGTCTCCCCCGCCAACCCGCTCCGGCAGGCCACGGCGGCGGCCGATCAACGTCAGCGCGGCGGCGAAGGCAGCGCTGAACGAGGCCATCAGCAGGC
>DASVWP010000062.1:0-5689 GCA_036393155.1 Solirubrobacterales bacterium | reverse complement strand
AAGGGGAGGTCGATGACCGCGTTCACGACGGTCTTGCCGGGGAACTCGTCGCGGACCAGGAGCCAGGCGAGGATCGTGCCGAAGAAGCCGTTGACGAGGACGACGATCAGCGAGGCGACCAGGGTCAGCTCGAGCGAGTCGACCGCGCCTGGCGCGGTGACCTGGTCCCAGAAGTGGCCGATGCCGTCGGCGAAGGCCTTGTCGCCCAGTGCCGCCAGCGGCAGCAGGACGAGGACGCTGAGGTAGAGGACGACCAGTCCTCGCCCCAGCCCGGCGCCGACCCCGGGCAGGCGGAGGCCTGCCCGGGAAGCGCCGGGGGATGCCGGGTGTGATGCTGCGTGAGCCTCCATCGATCAGCCCGAGGTGGAGACTCCGAGTTCGCTCTCGATCTTGGCGACCGAGCCGTTTTCTTCGTCGAAGAACTCGTCCTTGACCTTGGCCCAGCCGCCGAACTTGCTGATCTGGAACAGCTTTTCGGGAGTCGGGAACCGCTTCGGGTCGACCAGCTTCGGGTTGACCGGGCGATAGCCGTTCTCGGCCCACAGTTCCTGGCCTTCGTCGGACCAGAGGAACTTGAGGAAGTCTTCGGCCGCCGGCTCGGCGGCGTCTTTGGTGACCGCGATCGGCGTTTCGATCTGGATCGTCGAGGGCGGGATCACGTATTCGACCGCTTCGCCTTCCTTCTCCGCCTTGATCGCTTCGTTCTCGTAGGTGAGGAGGACGTTGCCCTCGCCCTGGCTGAAGGCCGAGAAGGCGTCGCGACCGGAGCCCGGCTGGGCGACGGTCTTTTCGAGCACCGCCTTCACCGCTTCCAGTGCCTGCGCGGGCGAATCGCCTTCTTCGATCGCGCTGCCGTAGATCGCCATGATGTTCCAGCGAGCCGACCCCGAGCTGAACGGGTTCGGGGTGATGACTTCGGCTTCGGCGCTTTCCTCGAGGTCCCTGAAGCTCTTGATCCCGAGCGGGTTGCCCTTCTGGACCAGGATCACGACCACCGAGTCGGTGGCGATCCCGCGATAGGGCTGGGACTTCCAGGCCCTGGAGACGATTTCGCCTTCTTCGACCAGCCGTTCCATGTCGCCGCCCTGGGAGAAGTGGACGATCGAGGCGGGCTGGCCGGCGACGACCGCGCGGCTCTGGTTGCCCGAGGCGCCGAAGGAGTTGCTGAAGCTGACCCCCTTGCCCAGCGGCGTCTTCTCGAACGCCGGCTCGAGGACTTCGGCGTAGACCGATTCCGGGGTGGAGTAGCCGACCACGTCGAGCTTGGCGCCGGCTGAGGAGGTGCCGGCTCCGGTTGCGCTGCCGCTGCCCCCGCAGCCGGTCGCCGCCAGGCCGATCGCGAGGAGGAGGAGGCCGAGGAACGGGACCGCCACCGCCTTGCGCCGCCGGGTGTCGAGAGCAAGCTTCATCGGTATTGCTTCCTTTCTTGAGTGACTTACTCCTAAAGCGCGGCGCACCCTAGCACAAAGTTGATCGGGAAAGTAGGGAATAGAGCCCTGGCCTAGACTCGGCGGCGGATCCGACGGGAGGAGGAGATCGACGTGGACGCTTTGAGGACCCCGGACGAGCTGCTGGAAGGGTTGCCGGACTACCCCTGGAAGTCGCGCTACCGGGAGGTCGACGGCCTGCGCCTGGCCCATCTCGACGAGGGGGAGGGCAAGCCGGTGGTCTTCTTCCACGGCGAGCCGACCTGGTCGTTCCTCTGGCGCAAGGTGATCCCGCCGGTCCGCGACGCCGGCTACCGCTGCATCGCCCCCGACTACGCCGGCTTCGGCCGCTCCGACAAGCCCACCGACATCGGCTGGTACACCTACGACCGCCACGTCGAGCTGATGGCGCTGCTGCTGGAGGAACTCGACCTGCGCGACGCGACCGCGGTGGTCCACGACTGGGGCGGGCCGATCGGCCTGCGGCTCGCGGTCGAGCACCCGGACCGCTTCTCCCGCATCGTGATCATGGAGACCGGGCCCTTCACCGGTCACCAGCGGATGAGCGACGCCTGGTTCGCCTTCCGCGACTTCGTCCGCGACAACGAGGACGTGCCGGTCGGCGCCCTGATCCGCGGCGGCTGCAAGCACGACCCCGGCGATGAGGTGATCGCCGCCTACGACGCGCCCTACCCCGAGCCCTCCTCGAAGGCCGGCGCGCGCGCCTTCCCGCTGATCCTGCCGACGACCCCCGACGCGGTGGGCGCCGCCGAGGGCAAAGCGGTCGCCGACGGCCTGCGCGGCGACGATCGGCCCTCGCTCGTCCTCTGGGCCGACTCGGACCCGATCCTGCCCTTCTCGGTCGGCGAGCGGGTCTCCAGCGAGCTCAATATGGCCCCGCCGCGGGCGATCGAGGACGCCTCGCACTTCCTGCAGGAGGACGCGGGGTCGCAGATCGGCGCCGTGATCGCCGACTGGCTCGGCTGAGCCGGACGCGGCGCGGCGGGCGCTCCGGGGTCAGCCGATCGGGCGCTCGATCAGCTCGATCAGCTCGGCGTGCGAGCGCTCGATCAGCAGCCGCACCCGGCGTGGCGCGCCCTCGTCCTCGACCCAGGTGACCGTGCCCGGCCAGTAGGGGTTCGGCGGCGTGCCGGGGTGGTGGAAGGCGGAGGCGAAGCACCAGCTGCCGGTGTTGTGGAGGTGGCCGCCGCCGGACAGTGGCCACTCGGCATCGCCCTCGAAGGGGCCGGCGCGGTGGGTGTGGCCGTTGATCACGTGCACGCCGTCGAGGCCGAGCCGGGTGGCCAGCTCGGCGGCCGCCGCCAGGCCGCCGCGGAAGATCGATTCGCTGGAGACGTCGGGGTCGAAATCGGCGTGCAGCAGGCGGTTGACCGCCCAGACCGCGGCCGGGAAGCCGTTGCGGATCGCCGCCCGGTTCAGCTGCTGGCGCCGGCTGCCGCCCCTGCGTTCGCCGGCCAGGACCTCCCAGGCGATCTCGGCGGCCTTGCCGCGCCGCCGCGCGATCCGCTGCGGGCGCGCCTGGGCGACCCCATAGGAGAAGCCGTAGATCGGCCGCAGCACCTTCTCGTAGTCGGCCGCGCTGGCCGCGGCCGGCAGCTGGCCGGAGAGCCGGATCAGGGTCGCGGTCGCCAGGCACTCGGCGCGGGGGACCGGGAGGTGGGCGTCCATGTAATGGCCGTGGCTGGCGTAGACGTCCTCGCGAACCCAGAGCCCGGGGTAGGCGATCCGCAGGCTGGCCGGGCCCAGCCACCCATCGATCGTCGCGGTCGGGCCGGGGGAGGGGGCGCCGAAGTGCTCGAGGCCGAGCTGGCCGTCGCCCTCGAGCGAGAGCGAGTCGAGCAGCGGCTCGGCGAAGCGGTGGTCGTGGTTGCCGGGGACGATCGTCACCCGGCGCTCCCCTAGCGCTTCCCCGAGCTCCTGGAAGAAGGGCCGGGCAGCGCTCAGGGCCGGGCCGACGGCGTAGTCGCGCAGCTCGACCACGTCGCCGAGCAGGATCACCTCGTCAGCGTCGGCGATCTCCTCGAGCAGGATGCGGCGGGTCGCGGCGTCGCGCAGCACGTCCTCGCCGCTGGCCGCGCCGAGGTGCAGGTCGGAGAGGATCGCCGTGCGCATCCGGGTCTTTTACTTGACGCGGAGCGAGTTTGTCGCCCACCGGGAGACAAACTCGACACGCCCCGACTGGCCAGGCAGCCAGTCTGGGTACACTCGCGGGATGCACACCTTCGGCGAGGAACGGGTGGCCCCCGCCAACGGGATCGAGCTCGCCTACCAGGAGCTCGGGGACTCCGACGGCGAGCCGCTGCTGCTCGTCATGGGCTTGGCGACGCAGATGATCGCCTGGGACGAGGAGTTCTGCGGGATGCTCGCCGAGCGCGGCTTCCGCGTCGTGCGCTTCGACAACCGCGACATCGGTCGCTCGACCAAGATCGGCTCGGCCGGCGTGCCGAGCCGGGTCGACATGATGCTCGGCCGCCGCGCCAGCTCCCCTTACCTGCTGCGCGACATGGCAAGCGACACCGTGGGCCTGATGGACCACCTCGGCTTCGACTCGGCGCACGTGGTCGGCGCCTCGATGGGCGGGATGATCGCCCAGACGCTGGCGATCCAGCACCCGCAGCGCGTGCGCTCGCTGGTCTCGATCATGTCGACGACGGGTAACCGCCGGACCGGCCTGCCCAGCCTCAAAGCCTTCGGCGTCCTGCTCGGCAAGCCGCCGCGCGGGCGCGAGCAGGCGATCGAGCGCGCGGTCAACGTCTTCCGGGTGATCGGCTCGCCGGGCTACCCGTTCGAAGAGGGCCACGTGCGCGAGATGGCCGCGCTCTCCTTCGAACGCGGCCACAACCCGGCCGGGGTCGCCCGCCAGCTGCACGCGATCACCGCCTCCGGCGACCGCACCAAGTCCCTGCGCGGCGTGCGGGCGCCGACCACGGTGATCCACGGCGACCGCGACGTGCTCGTCCGCCCGGCCGGCGGCCGGGCCACCGCGGCGGCGATCCCCGGCGCCCGCCTGCGGATGATCGAAGGCATGGGCCACGACCTGCCGCGCCAGCTCTGGCCGACCTTCGTCGAGGAGATCGCCGCCAACGCCCAGCGTGCCCGCGAGGGCGACGCGGCGCCGGCCGCCTGAGCTCAGGGCGGCGGGGGCGCCGCCGGGGCGGCGCGCAGCTCGGCGAGGCACTCGCGGATCAGCCCCAGTGCGTGGTAGCCGACGACGAGGGCGATCAGCAGAGCCACGGACGCGTCGAGCCAGTAGAGGCCGCCGGCGATCCAGATGATCGCCCCGCTCGCCGCCACGCCGGCGGCCGCGGCGGCGTCGGCCAGCGTGTCGAGCATCACCGAGCGGGTGCCGAGGTCGGCGCCGGCGACGTCGCCGAGGATCAGGGCGCAGGCGACCATCGCGGCGGCGGCGAGGAGGCTGACGAGGAGGACCGGCAGCCCGTGGACCTCGGGGCTGCCGCCGATCAGCCGGGTCAGGCCCTCGGTCGCGACGGCGATCGTCGCCAGCAGGAGCAGCGAGGCGTTGAGCAGTCCGGCGATCGAGGGCGCGCGCGAGCCGCCCGAGCGCCGTAGCTGCAGGCGCAGGGCATAGAGGGCGAGCCCGGAGCCGGCAGCGTCGCCGAGGTAGTCGGCCGCCGAGGCCAGCACGCCCAGCGAGTGCGCCGCCAGACCAACGGCCACCAGAGCGACGATCATCGCCAGATTGATGACCAGGACCAGCCCCAAGCGCCGCTCCTTGCTCACGAAGATGCGGCTGAGAGGAGTCGAACCTCCACGAGCTTTCGCCCACACGGACCTGAACCGTGCGCGTCTACCACTTCCGCCACATCCGCGCGGAGGGACATAGTAGCCAAGCCAAATTCGGGCTCAAGGCCCGACCCGGCGCCGATCCGGGCCTTCCCCGATGCCGGGGAGGGCCGGCCGGGTGAACAGCGCTCAGGGCTCCTGAGGAGGTGATAGCCCGTGCCCGCTGAGACCCTCACCAAGAACGGACGGGTGGCTCCCGGCCAGATTCCGTCGATCGTGGAGCCGAGCGGCGAGGAGGCTCTCCGGGCGGAGGCGATCGAGCAGATCCGCCGCGAACGCAGGTTCAGGGTGCATCTGGTCGTCGCGCCGCTCGTGACGGTGGCCGTCGGGGCCGCGTGGGTCCTGACGGAGTACTACACGGCGCACTCGTCGCACATGTGGCCGAGCTCCTTCGCGGACGCTCCCGCCGACCGGCCCGGGGTGTGGAGCACCTGGTT
>DASVWP010000061.1:0-4188 GCA_036393155.1 Solirubrobacterales bacterium | reverse complement strand
GGTCACTCGATCGACGACCTCGAGCTGATCATCGTCACCCACCAGCACATCGACCACATCGGCCTGGTCGAGATCGCCGTCGAGCATTCCGGAGCCGAGGTGGCGGCGCTCGGCGCCGCCGCGCAGCGGCTCGCCAACTTCAATGAGGACGCCGAGCGCGAGGACGCCTTCGCCGTCTCGGTGATGCTGCGCAACGGCATCCCCGAGGAAGTTACGGCGGCGCTGCAGAGCGTCTCGCGGAGCTTCCGCGGCTGGGGCTCCCACGTGACGGTGACCAGGCCGCTGGAGGACGGGCAGACCCTCCCCCTGCGCGACCGCGCCCTGCAGGCCCTGCACCGGCCCGGCCACAGCCCCTCCGACACGATTTTCTGGGACGAGCGGCGCCGAATCCTGATCGGCGGCGACCACCTGCTCTCCCATATCTCCTCCAACCCGCTGATCGCCCGCCCCCTGGACGGCTCGGAGCGCCGCACCCAGTCCCCCGTCACCTATATCGAGTCGATGCGGCAGACGCGGGAGATGCCGGCCGAGCTGGTGCTCTCCGGGCACGGGGAGCCGATCACCGACCACGTGGCGCTGATCGACAGTCGCCTGGCGGCGATCGAGCGGCGCCGGGAGAAGATCTTCAAGCTGATCGAGGAGCGGCCCCGGACCGGCTATGAGCTGGCCCAGGCGATCTGGGGCAACGTCGCCGTCACGCAGGCCTTCCTCACCCTCTCCGAGGTGATCGGCAACGCCGACCTGCTGGTCAACGAAGGCCGCGTCCACGAAGTCGACGACGGCAACGTGATCCGATACGAAGCGGTCTCCTAGGCGAGAGCCTCCGAGTCCTTCCCGCGGTGGGCCGGGCCGCGGCGGCTCCGCGACCCGGCATCCAGCCGCTAGCTGTTCTTGGTGATCGAGATCGCCGGCAGCGTGCTTGAAGTGGCCGCAATCAGCAAGGCGCTCACCCCCTTTCCTGTTGCGCCTGGACGTCATTACGGGAGACCACTCCATTGGTGGAGATGATTCCAGCGATGCGACAACGATGTCGCAATTTGATGTAAAGATCGCCTGGGAATCGGTTAGGCTCACCGCTCAGGGTTCTCTAATGAAAGGGTGGGGGCATTGACGCGTACCAAGCACCAGACCTCGGTCGAGCTCGTTGACCGGCGGCTCGCCCGGGCGATCGGCCATCCGATTCGGGTTGAGATCCTGGTCGAGGTCGACCGAGCATCGATGTCGCCGAACGAATTCGCCCGCCGCACCGGTCACCCCCTTGCGACCGTCGCCTACCACTTCCGCGAGCTGCAGAAGTGCGGCTGCCTCGAAGTGGTGGACGAAGTGCCGCGCCGAGGGGCCACCGAGCACTTCTACGAGGTGACGACCCGAGCGCTGTTCAGCGCCGAGTCCTTTGCCGCCCTGCCGGTCGCTGCTCGCGGAGGCTTCAGCGCCACCACCCTGGCGTGCTTCATGCGGCGTGCCCAGGAGGCCCTTGAAGCGCAGACCTTCGACTCTCACGAGAGCCGCCACCTGACCTGGACGCCCCTGATCCTCGACGAGGAGGGTTTCGGTCGGGTGATGTCGATGCTCGACGACCTCTACGAGGCGATCGGGGTCGAGCAGCTGGCGGCCAGCGAGCGCCTCGCCAAATCAGGCGAGCAGCCGCTGCACGCGACGGTCGGGCTCGCCGGCTTCGAGTCGCCGGCGCCCCCGCGCGATCACGAGCCGGCCAGTAAGGCCTAGCGCGAGCCCGGCCCGAGGAGCACCGACGCGGAGCGGAACCCGGGGCATTCGTTCTCGCCGTACGGCTTCAGCGGGATTCGCTGTTCGAAGGCGGCGTAATAGTCCGCGGAGCGCCGAAGGACCCGATTCGCCCGCCAGAGGAGCCGGCCACTCGATTCGATCGCCTCGGCCCCGACCCCTTCCTTGCCGAAGAGCGGTTCGTCGGGTCCCGGCTTCACCCGGAAGACATTGAGCCGTCGGGAGGCATCGGGGAAATGGCGGTTGCCCATCAGGCAGGCGAACCCTTCCCCTCCGCCCCCGAGCAGGGGCATCGTCGCGGTCCCGTAGAAGAAATGGTGGGCGAGGTTGTAGCCGACCGTCGCGTAGCCCTCGTAAGGGCCCGGGAGTCCCTCGCAGGCGACTCCGTCGTGATCGGGATCGAGCGCCCCGATGGCGTGGCGCGGCCCCCCTCCCTGTTCGACGAAGTACTGCTGCGCCTCCGCCTGACTCTGGAAGGAGGCGCATCCGCGAACCGCCGCGCCGGTCCCGGAAGGCCGCAGGGCCCAGCCGAGGAGGATCGCCGCCAGGGTCGCGAGCAGGAGAGCGGAAGTTGCTGGACGAACGTTCGATCCCATCGATCGCGGCGATGATAACGCCCGCGGGTCAGCGCCTGCCTTAGGCTGCACGCCCCTCGATGACCGCCAAGATCCGCGACCGCATCCATCGCAAACCCGCCAAGAAGCGGATGCTGATCATCGTCAACCCGTACGCCAAGACGGTGTCGGACCGACTCCGCAACCTCGTCGTCTACGCGCTCCAGGGGCGCTTCGACGTCGAGGCGGTTGCCACCGAGGCGCAGAACCACGCGACCGAGATCGGCCGCGAGGCGTGCGACGGCGGCTACGACGTGGTCGTCGCCTTCGGCGGCGACGGCACGCTGAACGAGGTCGCCAACGGGCTGGCCGGGTCCGACGTGCCCGTGGCCGTCCTCCCCGGCGGCTCGACCAACGTCGTCTGCCGGATCCTCGGCATTCCCAACGACGTGGTCGACGCGACCGAGCACCTGCTGTCGCTGCTCGACGACTGGCGGCCGCGCAGGATCGACCTCGGCCGGGTGGACCAGCGTCGCTTCGTCTTCGCCTGCGGGGCCGGGCTCGACGCGACCGTCGTCCGCCGGGTCGACGAACACCCGCGGCTCAAGCACCGGGCCGGGCCCTGGTACTACAGCTGGGCCGGGATCTCCGGCTTCTACCGCCACTACCTGCACAACCCCGTCCGCGTGCGGGTCCGGGCGGGGTCCGAGGAGCCGGTGGAGGGAGTGACCGCGATCATCCAGAACTCCGACCCGCTGACCTATTTCGCGAGCCGGCCGATCCGGGTCTGCGAGGGGATCGCGATCGACGACGGCACGCTCTCGATGGCGGTCCTCAAACGCGCCGCCCAGCGCGACATGCCGACCCTCGCCCGCCGCCTCCTGAGCGGCAGCAGCACCGCCGCCGGACACCGCCAGGTGCGGCACTTCGACGACCTGACCTCCGCCACCGTCGAATCGATCTCCACCGATGGCGACGGTGAGCCGCGGCCGTTCCCCCTGCAGGTCGACGGCGACTACATCGGAGAGCACACGCGGGTGGAGCTGCGGGTCGAGCCCGGGGCCCTGACGATCGTCGCCTGAGTGCGGCCCCGCGGCCGTCGGCGGTGCCTCAGTCGAGCACGCCCTGCTCGCGAGCGCTGACCGCGGTCTGCAGCAGGGTCTCCGCGGCGTCGAAGCGCGGCTCCCAACCGAGTTCCCGCCGCGCCTTCGCGGCGTCCATGAGGACCGGGACGCGGAGCGCCTGCGCCCACTCCAGCTTCGACGTGACCGGCGAGAGCCGCTGGGCCGCCGCCGCGCCGAGGCCGACCGCCGGCCGCGGCACCGGCAGCGAGCGCCAGCCGATCGTCCGCGCGATGTCGGCCATCCCTATCGTGCCGTCGCCGCAGAGGTTGTAGGCGCCGGCCGGGCCCACGCCGGCCGCCGCGGCCGCCATCGCCCGCGCCACGTCGTCGTGGTGGACGAGCTGGATCGGCACGCCGAAGTCGGGCAGCACGGGCTTGACCAGCGGCAGCCGACCGACGGCGCGGCGCAACCGCGGCGCGGGATCGCCGAGGCGGGCGCCGTCGACCACCTGGCGGATCAGCATCGTCGCCCGCGGACCGGCGACGATGCAGGGCCGAAAGACGTAGGCCTCCACCCCGCTGCCGGCGGTCACCTCTTGCAGGACCGTCTCCAGCTCGGCCTTCTGAGCCGAGTAGTAGAAGCCCTCGCTGCCGCGGGCCGGCACCTCCTCGGTCAGCGGCTGGGGGTTCTCGGCATGGAAGCCGTAGGCGGCGACCGAGGAGGCGTAGACGAGCCGGTCCACCCCGGCCTCGACCGCCGCTTCGAAGACGTTGCGGCTCCCCTCCAGATTGATCCGCCGCGTCTCCTCACGGTCGCCGAAGATCGCG
>DASVWP010000060.1:0-18182 GCA_036393155.1 Solirubrobacterales bacterium | reverse complement strand
CGCTCCGGCGAGCAGGCCGGAGGCGGTGGCGCGCGGCCCCCCGAGCCGCTGCTCGATCGGCCGCTCCAGCGTGTAGCCGACGACCGCTGCCGGGAGGAAGGAGAGGGCCAGCAGCAGCGCCCGGTGGACGTCGAACTGGCGCAGCTCCTCGGCGATCTCCCGCCGCTGGCCGATCAGCAGCGCCGCCGCGGCGCCGGTGTGCAGGGCGACCTCGAAGCTCTTGCGGACCTCGGGGTCGATCTCCTCCCAGTCCCAGCCGACGAGCCAGGGGACGAGGACGATGTGGGCGGAGCTGGAGACCGGCAGCAGCTCCGCCGGGCCCTGGACGATCCCCAGCGCCAGCGCGCGCCCGGCGGGGATCCGGCCGCCGCTCAAACCTCGCGGGTTCCGGCGGGTCGCGGCGTCTCCCGCTCGCCCGAGCCGGGCTCGGGATCGCCCCCGCCGCGCCGTCGCTTGACGATCAGGTAGACGATGCCGGCGACGATCGCCGCGAGGACGACGTAGTCGAGGTAGCCGAGGTTGTGGCGCCAGTGTTCCCAGTTGTCGCCGACCTGTTCGCCGACGATCGCCAGCATCAGCACCCAGGGGATCGAGCCGAGGGCGGTGAAGGCCGTGAAGCGCCAGAACGGCATCTCCGCCACCCCCGCCGGCAGCGAGATGAAGGTGCGGATGATCGGCAGCATCCGCGAGAAGAAGACGGTGACCGAGCCGTAGCGGGCGAACCAGTCGTCGGCCCATTTCAGGTGCTTCGGGTTGACGTGGATCAGCCGGTTCTTCTCCAGCAGGTCGATGCGGCCGTAGTAGCCCACCGCGTAGCCGATCCAGGAGCCGACCAGGTTGCCGGCGACCCCGGCGACGACGATCCCGACCAGGCTCAGTTCGCCTTTGGAGACGCTGAAGCCGGCGAACAGCATGATCGCCTCGCTGGGGATCGGGATGCACGCCGACTCGAGGATCATCAGCACGAAGACGCCCAGCTCGCCGGCCGAGCCGATGAATTCGGTGGCCAGGTTCACGACCGGTTCGACGACCTTGTCGCTGATGCTGGCGAGCAGGAGGAGGCCCATCGCGCGCCACATCGTAGGGATTGCGGCGGTCTGGCCGTAAACTGACCCGGTCCGATGAGCCGGTTGAACCACCCCGTCTACCGCAACCGGGTGCTGCAGGTGGTGGCCGACGCCGCCTTGCTGGCCTTGGCCTACTTCCTCGCCTTCCAGCTGCGCTTCCTCGACGACCCCCATGGCTGGCCGCACCGCTACGAGGTGCTGTTCGTCCAGACGGTCGGGTTCGTGATCGTCGGCAAGCTGGTCATCTTCGCCGCCTTCGGGCTCTACCAGAAGTGGTGGCGCTACGTCAGCGGCCGCGACTTCCTGCTGATCCTCCGCGCGGTCGTCGTCTCCTTCGTGATCCTGGTGGCTGTCTTCGCCGTCGCCCGGCCCTTCCCGCACACGCTGCCGCGCTCGGTCGAGGTGATGGACTTCGTCCTCACCCTGGTGCTGATCGCCGGCGCCCGCCTGGCGGTGCGGCTGATCGTCGAGCGGCCGAGCCGCGGCGCGCGGCTGCCCAAGCACGAGGTGCTGGTGATCGGGGCCGGCTCCGGCGGGCAGATGGTGGTCCGCGAGCTGCAGCTCAACCCCAACCTCGGCGCCACCGCGATCGGCTTCGTCGACGACGACCCGCGCAAGCGCGGGATGCGGATGCTGGGGCTGAAGGTGCTCGGCTCGACCGCCGAGATCGACTCGATCCTCGACGAGACCGAGCCCAGCGAGGTGGTGATCGCGATCCCCTCGGCCCCGGGCACCCTGCGGGCCAGGGTCGTCGCCGCCTGCCGCGAGCGCGAGATCCCGGTGCGCACCCTGCCGACCGTGTTCGAGCTCCTGCGCGGCGGCGTGCAGCTGAACAAGCAGCTGCGCGAGGTCCGGGTCGAGGACGTGCTGGGCCGCGAGCCGATCGTCCGCGAGATCGACCGCGTCGGCGCCTACCTGCGGGACCGCATCGTCCTCGTCACCGGGGCCGGCGGCTCGATCGGCTCCGAGCTCTGCCGCCAGATCGCCCAGGTCAAGCCGCGGCTGCTGGTGATGCTCGACCACGCCGAGGACAACCTCTTCCAGATCGAGCGCGAGATGGTCGACGAGCGGCACTTCACCAACGCCGAGGCGGTGCTCGCCGACTGCAAGGAGCCGCACCGGATGCTGGAGGTGATGCAGCGGTTCAAGCCGGGCGTCGTCTTCCACGCCGCCGCTTACAAGCACGTGCCGCTGATGGAGATGAACCCCCTGGAGGCGGTGCGCAACAACGCGATCGCGACCAAGATCACCGCCGAGACCGCGGCGGCCTCCGGGGTCGAGCGCTTCGTCCTGATCTCGACCGACAAGGCGGTCAACCCGAAGACGGTGATGGGCGCCTCCAAGGCGATGGCCGAGTGGATCGTCGAGTCGTCCGGCAACAGCCACCCCGGCACCCGCTTCGCCTCGGTGCGGTTCGGCAACGTCCTCGCCTCCTCGGGCAGCGTGGTCCCGATCTTCCGCAGCCAGATCGAGCGCGGCGGCCCGGTCACCGTCACCCACCCGGAGATGACGCGGTACTTCATGACGATCCCCGAGGCGGTGCAGCTGGTGATCCGGGCCGGCGACATCGGCGCCGGCAAAGGCGAGGTCTTCGTGCTTGACATGGGCGAGCCGGTGAAGATCGTCGACCTCGCCCACAACATGATCCGGCTGGCGGGATACGAGCCCGAAAAGGACATCGCGATCGAGTTCACCCACCCGCGTCCCGGCGAGAAGCTGCACGAGGAGCTGTTCGGCAGCAACGAGAAGCCGCAGCCGACGGCGGCGCGGCGGATCAACCGCGCGGTGCGCGAGCGGCCGCTGGACGCCGCCTGGGTGGACTCGACGATGACCGCTTTGGAACACCTCGTCCTGGCCGGCGACGAGGCGAATCTGGCCGAGCGCGTGGTGGAGATGATCGCCGCACCGGGAGGCGACGCGGCGAGGGTCGTCTACGACGAGTAGCCTCTCGCGACCACTCTTGGTGCGGGTAGTTGAACACATCGGCGCTTTTGCCGGCCTCGCGGCCTTTCTGGGACTCGGCGTCCTGGCCCTGCTCTCGTTCGCCCAGGGGCGCGACATCAGGCGCCTGCGCGAGTGGGCTGGCTCGGCGCCCGAGCGCGACGCCGAGCGCAAGGAGACGACCTCGGCGGTCGCCGCGCAGCGGGCGGAGGAGCTGCGGGCGCTGCAGGAGCAGCGCACGGCCGAGCACCAGGCGGTCGCCGAACGCGAGGAGCGCCGCCGCCGCCGCGAGGCGGGGCTGCCGGAAACGAGCCGCACCGAGCGCGCGTCCTCCCGCTTCTCCGGGATCGGCGAGCGGCTGGCGGAGCCCCGGTACCTGGTCGGGCTCTTCGTGGTGATGCTGGTGGTCGTGGGCGGCATCGCCTACGCGATCGTCAGCGGGTCGGGCGGCGGCGGGTCCAACCACGGCCGGCAGACCGCCGCCAAGATCTCGCCCGGCGAAGTCGAAGTCGCCGTGCTCAACGGCACCGCCGTGTCCGGTCTCGCCCAGGACTTCGGCGACAAAGTCCAGAAGAAGGGCTACAAGCTCGGTGCGGTCACCAATACCACCTCGAGCTTCACCAACAGCGTCGTGATGTTCCAGCGCGGCCACGCCCCGGAAGCGCGGCGGATCGCCAAGCAGCTGCAAATCCCGAGGGTGCAGCTGATGACTGTCGAAGTCGAAGGCGTCGCGGGGGGAGCGACCGTCGCCGTGATCGCCGGCGAGGACAATGCCGCGGTCGCGGGGTAGCGCTCGCGCTGTAGCCCTCGTCTTCGCCCTGCTCGTTCTCGCAACGCTCGGCGCCTTCGCCTGGGCGCAGCGAGTGAAGCGCGACCCGCTGGTCCTCGACAAAGTGAGCTTCGTCGGGCTCCCGGTCCTCCATGCCGAACACCCCGTCCACAGCTTCACCCCCGGCGGCGGTTGCCTGCGCCGGCTGCGGGTCCGCTTCCGCACCACGGTCTCCGACCAGGGCACGGTGCAGGTCGTGAAGCCGGGGGGGAGGGTCGTGATCACGCTGGCCCGCGACAAGTTCCTGAAGCGGTACCACTTCCACACCTTCGTCTGGGACGGGCGCCAGCGAGGCGGCGGCATCGCCCGCCCCGGGCGCTACAAGCTGCGGGTGAAGCTGCTCGGCGAAGAACGGGTTCTGGTCACGCCCGGCGCGATCAAGCTCCACGCAGCGAGAGGCGGGCGGGCCCAGCCCTGCGCGCACGGCAAGGGGAAGTCGAGTTGAGCGACCTGCTGGCCGCCGTCGGGGTGCTGGCCGCCGCCGCCGCCAGCGCCGCCGCGATCCTCCTGCCGCCGGGCCGCCTGCGCTCGGCCTCGATGCTGGTGGCCCTCGCCCTCTTCCCGGTCCTGATCCTCGGCGACCAGTGGCACGCCCACCAGATCGTCGACCTCCGCAACCACCTCTCCCGCGTCGCCGTCCTGGTCGCCATCGGCGCGGTCGCCGTCCTTGCCCTCGCCTACGCCTTCCACCGCTGGCGCTCGCTGCTGCCCCTCGCCATCGTCTTCGCCCTCCCCTTCCGCGTCCCCCTCCACGCCGGCGGCGAATCGGCCAACCTCCTCGTCCCCCTCTACCTCGTCATCGCAGCCGGCGTCCTGGCGGTCTTGGCCCGGGACTGGAGCCTCCCCCGGCCAGGACCCGTCGGCCGCGGCGCTCTCCTCTGGCTGCCGAGACTCCTCGCCGCCTTCGTGGTCCTGTACGCCATCCAGACCTGGTACTCCCCCGACTTCAGCAAAGGCCTCCAGAACGTCTGCTTCTTCCTCGTCCCCTTCACCGTCGCCTACGCGCTCCTGCAGGGCATCGAGTGGGACCGCCGCCTACTCACCTGGACCCTCGTCCTCGTCGCCGTGGAGGCCGTCGCCTTCGTCCTCGTCGGCTCGGTCGAGTACGCCGCCCGCAGCCTCTTCTGGAACGACCAGGTGATCAGGTCGAACGAATTCCACACCTACTTCCGCGTCAACTCGGTCTTCTGGGACCCGAACATCTACGGGCGCTACCTGGCGCTGGTGATCGTGGTGGCGACCGCGGCGCTGCTCTGGGCGCGGGAGCGGCGCACCCTCGCCCTGCTGACGGCGCTGGTCGCGCTGCTCTGGCTGGGCCTCGCCCAGACCTACTCGCAGTCCAGCTTCATCGCCCTGCTGGCCGGCCTCGCGGTGCTGGCGGCGATCCGCTGGAGCTGGCGCTGGACGCTGGCCGCGGTCGGCGTCTGCGCGGTCGGGGCGATCCTGGTCGTGACGCTGATCGGCGGCAAGAGCGTGTCCTCGATCCCCGAACGGCTCAACGTCGACACCAGCGGCCGCGCCCACCTCGTCTCCGGGGGGCTGGAACTGTTCGGCGAACGGCCGCTCTGGGGCTACGGCTCGGGCTCCTTCCAGCAGGCCTACCGCGAACACCAGACCGGCAGGCACGTCCCGGTCACCGTCTCCCACACCGAGCCGGTCACCGTCGCCTCCGAGCAGGGCCTGCTCGGCCTCGCCGTCTACCTCGCGCTGATCGTCGCCGCGCTGTGGACGATGGGGGCGGGGCTGTGGCGCGGGCCGCCCGACGGGCGCACCCGCTTCGTCGCCCGGGCCGCGGTTCTCGCCGCCTTCGTCGCCCTGCTCGTCCACACCCTGGCCTACGCCGGCTTCTTCGAGGACCCGATCACCTGGGTCCTGCTGGCGCTCAGCGTCTCGCTCGCCGCCGCGCCCGTCCCCGCCGCCGCGCCGGCCGGAGCGGCCCCGGTCCGCGCCTCCGCGTAGGCTCGCGCCGTGTCCGGATACCTGCGCCGCCTGGCGACCACCGGCGCCGCCTACACCGCGGCCAGCATCCTCTCCAAGGTCATCGCGGTCTTCCTGCTGCCGCTCTACACGCGGTACCTGACGAAGGCCGACTACGGCGACGCGGAGGTGATGTTCGCCGCCGTCGTCTCGGTCAGCATCGTCGTCCGGCTGGGCCTGATCGAGGCGCTGCTGCGCTTCTACTACCGCCCCGACGAGGACGCGGCGCGCATCGTCGCCAGCAGCTTCGCCGGCCTCTTCTGGCTCACCACCATCGCCGCCCTCATCGCCCTGCCGTTCGCCGGGCCGATCTCCGAAGCGCTGCTCGACCACCCGGCCGCCGGCCTCGCCCGGATCTCGATCGGCGGCCTCTGGGCGCTGACCCTGTTCGAATTCATGCTCACCCTCTTCCGGCTCGAGGAGCGCGCCCGCGCCTACTTCCTCACCACTCTGCTCAACGTCCTGGTCACGATCGGGCTGACCGTCGCCCTCGTCGTCGCCGCCGGCGAAGGGGCGCGCGGGCTGCTGCTCGCCAGCTACGCCAGCGGCGCCGCCTTCGTCCTCGTCCTCGTGGCGCTGCAGTGGCGCCGCCTCTCGCTGCGCTTCGACGCCGGGCTGCTGCGGCGGCTGCTGCGCTTCGGCCTGCCGACCATGCCGGCCGAGGCCTCGCTGTACCTGCTCAACTTCGTCGACCGGCTGGTCATCATCCACTCGCTCGGCGCGGGCGCCGCCGGCCTCTACTCGCTGGGGGTGAAGTTCGCCCAGGCGGTCAACGTCCTCGTCCGCGGCTTCCAGCTCGCCTGGCCGCCGCTCGCCTACTCGATCCGCGAGGACGGCGAGGCGCGGCGGGTGTACGCCGGCGTCGTCACCCTGTTCGTCGCCGGCTGCACGCTCGTGGTCACCGCGATGTGGCTGTTCTCGCGCTGGATCGTGCGCCTGCTCGCGGCGCCGGAATTCTTCGGCTCCTACAAGGTCGTCGGCCTGATCTCGGCCGCCGTCACCCTCTACGCGCTCTACATGGTGATGGTGGTGATCCTCGGTCGCACCGGCCGCACCGAGTTCAACTTCCCGGCCGCGCTCGGCGCCCTCGCCTCCAACGTCGCCCTCAACCTGATCCTGGTCCCGGCCTGGGGGATCGTCGGCGCCGCCATCGCCCTGGTCGTCTCCTACCTGGTCGTCGTGGCGCTGATGTACGGCTTCACCCAGCGGCTCTTCCCGGTGCCCTACGAGTGGGGCCGGCTCGCCCGCGTGGTGCTGGCCGCCGCCGCGCTGGTCGCGATCGCCGAACTGTTCGTCCCGACCGCGGGCGTCGCCGGCTTCCTGCTGCGGGCCGCGCTGCTCGCCGCCTACCCGCTGGCCCTGCTGGCGGGCGGCTTCTTCACCGCCGGCGAGCGGGCCTGGCTGGCCAGGCTGCGCCACCCCGGTGCCGTCCTGGCGGGCGTCGCGGCCCTGCGCGCCCAGCCGGCCGCCGTCGACGGCGAGGTCCCGGAGATCTACGAGGCCGAGCGCATGGACGAGGACGCCCGCCTTTGAGCGGTCATCATGCGGTGTCCTCGGTCGGCCGCCGGCGGGTCACGCACCAACTGTGCGCTCCCCTTGTCGGCTCTCCCTGCGTCCTTGCCTGATGACCGCTCAAAGGCGGGCGGGGCGCACTTTGTCCTCGATGCTTTCCCCGCGGCGGGGGAACAGCGCTTGGCGGGCGTGGGCCCAGTAGACACTGGCGGGCTGGTTGGGGAGGACGGTGGCGGCGAGGGCGCGCAGGGCGTATGACCAGGCCGTGAGGGCGCGCACGGCGAGGGCGGCGGCCGGGCCATGGTGCTTTCGCATGTAGAGGTCGCGGTTGCGGTGGAATTCGACGATCCGCGGCAGGCCCTTGGCCAGGTCGGTGGACAGCTGGTCGTGGTGGACGGCCTCGGCGCCGGGGACGAACAGCGAGTGCCATCCGGCCTCGGCGAGGCGCTTGGCGAAGTCGCACTCGTCGTAGTAGACGAAGAAGGCGGGGTCCATGAAGTCGACCTGCGCCGCCGCCTCGCGGCGGACCATCAGGGCGCTCGACTGGGCCCAGTCGACGCGGCGGGTCCCCGGGCCCCTGCTCTGCACGGTCAGCCGGCGGTGCAGGAAGAGCGCCCCCGCCGCGGCGGTTCGGAGGCCCGGGAAGCGCCAGGCGCAGGGGACGGGCCGCCCGGCGGAGTCGAGCAGCCGCGGCGTCGCGGCCGCAGCCTTCGGATCGGCCTCCAGCGCCGCCAGCAGGGCGGCCACGGCCCCGGGCCGCAACTCGGAGTCCTCGTTCAGCAGCAGGCAGTAGCGGCCGCGCGCCTGGCGCATCAGCGTCGAGTCGTTCTCCGCCTTGCCGGTGCGCCGCTCCAGGGCGATCAGGCGCACCTCGCCGCCGCGCTCGCGCACCGCCTGCGCGGACCCGTCGGTGGAGGCGTTGTCGAGGACCAGCACCTCGCGCTCGACCCCGGGCGGGTGCGTGCGCTCGATCGCCTCCAGGCAGGCGACCAGGTACTCGCGGCCGTTCGTGTTCACGACGCAGTAGGAGAGCAGCGGCGGCAAGGGGGCCACGATAATCGCCTGGTGTGAAGTGTCCACCTCACGCTTTACACCCTCGCGCTCGATGAAAGTCCAGCTAGTCGACCCCTCCGCCTTCACGCCGCCGTATGACCGGGCGCTGGCGGCTGCCTTGGCCCGCGCCGGGGCCGAGGTGGAGCTGCTGACCACGCGCTTCCTCTACGGCCCGGTGCCGGAGGCCGAGGGATACGCGGTCAACGAGTTCTTCTACCGGCGCGCCGCCGCCCGCGGCCTGCGCGCGACCGCCCGCCTGCCCTTCAAGGCGCTCGAGCATCTCTCGGACATGGCCCGCTTCCGCGGCGCCGCCGACGGGGACGTTGTCCACTACCAGTGGCTGACCTTCCCGTCGCTGGACGTCCGGCTGCTGCCGCCCCGCCGGCCGCGGGTGATGACCGCCCACTACATCCTGGCTCCGGACGCCGGCCGCCGCCAGGTCTCCGCGGCGCGCCGCGTCTTCGGCGCGATGGATGCAGTCGTCGCCCACTCCGAGCACGGCGCCGCCCGCCTGCGCGAGGAGGTCGGCCTCGACCCCGCACGCGTCCGCGTGATCCCGCACGGCGCCTTCGACTACCTGACCCGGCTGCCGCGGGAGATGCCGCTGCCGGCCGAGCTGGCCGGTGCCGAGGGGCCGGTGGTCCTCTCCTTCGGCCTGCTGCGCCCCTACAAGGGGATCGAGAACCTGCTGGAGGCCTTCAGCGAGGTGCCCGGGGCGGAGCTCTGGATCGTCGGCAACCCGCGGATGTCGGTCGAGCCGCTGCACGAGCTCGCCGCCCTCTCCGGCGCCCGGGTCCGCTTCATCACCCGCTTCGTCGAGGACGCGGAGATCCCGGCGATCTTCCGCGCCGCCGACCTCGTCGTCCTCCCCTACCTCGACGCCGAGCACTCCGGCGTCCTCTACACCGGCCTCGCCTTCGGCAAGCCGCTGGTCCTCAGTGCGGTCGGCGGCTTCCCGGAGGTCGCCGAGACGGGGGCGGCGCGCCTCGTCCCGCCCGGCGACACCGGCGCCCTCGCGCGCACCCTGCGCGAGCTGCTCGTCGACCCGGCCGCCCGGGCCGAGATGGCGGCCGCCGCCGAGCGCGCAGCGGCGGGCCCCTTCTCCTGGGATGAGGCGGCGCGCCGCACCCTCGCGCTCTACGAGGAGCTGCTGGAGGAGCGCCGGTGAGCGCCGCCGCGCAGGCCCTCTTCTGGCTCAGCGCCGGGCTGATCGTCTACACCCACCTCGGCTACCCGCTGGCCCTCGCGGCTCTGGTCTGGGTGCGGGGCAGGACGACCCGCCCCCCGCGCCCGCGCTCGCGGGTCGGCGCCGCCGCGCCCTCGCGGCCCGCGGTCTCGCTGATCATCCCCGCCTACGACGAGGAGGAGGTGATCGCCGGGAAAGTCGCCAACGCGCTCGCGCTCGACTACCCGCGCGAGCTGCTGGAGGTGATCGTCGCCTCCGACGGGTCGGGCGACGCGACCGCCGAGCGGGCTCGCGAGGCCGGCGCCGACCTGGTGCTGGAGCTGCCCCCCGGCGGCAAGGTCGCGGCCCTGAACGCTGCCGCCGAGCGGGCGCGCGGCGAGATCCTCGCCTTCTCGGACGCCAACTGCACCTGGGCCCCCGAGGCCCTCGGCCGCCTGGTCGAGCCCTTCGCCGATCGCTCGGTCGGGTACGTCTGCGGTCAGGTCCGCTTCGTCGACGCCGGCGGCGACAACCTCGAGGGCGCCTACTGGCGCTACGAGATGGGGGTGCGGGAAATGGAGTCCGCGCTCGGCGGGGTCACCGCCGGCAACGGGGGGATCTACGCGGTGCGCGCCGCGTCCTACCTGCCGCTGGCCGCCTCCGGCAGCCACGACCTCAGCTTCCCCTTCGAGCTCGCCAAGCGCGGCCAGCGCTCGCTGTACGAGCCGGTCGCGCGGGCGGAGGAGAAGATGGTGCCGACCCTGGAGGGGGAGTTCGCCCGCAAACGCCGGATGATGGTCGGCCTCTGGGACATCGTGGTCGGCGAAGGGATGCTCTCGCCGCGCGGCTACTCGCCGCTGTTCGCCTTCGAGATCTTCTCCCACCGCCTGCTGCGTTACCTGAGCCCGCTGCTGCACGTCGTCGCCCTCCTCGCCAACGCCCTGCTGCTCGGCGAGGGCTGGTTCTACGACCTCGCCTTCGTCTTCCAGCTGGCCCTGCTCGGCGGCGCCCTGCTCGGCCGCTGGCTGCCGCTGATGCCGCTGCGGGTCGCCCGCTACTACGTGATGACCACCGCCTCGATCGCCGCCGGCCTCTGGGACCGCTGGCGCCGTGGCGCGCCCGGCCGCTGGGAGAAGGCCGCCGGCACCCGCTGAGCCGATCGCCGATGCCCCGAGCCCTCGACATCCTGATCGCCGCGGTCGCGCTGCTGGTGCTCTCGCCGTTCCTCCTGGCGGCGGCGGTCGCGATCAAGCTGGGCAGTCGCGGGCCCGTCTTCTACCGCCAGCGCCGGGTCGGGCTCGGCGGCCGGGAGTTCGAGATGCTGAAGCTGCGGACGATGGTCCAGGGGTCCGACCCCGTCGGGGTCGGGACCGTGGTGACCCGCGACGACCCCCGCGTCACCGGCGCCGGCCGGGTCCTCCGCCGCACCTCCCTGGACGAGGTCCCCAACCTGGTCAACGTGCTGCGCGGCGAGATGGCGATCGTCGGGCCCCGACCGACGATCCCCGCCCAGGTCGAGGACTACACGCCGCGCCAGAGACGGCGCCACGAGGTGCTGCCGGGGATCACCGGCTGGGCCCAGGTGCAGGGCCGCGCCGGCATCGCCTGGGAGGAACGGATCGAGTTCGACCTCGCCTACGTCGAGCGCCGCAGCTTCGCCCTGGACCTGCGGATCCTTCTGCTCACCGCCTGGCTGGTGTTGACTGGCCGCGGCCTGGCGCCCGACTGAGCGCCGGCCTCGCGCCGGGACCGAGGCCATAAGGTTCCCGGCGTGAGCGAGCGGCCGAAGGTGACGTTGCGGCGCTTCGAGCCCGGGGACGCCGGCGCGGTGCACCGTTGGTTCAACAACCCCGAGGCGACGAAGACGCTGATGGAGCAGCGGGCCGGCTTCTCGCGCGAGGAAGCCGAGGCCTGGACGCGGCGGGCGATGGACGACTCCGGGGAGGACCGCAAGTTCGCGATCGTCGTCGAGGGCTACGAGGAGCCGGTCGGCTTCACCGCCCTCTACGGCCTCTTCCGCCAGACCGCGCCGGAGCTGGGGGCGCTGATCGGCGACGACGTGCGCGGCAAGGGGGTCGGGCGCCGGGCGGAGGCGCTGACGATCGCCAGGGCCTTCGACGAGTACGGCGCCCACCGCGTCTACGGCCGCATCCCGGCCCGCAACGAGGTGGCGAAGAAGACCGTCGCCGGGCTCGGCTGGAAGCACGAGGGGACGATGCGCGCGCACCTCGCACGCGAGGGCGGCCCCCCCGACGACTGCGAGGTCTGGGGCGTCCTGCCCGACGAGTTCCGCGCCGCCGCCGCGGACCTCCTGGAGTGATGGCCGAGGCCGAGCTGATCGAGGACCGCGGCGAGACGGCCGCCGGCCCCGAGTTCTTCCGCTCGCGCCCCTTCCTCGACGCCGAGGGGGCGACCCACACGCTGCGGATCCAAGGCGAGGGAGTCGAGCTGGTGGCGCCGCTGCTGGTCCGCGAGATCACGGGCGCCCGCGACGCGCGCGACGCCGTCTCGCCCTACGGCTACCCGGGCCTCGTCCCCGCCGATTCGCGCGGCAGTCATCTCTCCTCGTCTGGCGGGAAAAGCTCTGCCACGCCGCTGGACCCGGCGAACATCGACTTCTCGCGGACGGGCCTGGTCAGCGTCTTCCTGCGGCACACCCTGGCGCCGCCGCCGCTGGGCGGGGCCACCGAGCGCAACGTGGTCCAGATCGCCGACCCCTCGCTGCCGCCGAAGAGCCGTCCGAGCGACCGCCGCCAGGTCCGTCGCAACCTCGAGGCGGGCTACGAGCTGCTGCTCGTCCCCGGCGCCGAGACGACTGCCGAGCAGCGGGCGGGCTTCCTCGACGTCTACGAGCAGACGATGCGCCGCACCGGCGCCGCCCCCCACTACTTCTTCGGCGCCGCCTACTTCGACCGCGTCCTCGAAGCCGAGCGCATCTGGCTCGCCGTCGCCCACGCCCCGGGCGGCGAGATCGCAGCCGCCTCGATCGCCGCGGTCAGCGACGGCTTCCTCCACTACTACCTCAGCGGCACCGCCGACTCCCGCCTCCGCGAGGCCCCGATGAAGAACGTCCTCACCGTCCTCGTCGACCACGCCGCCGACCTCGGCCTCCCCCTCAACCTCGGCGGCGGCATCGCCCCCGGCGACGCCCTGGAGGAATTCAAGCGAGGCTTCGCCAACCGCACCGCCCCCTGGCAAACCTCCGAGCTCATCTGCGACCCCGAGATCTACAAGCAGCTGAGCAAGGACAAGTCCGCCACGGACTTCTTCCCCGCCTACCGAAGCTGACGAAGAAGGCAGAGGGTCTGGGGACCCCTCCCAAAACACTCAAAAGCAGCCCGTGAGGGCTGCGAGTTTTGGGAGGGGTCCCCAGACCCTCCCCACCCCTCAGGGTTCTTCAGGTTCCGCCGGAGTAGGCCCAGCGAATTTGAACGCGTACACCGGCTCCCCACCGTACTTCCCCCAAGTCGCCTTGCCGAAAGCCCGGATCGCATCCAGCGTCGCCGCCCCCTCGTACTTCGGGCAGACGAGCATGTTGGTCCAGGTGGTTGCCGCCACCTGGTAGGGCATTTCTTCGTTGGGGAACAGCAGGGTGGCCCCGTACATCGTGTCGTAGAGCCCCTTCAGTGCCAGCTGGTCTTCTTCGGCCAGTTCCGGCGAGTACTGGATCTCCATCCGCCCGTGCTCGAGCGTGTGGACGAAGTCGATCGGTTCGGGCTCTTCCAGGTAGGCCCCATCGGCCTGCTGGTAGGGCGGTTCGACGTGGGGGCCCGAGGTCGGCGGGTTGGTCTTGTAGTCGGGTTCCGGCGAGCCCGGCGGGATGTGCTCGTGCCCCTCGTCCTTGAGGTGCAGCCGCAGCTTGCAGCCGGCCTGCTTCGCCGCCTGCTGCAGGTTCGTCACCTTGGGAGCGGGCGGGATCGTGCCGGCGCGTTCGTCGGGTTCGATCCCGTTGGTCGAGCCGAAGGTCGCGTTGATGTTGATGTGGGCGCCGCCTTCGTCGGTCGGCCCACTCGAGCCGCCGCTACTGCTCCCGCTGTCGCCGGCGATGATGAAGACCGCCACGGCGATGGCCAGGACGAGGGTCGCGGCGACCGCGTAGCCGACGATCAGCCGGGTGTTGCGAGACCGCGTGGCGGTCTCCTCCTCGGCGAGCCGCTGCTGGCGCAGCTCGTCCCGGCTCGGCTCGTCGTTGCGGTTGCTCTCGTCGGCCATCGGTGGTGGCGCAGCTTATTGGTCGCCGCCGTCCGCCGCGCTCACTCGGCGCTGCCGGCGAGCGTCCCGGCGTCTCCTCGCACCCGCTCCCAGGGCCGCGAGGCCCGCAGCGCGGCCAGCACTGCCCGCGTCGCCGGCGCCCGGTTCAGCGCGTAGAACTGGATCCCCGGCGCCCCCGCGATCAGCAGCTCGGCGGACTGCTGGGCGGCGTAGGCGATCCCCAGCTCGAACTCCCGCTCGGAGTCCCCCTCGACGGCCTCGAAGGCGGCCTCCAGCCTCGGCGGGATCGTGGCGTCGCAGAGCTCGCAGATCCGCTTCGTCTGGGCGAAGCTGGCGACCGGTATCACCCCCGGGATGATCGGCACCTCGATTCCCCGCGCCCGCGCCGCCCGCACGAAGTCGAAGTAGACCTGGTTGTCGAAGAAGAGCTGGGTGATCAGGAAGCTGGCCCCGGCCTCGACCTTCGTCTTCAGGTAGGCGAGGTCGGTGTCGAGGTCGGGCGCCTCCGGGTGCACCTCGGGGAAGCAGGCGCCGCCGATCCCGAAGTCCCAGCCGGCGGCGATGAACCCGGCCAACTCGGCGGCGCTGCCGAGGCCGCCCTCCGGCTGCTCGAAATCGACCTGGCCCCGCGGCGGGTCGCCGCGCAACGCGAAGACGTTCTCGATCCCAGCCGCCTCGAGCTGGTCGAGCGTCTGCGCCAGCCCCTCGGTGGTCTCGCCGACGCAGCTGAGGTGGGCCATGGTCTCGAACCCGATCTCGTCCTTCAGCGCCCGCGCGATCTCCACCGTGCCCTCGCGGGTCGAGCCGCCGGCGCCGTAGGTGACGGAGACGAAGTCGAGCTCCTGCTTGCGCAGCTCGCGCGCCGTCTCGTAGAGCTGCTCGGTCGCCTCCGGCGTCTTCGGCGGGAAGAACTCGACCGAAAAGGTCGGTCCCCGCGAGGCGATGATCTCGTCGATGCGCATCCCAGGGCAGGGTAGCTGTCCGCCCCCTATTCAGAGGCCTTGCGAGCGTCGACCCGGCCCTGGAAGTAGGCCTGGATGTCCTCCAAGCGCTGGCCTCTGGTCTCCGGCACGAGCTTCCAGCAGAAGAGCAGGGTGAGCAGCCCGATGCAGCCGTAGAACCAGAAGGCGCCGCTGCGCCCGAGGGCTTCGATCAGCAGCAGGAAGGTCAGCGAGACGATGAAGTTGAAGGTCCAGTTGGCCATCGTGCCGACGCCGGCCGCCTTGCTGCGCACGCTGAGCGGGTAGATCTCCGCGTTCAGCAGCCAGAAGATCGGGCCGAGGCTGAAGGCGAAGGAGGCGACGTAGGCCATCAGGCTGAGGATCGCGAGGACTGAGGCGAAGGTGCTGTCGCCGCCGCCGATGAAGGCGGCGCCGAGGGCGAAGAGGGACACCGTCATCCCGCTGACCCCGATCATCAGCAGGCTGCGGCGGCCGGTCCGGTCGAGCAGCCAGAGGGCGACGAGGGTCATCCCGACGTTGATCACCCCGACCCCGACCGCGGCGAGGATCGAGCCGGCGGAGGAGTCGACGCCGGTGAATTCGACGATCGTCGGCGCGTAGTAGATGACCGTGTTGATGCCGGTGATCTGCTGCAGGACCGCCAGCCCGACGCCGACCACCAGCGCCGCTTTCACCACCGGCTGCAGGAGCTCGCTCCAGGCGCCCGGCTTCTCCTCGATCGACTCCTTGATCTCCGCCAGCTCGCGGTCGATCGTGTCGGGGTCGTCGACCCGGATCTTCGCCAGCGTCGCCCGGGCGGCGAAGTCGTCGCCGCTCATCACCAGCCAGCGCGGGCTCTGCGGCATCCGGATCATCCCGAAGGCCAGCGCCAGCGCCGGCACGCAGCCGAGGCCGAGCATCCAGCGCCAGCCTTCGATCGCGTCGAAGGCGAGGCCGATCGCGACGCCGATCACGATTCGGGCGGCCACCAGCACCTCGACCCCCGGGGCGGCGGCGCTGGCCAGGGCGCCGACGATGAACACCCCCGCGGCGAGCAGGATCATCAGCCGCCGGCCGTAGGTGTCGGCGGCCGGTCCGGCGATCGCGGCGCCGCCGACCGCGCCGATCGGGACCGCCGCCACGACCAGGCCCTGGGCGAAGCTGCCGAGCGCGAAGTCGTGCTTGATGAACAGCAGGGCGCCGGCGATGACACCCGTGTCGTAGCCGAACAGCAGGCCGCCGAGGCCGGCGATCGCGGCGGTCAGGACCACGTTGCGCCGCGCCCGCCGCGCGGACGCATCCGATCCCTGGTTCATGCCGCGCGCAACGTATACCGGCCGGTGGACAGCCGCCAGCGGAACCCCCCGAACGTCTGCTTGTGCGTTTTATTACGCACTTTGCGGGAACCCTGTGGCCGCCCCCCTGGCGCCCCGCGGCACGGCGAGCTAACTTCGCATTGCGACCGGGAGAGACCGGGCCCCGCGGAAGCCAAGAGGGGAAACGGACTCGAAGGTGGCGTGACGAGCTTCTAAGCGCGAAGGCTACGCGCGAGGCAGGCAACGAGCGCCACCCCCGGCCGTTTTTCATGCCCGGGACCGGCTCGCCCAGGCGCCGCGTCCGGCCGGCGGCTTAGCTTTCTTCCCGGTCCTGGGAGCACCTGCCCTCCCGCGGCCGGCGACCGGGGCGCCAGCGCATCGGGAGCCGGGTGTCGTCGGCGAACCCCGTGAGCCGCGCCGCGACTAGCCCGCCCGCTCCTACTCCTCGAACGTGGCCGAGGCCGTCTCCCCGGAGGCGCCGCGCTCGGAGGTGGCGGCGGCGCGGATCCCTTGCCAGGGGCGATCGCCCGGCAGTTGCAGGGCGAAGGACCCGCTGAGCCCGTCGATCGGGAACGGGCGGCTCCCGCTCGGCTCGCCGCTCTCGTCGAAGGGGGCGGCGACGATCCGCGCCGGTAGCCCCTTCTCGTCGCCCGGGCGGTCGAACTCGTAGGAGATGACGGCGATGCCGCTCTCGCGCCGGGCCCGCAGTCGCAGCGACGGCGGTGCCCCGGGGATCCGCGTGGCTTCCCAGGGGCGCGCCTCCTCGTGCAGCTCCAGCGGCTCCCACCAGGCGGAGTGCTCGCGCGGCCCCCGCGGGCTGTCGGCCTCGAAGTGCTCGCGGCGCCTGGTCGCCCCCCAGCGGCCCGGCCACAGCACCCAGCTCGGCCCGTCGTCGCCGATCGGCACCAGGCCCGGGCGCACCAGTGGGCCCAGGCCGTCGTTGTGGTCGGGCAGCACCGGCGCCTCGAAGGCCCCGGCGCGCGGTCGCGGGACGTGGGAGCCGCGCGCCGGGTAGACGACGGGCGCCGGACCGTCCTCGGTCCCGATGGTCTCCAGCTGGTCCCAGCGCAGCCGTTCGCCGCCCCCCGGCTGCGCGAAGGTCGCCTCGACCGGGGTGTCGGTCGCATCCAGTCGCAGCTGCGCCATCGCCCAGTCGCCCTCGCGCTGTTCGATGCCCAGCCAGCCGCGGTCGAAGTAGTAGTGGAAGAACCAGTACTGGAGCCAGCGAGCACCGGCGCGATCGCGGCGGTCGTGACCGTAGACCACGTCTGCCCAGCCGGGCTCGCGCCGCAGGGTCACCGCGTCGACGGCGTGGGAGCCGCCGCACTCGTCGAGGTGGTCGCCGCGCGCCACCGGCTCGCCGCTGGGGTAGGTCAGCCCGCGGAGGAAGTCGAGCTCCAGCCGGGGCTCGCCCTGTGCCGGCGCCGCGGCGGCGATCAGCGTCCCGTCGGCCCGGTGCAAGCTGTTGCAGCGTCCCGCCGCGACCAGGGAGCAGATCGTCGCCGCCGAGTCGGCGCGGCAGCTCTCGAGCGAGTCGTAGCGCAGGAGCGGGCGGTAGCGCTCGAGCAGCGCCGTGCCCGCGGTCGAGGTGGGTTCCGACCTGCGAGTGACCCGGCCCGCGCGGCGCGGACGCAGGCGGCCGAGGGCGGTGCGGCGGGAGCTGGCGTCCAGCGCCTCCCGCACCCGGCGCTCGGGCATCCAGGCGGGGTGCGGTGGATGCGGCGGCCGCGCCGCAATGCCGCCGGTGACGTGCAGGCCGCGCTCGCGCACCGCCGCGTCGGCGAGCAGGTAGCCGTGGTTCTCCAGCACCGCCTGCTCGGCTTCGCCGAAGGCGTCCAGGTCGGTGCGAACGGCGGCGATCGTCTCCGCGACCAGCTCGGGCCGGTAGCCGGGTGGATGGGCGACTCCCTCGAGGTCCCATTCGAGGCCGTCCTCCCAGCCGGCGGCGAGGCCGCTCAGGGTGAGCCCGGAGGCGCCGAAGACCAGGCGTGGGGCAGCCGGGGACTCGGGGCCGACCGACTGCGCCAGCTCGCGCGCATAGCGCTCCTCCAGCGCCGCCCCGGCGCCGGCGCCGGACAGCGGGCGGCGCAGCAGCGCCCGGGCCCGCGCGTTGCGGCGGGCGGTCGCCCGCAGCGGCTCGGCCACCCGCTCGGGCCAGTCGCGGTAGGC
>DASVWP010000059.1:0-16848 GCA_036393155.1 Solirubrobacterales bacterium | reverse complement strand
CGCGGCTCCGAGCGGGATCCGGCGACCGGGATCCTCGCCAGCGCCGACGTCCTGGAGACGACGCGGACGATCCGCGCCGCGGTCGCCGAGCGGCTGGCGGCCGGCGAGCGGCTGTTTCTCGCCGGCGGCTGCTGCGCCGAGCTGCCCGGAGCGCTGGCCGGCGCCCGCGACGCCCTCGGCTTCGGCTTCGGCCTCGTCCACCTCGACGGCCACGCCGACCTCTACGACGGCGCGAGCTCGACCACCGGCGAGGCCGCCGACATGCCGGTCGCCGTCGCCCTCGGACTCGGCCCGGCGGCCTGGGTCGAGGCGGCCGACGGCGCCTCGGTGAGCCCCCGGCACACCCTGCTCGTCGGCTACCGCGACCGCGAGGAATCGATCGCCGACGGGATGCGCCAGCCGGAGTCGCTGCCGGAGCCGCCGGTCCTGCTGCCCGTGGAGGCGGTGCGCGAGCGCGGCGCCGCGGCCCTCGGGGCCGAGCTGGCCGAGCGCCTGCCGCTGAGCGGGCTCTTCTGGCTGCACTTCGACGTCGACGTCCTCGACCAGGCGGTCTTCCCCGCCACCGACTACCTGCTGCCGGGCGGCCTCGAGTGGGAGGAGGCCCACGCGCTGCTGGCGCCTCTGCTCGGCTCCCCGGCCCTGATCGGCGCCTCGCTGGGCTGCTACAACCCCGACAAGGACCCGGACCTCGCCTGCGGCCGCGCTTTGGTCGAGGCGCTCAGCGCCGTCGCCCGAGGCTAGGCCAGTTCGTCGATCTTCCCGGCCAGCTCGAAGTCGGCGGTCGTGAGGCCGCCCTCGGAGTGCGAGGAGAGCTTCACCCTGACGGTGTCCCAGGAGATCTCCAGGTCGGGATGGTGGTTCATCTCCTCCGCCGGCTCGACCAGGCTGGAGACGAACTCGACCGAGCCGACGAAGTCGCCGCGCTCGAACTCCTTGACGATCGCCTCGCCTTCCCGCGCCCAGCCCGTCGCCCGGGTCAGCGCCTCTTCGATCTCTGACTCGCTCAGTAGTGCCATCGCGCCTATGCTGGCATGGGAGCTACCCGGATGAGCGTTGGCAAACCCACTCTCTGGCAGATCCAGGTCTCGCACTACAGCGAGAAGGCGCGCTGGGCACTCGACTACAAGGGGATCGACCACGTGCGCCGCACGCCGATCCCCGGCACCCACATCCCGATCGCGCTGTGGCTGACCCGGGGCGAGGGGATCACCTTTCCGGTCCTGCAGCTGGGGGGCCGCACGATCGGCGACTCGACCGCGATCGTCGCCGCGCTGGAGGACCTGCGTCCCGACCCGCCGCTGTACCCCGCCGACCCGGCGCAGCGGGCCCGGGCGCTCGAGCTGGAGGACTTCTTCGACGAGGAGCTTGGGCCCTACGCGCGGCTGCTCGCCTTCCACGAGCTGATCGGCGACCCCGAGGTCTTCGCCGAGCTCGCCTCGCGGACCGTGCCGCCGCCGCTCTCCAAGATGAAGGGGCTGACCGGCGCCTATGCACGGGCCCTGACCAGCCTCCGCTACGGGGCGCAGCGGGACGAGGCGGCGGCGGAGGCGCGGGAGAAGGTCCTCGCCGCGCTGGACCGGCTCGAGGCCGAGCTTGCCGCCTCCGGCGGCGAGTATTTGGCCGGCGAGCGGTTCGGCGTCGCCGACCTGACGGCGGCTGCGCTCTTCTATCCGGTGGTCGGGCCGGTGGAGGGGCCGCTGCCGCCCGACGCGCCGGTTCCGGCGGCGATCGAGGCGTTCCGCGAGGGCATCTCCGACCGCCCCGGCTTCGTCTGGGTCGAGGAGATGTTCCGCCGCCACCGGACTCCGCGGTCCGCCGCGGTCCCGTCGATTGGCCGCTGACAAGAAGTTACACAGAAGTTACGGTTTACAGACAAAACATTGCGGCCGGCCCGATACGGTGGCAGCATGGACTTGATGGCCTGGACCGACGAGAGATTGGGCGAGCGCTTCGACCGCGTCGAGGACCGCTTCGACGAGGTCAAGCATCGCGTCGAGGAGGTCCACCGGCGCGTCGATGACGCAGCCCGGCACACGGAGCAACGGATCGACGCGCTCAAGCAGCGCATCGAAGACGGGGAGCAGCGGACCGAGGAGCGGCTCGGAGAGCTCAAGCAGCGCATCGACGATGGGGCCCAGCGCACCGAGGAGCGGCTCGGAGAGCTCAAGCAGCGCATCGACGATGGGGCGCGGAACACCGACCAGCGGTTCGCGGAGCTCAAGGCCGAGACCGCCGAGGTGAAGTCGGAGGTGGTCGAAGTTCGGCAGGCGATGCGGAGCCTGGAACGGGCTCTGCACCACGCGAGCGCCGGGGTGATCGCCGCGCTGATCGGCGTGATCGGGGCGATCCTCGTCAAAGGCGGCTGAGGACCGGGTGGCTCAGCCGCCGATCGGCATCCGGGGGTTGGCGCCCCAGAAGACCAGGGTCCCCAGCATCCCGAGGATGTGCACGGCGACGATGTTGAAGACCATCGATTTGGCAGTCGCGGTGCCGACGCCGACCGGGCCGCCGGAGGCCGTGTAGCCGTAGTAGCAGCCGACCAGCACGATCACGGTCGCCATCGCCATCCCCTTGATCAGGCTGAACATCACGTCGGTGGGGTCCTGGAACATCCAGAAGATCAGCGTGTAGCCGCCGGAGGAGACGTCGGCGACCTGTTCGACGACCGCGAAGTAGCTGGCCAGGTACATCACCCCGATCCCGACCAGGTAGATGAACGGCAGGGTGATCCAGGCGGCGAGCAGCCGCGAGGCGCAGAGGAAGGTGATCGGCGGCACCCCCATCACTTCCAGGGCGTCGACCTCGTCGGAGATCCGCATCGCCCCGATCTCGGCGACGATCCCGGTCCCCACCTTGGCCGAGAGGATGTAGCCGAAGGCGTAGGGCGCCGCCTCGCGCAGGTCGCAGAAGGCCGAGAAGAGGCCGGCGTAGCTGGGCGCGCCCTGCGCCCGCAGCAGGTAGGCGCCCTGGATCCCGCACTGCAGCCCGAGGATGAAGACGAAGGCCCAGATGATCAGGGCCGAGCCGAGGATCAGGATCCCCGCCTGGCGGATCACCTCCCCGAAGAAGCGCAGGACCCGGCCGGAGTAGACGAGGCCGGCCACCCGCAGGCCGAAGCGGCCGATCTCGCCGAAGGAGTCGAGCCAGCCGCGCGGCACCTCGAGCAGTTCGTTCATCGCGCCGCCCTCACCGGATCTGCTGGAGCTGGGGGTTGGTGGCGAGCAGGACGGCGCTGAACACGTACTCGAAGGCGAACACGGCGACCAGGGCGATCACCACCGCCTGGTTGACCGCCCGCCCGACCCCGGCCGCCCCGCCGGAGGCGGTCATCCCCTTGTAGCAGCAGACCACGGCGATGATCCCGCCGAAGATCGTGCAGGAGAGGACCGAGCCCCAGATGTCGGTGGTCGAGGCGTTGGAGAAGAGGGTCGCGAAGAAGCCGCCCAGGGTCTGGTGGTTCAGCAGCTCGACGGTGATCCCGGCGGTGAGGCCGAAGACGATCGCGAAGACGTCGAGCAGGGCGGTGACCAGCATCAGCGCCAGAAAGCGCGGCACGACCAGGTTCTTGATCGGGTCGACGCCCAGCACCTGCAGGGCGTCGAGCTCCTCGCGGATCTTGCGGGCGCCGAGATCGGCGGTGATCGCGGTGCCGGCGACGCCGCTGACGACGACCGCGGTGACCAGCGGCCCGGCCCAGCGGATCGCCACCAGGACGAAGAACCCGCCGAGGCGGTCGAGCGTGCCGAAGACCCGCAGCGGGCCCGCCGCCTGCAGGCCCGGCGCCCCGAGGTTCAGGGCGTAGGTCGAGACCATCAGCGGGAACCAGCAGAGGCGCAGGGTGAAGAGGAACTGCTCGACCAGCTCCTCGCCGTAGGGATACGGCGGCCGGATCGCGGCATAGAGCGTCCGCCCGGTCAGCAGCATCATGCTCCCGACCTCCACGAGGACCGCCCCCAGCGGGCCCAGCCTCGCCGCGAGCGACTCCAGGGCCGCGACGCCTTCGCTGCGCTGCGGAGCTCCCGAGGGGCGCTCGTCACCGCTCGGGGCGCCCGCGTCCCCGAGTCTCGATACGGCGGCGGCTCCCTGCTGTGCCATCGATTGGCACGCTACCCGCCTATATTGGTCTAGTCAACTAGCACAGTTGCAAACTATGGCGTCAAGACGATCTTCAGCGCTTCGCGCCGGTCGTAGATCGCGTAGGCCTCGCTCGCCTCGTCCAGCGCCATGTGGTGGGTGACCAGGGGCGAGGGGTCGAGGCGACCCGCCTCGAGCAGCGCCAGGACCCGATCGACGTGGGCGATCACGTTCGCCAGGCCGAGGCGCAGGTTCAGCGACTTCAGCCAGGCCAGGCCGACGGGAACCTCGAAGCGCTGCGAGTAGGCGCCGATGCCGGAGATCGTGCCGGCGTCGCGGGCCAGGCTGACCGCCAGGGTCAGCGGCGCGGGGTCGCCGACCGCGTCGACGACGATGTCTACGCCGAGGCCGCCGGTCGCCGTCCGCACCTCGCGCTTTGGGTCCTGCTCGGTGAGGTGCAGCGGGGTGGCCCCGAACTGCCGCGCCATCTCCAGCCGCGGCTGCACCGAGTCGATCGCGAAGACCTGGACCGCCCCGCCGGCGATGGCCGCCTGGACCGCGCAGAGGCCGACCGGGCCGAGCCCGAGCACGGCGACGGTGTCGCCGGAGCGCATCCCCGCGTTGGCCACGGCGTGGTATCCGGTCCCCATCACGTCGCCGGCGAACAGCGCGACGTCGGAGGACATGCCCTCCGGCACCCGCCGCAGGGTCAGGTTGGCGCGGGGCACCAGCAGCTGCTCGGCCTGGGCGCCCTGGAGGTCGCCGAGGTGCGCCCCGTGGCCGAAGGTGCGGCCCTTCAGGCAGCGGTGGTAGTCGCCGCGCAGACAGGAGGCGCAGGTCGCGCAGGCGGTGTGGAAGCAGCCGAGGACCCGGTCGCCGACCGCCACCCGGTCGACGTCCTCGCCGGCCGCCAGCACGGTGCCGACGAACTCGTGCCCGATCGTGAAGCCCGGCTCGACCGCGACCCGGCCGTGGTAGATGTGGAGGTCCGAACCGCAGATGCCGCTGGCCTCGACGCGGACGATCGCGTCGTCGGAGGCGAGCAGCTCGGGCTCGGGCTTCTCCTCGACGCGGACCTGCTCCGGTGCCTGGAAGGTGACGGCGCGCACGTCCGGAACGCTACCCGCCCGCGCCCACCTCGCGCCCCGCCACCGGCATCCCGGGCTCCGCGGCTGCGCCGACCGAGCCGTTGCCGCCCGCCTGGTCTGCCGTGCAGACGCGGTCCCGGCCGCCCTTCTTGGCGGCGTAGAGGGCCCGGTCGGCGGCCCGCAGCAGCGACTCGGCGTCGCGGGCGTGCTCGGGCATCGAGGCGACGCCGAAGCTCGCGGTCACCCGGCCCGCGAGGCCGGGGACCTGGGTCTGGCGCAGACCCTCGCGCAGGCTCTCAGCCAGCGCGACGCCGCTGGCGAGGTCGGTGTCCTGCAGCAGGATCAGGAACTCCTCGCCGCCATAGCGGGCGACGAAATCGCTCGCCCGCGTGCCCCCTCGCAGCGCCGCGCCGACGGCGGCGAGCGTCTCGTCGCCAATCTGGTGGCCGAAGCTGTCGTTGATCCGCTTGAAGTGATCGAGGTCGAGGAGGATCGCGACCAGCGGCGTGCCGGTGCGAGCGGCGAAGGCGGTGATCCGCTCCAGGTCCTGCGCCGCGGCGCGGGCGTTCGAGAGCCCGGTCAGCGCGTCGGTGACCGCCCGGGTCTCGGCGATCGCCAGGTTGCGCAGATTCGCCAGCACCGGCCCGGCGGAGGCGACGGTCGACTCCAGCCGCCGGCGCTCGCGGCGGCTCAGCGGCTTGGAATCCCGGCCAACCAGCACCGAGCCGATCACCTCGCCGCCGACCAGCAGCGGCTGGCAGACCGAGTTCGTCGCGATCGCTCCGCACAGCTCGCACTCGAAGAGCCGCGAGTCCTCGGTTCTGCGCTCGACCTCGCGCCCCCGTCGCACCGCCAGACAGTCCGCCGGGGCGGCCGCCTCCATCCGCTCGGCCAGAGCCGGATGCTCGGACAGGTCGTTCGGGGTCTGCAGACGGTTCTCGCTGTTGTTGCGGCTGAAGACGAGCGCCGAGCCGCCGGGGATCGCGCGGCCGAGCTCTCGGCAGAGGAGGCCCTGGGCCTCCCGCTCCCCCCGTGCGAACTGCAGGGTCTCGGCGAACTCCTGCTGCTCAGCCCTTTCGCGCTTGCGCCGGGTCGCCGGCCGCTCGATCAGCAGGTAGCCGGAGACCGCCGCGAGCAGCACGAGCAGGCCGATGATGCCGAGCAGGATCTCGTTGGCCCGGTCCTGCAGATTGCGGCGGTGCGCTTCGGCTTCCGCCACCAGAGCGGCGTTGGCCTGCCGGAAGCGGTCCATTTCCGCCTTGCGGCGGCGCAGCTGCGCTGCCGAGACCGGCTCGCCGGCCTGGCGCATCGCGATCGCCTGCCGGGCCTGGCGCACCCAGGAGCGGGTGAGCCGGTTCTCCTGCGCCAGCAGCCGGCCCTGCCGGGAGCCGGAGCCGATCGCGGCAGCCAGCTGGGTCGCCTGCTGCCGGTAGGCGGCGAGGCCGCTGAGGTAGGGCTGGAGGAACTGGCTGCGCCCGGTGAGCAGATAGCCGCGCAGCCCGGTCTCGAGGTCGAGCCGGGCGATCAGCATCGCCTGGGCGGCTCGCACCTGTTCCTCCCCCTGGTCCCCGGCCGAGCGCTCCGCCTTGCCGCCGAACCAGACCGCCGCGGCGATCAGCACCACGGACACCGCCAGCAGCCAACGGACTTGGTACCTGCGTTCCAATACTCAGACCCCTACTCAGTATTAGGTACCTCTCATTTTATCTGCCGGCGGACCGGCAAACGGGCGGGCTGGACGAAGGTCGAGCCGCGGAAACGCTCAGACGCTGACGCCGGCGACCTGGAAGCGGTTGCCCTCGCCGCCGGGGCTGGCGGTCTCGGCGATCCGCGACTCGAGCGCCAGCTCCTTCTCGAAGTCGGCCGCCTCGCCGTGCTGGAAGGAGACGTCGTTGCCTTCCAGCAGTTCGATGAAGACCTCGACGAAGCGGGCGTCGAGCTGTTTGCCGGCCACGCGCCGCAGCTCGACGATCGCGTCGTAGCTCGACATCGGCGTCCGGTAGGAGTCGCGGGCGGTCATCACGTCGTAGGTGTCGGCGACGGAGATGATCCGTGCGAGCTCGGGAATCTCGTCCCCGGCCAGGCCGCGGGGGTAGCCCTTGCCGTCGATCCGCTCGTGGTGGGCGAGGATGATTTCCGCCACCGGCCCGTAGCCGTCCAACGAGGAGACCACGCGCGCGCCCTGCTGCGGGTGGCGCTTGATCAGCATCCAGTCCTCGTCGGTCAGCGGCACGTTGGCCTTCAGGATCCGGTCGGGGAGGATGAACTTGCCGATGTCGTGTAGCAGCGCCGCGATGTGCACGAGCTCCTCCTCGCGGCGCGAGTAGCCCGCCCGCTGGGCGATCGCCCGCGAGTAGCGGGCGACGGCCGCGGAGTGGCGGGCGGTCATCTGGTCGCGCAGGTCGAGGGTGCGCAGCATCGCGCTCAGCATTCCCACCTGGAAGCTGGCCAGCTGCTTGGTCCGCAGCTCCAGTTCCTCGGCCCGGAGCTGGGAGACCAAAAGGGCCCCGAGCAGGTACTGGAAGGTGACGAGGACGATGCCGAACAGGGCGACCCCGGCAAGCCCGATCTGATGGAAGATGAAGGCGACCCCGACGGCCATCAGCGCCGCCGCCATCTCCGAAGGCAGCAGCGGGATCAGCGCCGTGCGCGTCTTCTGCAGGAAGGAGCTGCGCTCGAGGTAGCAGGTGTAGCCCCCGATCATCAGGAAGTTGACCGCGAGGGCAAGCATGAAGACGCAGAAGACGAGGACGTAGAAGGTCGGCTCGGAGGCGTTGACGTTCCACTGGTCGACCGCGGCCGAGAAGGCGAGGCCGCCGACCATCGGGAAGGTCGTGTAGGTGACCAGGTTGTTCAGCAGGTCGTGGGGCGCGTCGCGCCAGCGCAGCCAGCCGACCAGGATCGTCGTCATCCCGAGGATCGCGGCTGGCGCGCCCCCGAGAAAGACCATCGCCAGGACCAGCGCCAGGAAGCTGCCGGAGATCTTGACTTTGGAGCTGGTCGGGATCGCCGTCAGGTCGCTGAAGACCGAGAAGCCGAGCAGGATCCCAAACAGGGCCATGTTCCAGTTGGCCGCCGGAGCGCGGAGCACGCCCACCGCGATCACGACCGCGAGCAGGGCAAGCTCCAGCGCGATGATGACTGGTGTCGGACGTTCCTCTGGCATGTGGGTGACTGGAACCTGTTTCGGAGGTCCAGGCCAGGGGATTCCGCGCCGCTGCGCGTTACCCTGCCGGCACCTCCAAGCGCTCTGCCGTCAGTGATGCTTGCCTGAAAAAACTAGAGCGTTGCAGCGGAAACGGCAAGGCGCCTAAACGGTTTGGCCAGTCGCTTGCAAAGCGCCCAAAGGGCGGCGCGCAGAGCCGAGGATTGCCGCCGGACACGGCGAAGAGGCTTTCGAGATACCAGAACAGGCCCCCAGAAACGACAAAGAGCGCCCTGGGCGCCCTTTGCAGCTACCGACGGGGACAATCCCTGCCGGTGGAAATCTTCTGAAGAACTTAGCGACGGTAGCCCATTGTTTTCCCCTTCCGTTGAAGCCCTGAACTTGTGCAAGAAAAGCTTGATTCCGTGAAAACCGCTGCCAAGTTTGTAGCACAAGCTGGCCAAAACTTGTGCAACTGCAGGAAAAGTTGTGCAGTTTTCGAGTAGGACAGGTGTCCACCGTGCGCAAGTCCTCGCTGCTGGATCCGCTTAGGAAAGGGGTTTTCCGGCGGCTTGCCGCCTCCTACGCGGTCAACGAGCTGGGCGACTGGATGGGGATCGTCGCCCTCTCGGTGCTCGTCTTCGACCGCACCGGCAGCGCCCTCGCCACGACCCTGCTCTTTCTCGGCACGGGCTTCGCGCCAGCCCTCGTCGCCCCGGTCCTGGTCGCCCGCGTGGAGCAGCCCCCGCCGCGTTTCGTGCTGCCGATCCTCTACTGCGGCGAGGCGGCGGCGTTTGCCGGGCTCGCCCTGCTCGCCTCCCGCTTCTCACTGGCCGCCGTCGTCGTGCTGGCCGCCTTCGACGGTGCCCTGGCGCTCGCCAGCCGCTCGCTGACCAGGGCCGTCGTCGCCACCCTGCTCACCCCGAGCGGCGAGCTGCGCTCGGGCAACGCCCTGCTCAACGTCGCCTTCACCGGGGGAGCGGCCCTCGGCCCGGCGCTTGCCGGGCTTGTCGTCGCGGCCCTGGGCGCCGAGTCGGCTCTGCTGCTCGACGCGGTCTCCTTCTACGTCGTCGCCTGGATCCTCTTCACGGCCGGGACCCTGCCGCAGGCCGAGCCCGAACCGGGCCACCTGCGCGAGCGGGTGCGGGCCGGCGTCGCCTACATCCGCGAGCGCGTCCTGCTGCGACGCCTGCTGGCGATCCAGGGGATCGCCTTCGTCTTCTTCTCGGCGGTGATCCCGGTCGAGGTCGTCTACGCGAAGGACACGCTGGGCGCCGGCGACTCGGGCTACGGGCTGATGCTGGCGAGCTGGGGCAGCGGCATGGTGATCGGCAGCCTGCTCTTCGCTCTGCTGCGCCGCCGGTCGCTGGGGAGCCTGCTCTTCTTCAGCACCCTGGCGATCGGCGCCGGCTACCTCGGCCTCGCCTTCGCCCCGACGCTGGCCTTCGCCTGCCTCGCCTCGGCGCTCGGCGGCGCTGGCAACGGCATCCAGTGGGTGGCCGTGGTGAGCGCGGTCCAGGAGCTGACCGCGGAGGCGATGCAGGCGCGGGTGATGAGCGTCCTGGAGTCGATCGGAACCGCGATGCCGGGCGTCGGCTTCATCCTCGGAGGCGTGCTCGCGTCGGTGAGCGGGCCCCGGGCGACCTTCCTCGCGGCAGGCTGCGGCGTGGTCGGAATCGTCCTCCTCGGGGTACCACTGCTTGGGAGAAGTTGGGCCAAACGCCCTGCAATTGGGGATTCAGGGCAGCTTGACGGGGGTAACGACGTTGTGCTGGAGTTGCTCCCAGGCATTACGCCAGTCCAGTCTTGTCAGTCCGATCGGGAGGTTCGACCTTGAAGAAGGCCATTGCGGTTTGGGGACTTGCAGCGGTTGCGGCAATTGCACTGGTCTCTTGCGGGGGAGGTGGCAGCTCCAGCGGCGGCGGGAAACAGGGGGGGATCCTCAACGCGACCTACGCCTCCTTCCCGGACTACCTCGATCCGCAGATCTCCTACACGGCCGAAGGCTGGACGGCGATGAACAGCGTCTACATCCCGCTGCTGACCTACAAGCACGCGGAAGGCCAGGAAGGCAGCGAAGTCGTCCCCGGCCTGGCGAAAGAAATGCCCAAGGTCACCAACGGCGGCAGGACCTACACGCTGTTCCTCCGCCCCGGCCTCAGATACTCCAACGGCAAGTCGGTCAAGGCGTCCGACTTCCGCTACTCGATCGAACGGCTCTTCAAGACCAACTCGGGCGGCTCGCCCTTCTACACCAGCATCGTCGGGGCGGAAAAGTTCGCCGAAACCAAGACCGGCGGGATCCCCGGCATCAAGACCAACGACAAGACCGGCGAAATCGTCATCAACCTGACGAAGCCGCGAGGGACCTTCACCAACGAGCTGGCGCTCAACTTCACGGCGCTGGTCCCGACCGGGACGCCCAACGAAGACCTCTCGGCCAACCCGCCGCCGGCGACCGGGCCCTACATGATCGTCAACTCGCACCCCGGTCAGGGCTGGGAATACAAGCGCAACCCCTACTGGGCGAAAGACAACTCCAAGGCGATGCCCGAATACCCCAGCGGCGTGGTCGACGGGGCCAAGGTGACGGTGGTCCGCAACAAAGAAACGCAGATCAACGACATCGAACAGGGCAAGTACGACTGGATGGAGAACCCGGTGCCGCCAAACCGCTGGCCCCAGGTCAAAGAAAAGTACGAAGGCACCCAGTTCCGGGCCGAGCCGACGATCAGCACCTACTACTTCTGGATGAACACCCAGAAGGCGCCCTTCAACAATAAAAAAGTGCGCCAGGCGGTCAACTACGCGGTCAACCACGCCGCCCTGGAAAGGATCTACGCCGGCACGATCAAAGGCTCGCAGCAGATCCTGCCCCCCGGGATGCCGGGCTACGAACACTTCGAACTGTATCCCTACAACCTCGCCAAAGCCAAAGCGATGATCAAGGAAGCCCACCCGTCGGACATGAACATCACGGTCTGGACGGACGCCGAAACGGAAAACAAAGAAGCGGGCGAATACTACGAAGGGGTCCTCAAGGAACTCGGCTTCCACACGAAGCTGAAAGTGATCAACCCCGACAACTACTTCACCGTGATCGGCAACCAGTCGACGCCGGACCTCGATACCGGCTGGTCTGACTGGTACGAGGACTATCCGCACCCGAACGACTTCTTCCAGCCGCTGCTGGCCGGGGAAAGCATCCTCCAGACCAACAACGGGAACTTCTCCGAGGTCAACATCCCGGCCATGAACAGGGAAATCTCCCAGCTGGGCCAGGAACAGCTCGGGCCCCAGCAGGAAAAGGCCTACGCCGAACTCGACAAGAAAGCCATGAAAGAAGCGGTCTGGGCTCCCTACGGCGTCAGGACCCTCTCGACCTTCGTCGCGAACTCGATCAACCTGGAAAACGTGATCTACAACCCGACGTTCTTCCAGTACCTGACCAGCTTCGAATTCAACGAATAGGTCCGGAGAGCAGGAAAACGAGCCAGACGTGGCCATCGACCCCCAGCCGGAAGCGGCCGCGACGGCCGGGGGTCATGGGCCGGTCCCACCAGCCGGGGCGCCGGACGGCGCCTCGGCGGGCGAGCACGGGCCGTGGTACCTGGCCTACAAACGGTTCGTCCGCAACCGGGTCGCGCTCGCCTTCCTGGCGCTGTTCGTCCTGATCGTCGTCTTCGTCCTGGCGGCACCGCTGTGGGCGAATCACGTCGCTGAAACCGGGCCGAACCAGACCCACACGCTGGAGAAGCTCCACGTTGGCGGCGAAGTGCGCGAAGTCGTGACCCCGGAAGGGCAGCCGATCGGCCCGCAGTGGTTCGAAGCCGGAGGCAAGTTCTTCCTCGGCGCCGACGGGCGGCTCGGGCGCGACGAGATGGTGCGACTGATGTACGGCGGGCGGACCTCGCTGTTCATCGGCATCGTCTCGGGCCTGATCACGACGATCGTCGCCGTCATCCTCGGTCTGCTCGCCGGCTACTACCGCGGCTGGGTGGACGCGATCATCGCCCGCACCCTCGACGTGCTGTGGTCGCTGCCGGTGCTGCTGTTCGGGATCGCGCTCGGCGTCTCGCTGGCGGTCGGTGGGCTGCAGATCGGGCCGCTCGAAGTCTCCGGCGGCTCGGTCTGGATCCCGATCTTCGTGATCAGCGTCTTCACCGTGCCCTACATGGCGCGGCCGATCCGCGGCGAAGTCCGCGCCCTCGGCGAAAAAGAGTTCGTCGAGGCGGCGATCGCCCAGGGCGCCGGCCCGCTGCGGGTGATGTTCTCGGAGATCCTGCCCAACCTCGCCTCGACGATCATCGTCTTCTTCGCCCTCAACATCGCCAACAACATGCTGTTCGAGGCGGCTCTCTCCTTCCTCGGCGCGGGCGTGCAGCCGCCCAACTCCTCCTGGGGGACGATGATCTCCAACGGCGAGGAACTGCTGTCGAGCCACCCGCTGCTGGCGATCATCCCCGGCGTGATGATCGCGCTGACCGTGCTCTCGCTGAACATCGTCGGCGACGGCCTGCGCGATGCGCTCGACCCCCGCTCCAAGGTTCGCCTCGAGGCCCACGCCGGCATGGTCGAGCCCGAGGGAGCCTCGGTCTGATGGGCCGCTTCATCGCCAGGCGGCTGGTCGGGATGGCGATCGTCCTCTTCGTCGTCTCGGTGCTGGTCTTCGTGATCTTCAACGTGATCCCGAACTCGCCGCCGGCGCAGCGGCTGGCCGGCAAGAACGCCACCCCGGTGCTGGTCAAGAGCATCGAAGAAGAATGGGGCTTCAACGAATCGCTGCCGGTCCAGTACGCGACGATGATGAAGAAGGTCTTCACCAACGAACTGATCTCCTACTCGCCGCGCGTCTCGGTCGAGGACCGGATCGTCGAAGGCATCCCGGCCACGCTCTCGCTCAGCATCGGCGCCGGGATCATCTGGCTCTCTCTCGGGATCGTGCTCGGCTACCTGTCCGCCCTGCGGGCCGGCGGCTGGCTGGACCGCATCCTCACCGGGGTCTCGGTGGCGGGGATCTCGATTCCGGTCTTCTTGATCGGTCCGGTGCTGATCTACTTCGTCGCCGAACAGCTCGAAATCTTCCCCAACGGCGGCTACGTGGGCCTGACCGAAGACCCGTGGGAATGGTTCAAGCACCTCGTGCTTCCGTGGATCACCTTGGCGGTGCTCTCGATCGGCTTCTACAGCCGCGTCCTGCGCTCGAACATGCTCGACGTGATGAACGAGGACTACGTGCGCACCGCGCGGGCCAAGGGGCTGAGCGAACGCAAGGTGATGCGGCGCCACGTCCTGCGCAACTCCCTGATCCCGGTGATCACCCTCTTCGGCCTCGACTTCGGTGCCACGATCGCCGGCACCGCGCTGATCACCGAATACATCTTCGGCATCAACGGAGTCGGCCTCTACGCGGCGGAAGCGATCGGCAAACTCGAACTGCCTCCGATCATGGGCGTCACCCTGTACGGAGCCTTCTTCGTCGTCTTCGTCAACGCCCTGGTCGACATCGGCTACGCGTATCTCGACCCGCGGGTCCGCCTCGGGACGGAGGCGCGGTGAGCGCGGGCGCGCTGCTCTCGGTCAGCGACCTGCGCGTCGGCTTCGCCACCGAAGGAGGGCTGCTGCAGGCGGTCGACCGGGTCAGCTTCGAGCTGCGCCAGGGCGAAGTGCTGGCGATCGTCGGCGAGTCCGGCTCCGGCAAGAGCGTCACCGCGCAGACGATCATGGGGCTGACCCGTTCCAAGAACTCGCGGATCGAGGGCTCGGTGAAACTCGACGGCGAGGAGCTGACCGAGGCCGGCGACGCCGAGCTGCGCCGGGTCCGCGGCGACCGGATCGCGATGATCTTCCAGGACCCGATGACCTCCTTCAACCCGGTCTACCGGATCGGGCGTCAGATCGTCGAGGCGATCCGCGCCCACCGCGGCGACGTCGGCAAGGAGGAGGCGCGGGCGCGGGCGATCGAGCTGCTGGACTCGGTCGGGATCCCCAATGCCGAGCAGCGGGTCGACGCCTACCCGCACGAATTCTCCGGCGGGATGCGCCAGCGGGCGATGATCGCGATGGCCCTCGCCCTGGAGCCGGAGGTGCTGATCGCCGACGAGCCGACGACGGCGCTGGACGTGACGATCCAGGCGCAGATCCTGCAGCTGCTGGAGCGGCTGAACCGCGAACGCGGGCTGGCGACGATCCTGATCACCCACGACCTCGGGGTGGTCGCCGAAGTCGCCGACCGGGTGCTGGTGATGTACGCCGGCAAGGTGGTCGAGGAGGGGACTTTGGACGAGATCTTCTACGACCCGCAGCACCCCTACACCTGGGGACTGATGGGCTCGCTGACCAGACTCGACCGGCCGCGGCCTCACCGGCTGCCGCAGATCGGCGGCTCCCCGCCCTCGCTGCTCGACCTCCCCGAGGGCTGCTCGTTCCGGCCGCGCTGCCCGCACGAGTTCTCGAAATGCCGGCAGCTCCCCGCTCTCGAGGCACGGCTGAGCGATGCCCCAGCGCACCGCGACCGCTGCTGGCTGACCCCTGAAGAGAAGCGGTCCAAGCGCGAGGTCGAGGGACAGATCGGCCTGGAGGCCCCGCAGGCATGAGCGCTGAGCCGCTGCTCGAGGTCAACGACCTCGTCAAGCACTTCCCGGTCAAGAGCGGGATCCTGATCGACCGCGAAGTCGACCAGGTGCGGGCCGTCGACGGGGTCAGCTTCAGCATCCCCCGCGGCCAGACCCTGGGGTTGGTCGGCGAGTCGGGCAGCGGCAAGTCGACCGCCTGCCGCGCCGTCCTGCAGCTGATCCGGCCGACCTCGGGATCGGTGCGGTTCGACGGCCAGGAGATCGCCGGCCTCTCGCGCCGCCAGATGCGGCCGCTGCGGCGACAGATGCAGATGATCTTCCAGGACCCCTACGCCTCGCTGAACCCGCGCAAGCGGATCGGCCAGATCGTCGGCGACCCGCTGAAGCGTCAGGGCGTCGCCTCCGGGTCGGACCTGCGCAAGCGCGTCCAGGAGCTGCTGGAGCGGGTCGGCCTCTCCAGCGAGCACTACAACCGCTTCCCGCACGAGTTCTCCGGCGGGCAGCGGCAGCGGATCGGGATCGCCCGCGCGCTCGCCCTGCAGCCGAAGCTGGTGGTCGCCGACGAGCCGGTCTCCGCGCTCGACGTCTCGATCCAGGCGCAGATCATCAACCTGCTCGACGACCTCCAGGACGAGTTCGGGCTCACCTACCTGTTCGTCGCCCACGACATCGGCGTCGTCCGCCACATCTCCGACCGGATCGCCGTGATGCACAACGGCAAGATCGTCGAGCAGGGAACCGCCGATCAGATCTGCGAGCACCCGTCGGACCCCTACACGAAGAAACTGCTCGACGCGGTGCCGATCCCGGACCCGCGGGAGTCGCGCGAGCGGCGGGCGGGCGCCGCGGGCTAGTCATCTAGTCTCGGCCTGCGTGACGCTTCCCCTCTCCCCGCCGATCAAGCCGCAGCTGGCGCTGACCCGCAAACAGCTGCCGAAGGGCGAGGAGTGGGCGTACGAGCCGAAGCTCGACGGGTTCCGGGCGATCGTCTTCGTCGACGGCGAGGACTTCTACGTCCAGTCTCGCGGCGGCAAAGCGCTCGCCCGCTACTTCCCCGAGCTCGAGTTCGCGCCGGGGCGCTGGGTGCTGGACGGCGAGCTGGTGATCCGCGACGCCGACGGCAACCTCGAGTTCGACGCCCTCCAGGAACGCATCCATCCCGCCCGGTCGCGAATCGACCTGCTCTCCAAGGAAATCCCGGCCACCTACGTGGTCTTCGACCTGCTGGCCGAGGGCGATGAGTCGCTGCTGGAGCGGCCGCTGGCGGAGCGGCGGGCGCGCCTGGAGTCGGTGGCCGAACGAGCCGGCCTGGAGCTGACGCCGCTGATCGCCGACGAGGCGCAGGCGGAGCGCTGGCTGGGCAGCATCGAGGGCGTGATGGCTAAGCAGCTCGACGCGCCCTACCTCCCCGGCAAGCGCAAGGGGATGGCGAAGGTGAAGCGCGAGCGGACGATCGACTGCGTGGTGATGGGCTGGCGACCCGGCAAGGAGGAGGGCACGGTCGGCTCGCTGATCCTCGGCCTCTACGACGACGGCAACCTGCGCTCGGTCGGCCACATCTCCGGCTTCTCGGCGGAGGCGAAACGGGCGATGCGCTCGATGCTTGCGCCGCTGGAGACCGGCGAGAGCGGCAGCGCGGAGCCGAGCCGCTGGACCGGCGGGCGCGACCTGCAGTGGGTGGCCCTGAGACCGGAGCTGGTGATCGAGGTCGGCTACGACCACGCGGCGGCCGGGCGGATCCGGCACGGAGCCCGCTTCCACCGATTCAGAGACGACAAAGACCCGCGGGAGTGCCGCTTCGACCAGCTCGACGAAGGGGCCTAGATGTCGAACCCCAACACGTCCCGAACGCGCGCCGTAGGCGGCCGGTTGCCGAGCGCCGAGTGGGAGCGCCGCTCGTTGTAGTGGGCAAGCCAGTGTGGCAGCGCCTCGCGGCGAGCATCGCTTGAGGCGTATTCGAGCGCAT
>DASVWP010000058.1:0-7712 GCA_036393155.1 Solirubrobacterales bacterium | reverse complement strand
TCGGGATTGCCGTCGCCGTTGAGGTCGCCGACCGCGACCGAGGAGGGGCTGGTGCCCGCGGGGTAGTTCTGCCTCGCCCCGAAGGTCCCGTCGCCGGTTCCGAGCAGCACCGAGACCGTGTGGCCGAAGAGGTTGGCGACGGCGAGGTCGGGGTTGCCGTCGCGGTTGAAATCGCCGACCGCGATCGAGGTCGGATGGAAGCCGGCGGGAAAGTTGGTCGCCGGCCCGAAGGTCCCGTCGCCGTTTCCGAGCAGGATCGAGACGCTGTTGGACATGAGGTAGGAGTCGGCGACGGCGAGGTCCGGGTTGCCGTCGCCGTTGAAGTCGCCGACCGCCAGCGCTTCGGCCCCGAAGTCGGCGGCGAAATAGCTCGCCGCCCGGAAGCTCCCGTTGCCGCGCCCGAGCAGGATCGCGACGTTTCCGTCGCCCGAGTCGGCGACCGCGAGGTCCCGCCTGCCGTCGCCGTTGAAGTCGCCGATCGCGACCGAGGTGGGACCGGTGCCCACGCCAAAGTTCCTCCTCCTCCCAAAGGTTCCGTTGCCGCGTCCGAGCAGGACCGAGACGTCGTGGCCATAGAGGTTGGCGACGGCGAGGTCGCGCCTGTGGTCTCCGTTGAGGTCGCCGATCGCGACGGAGTCCGGCCCGGTGCCGACGGGGAAGTGCTTCGGCCTGGCGAAGGAGCCGGAAGTGTCCGCGGAACCGAGCGCCTCGACCGCGAAGGCGCCGAGCCCAATCGCGGCGCAGGTCGCGAGGAGCGCCGCCGCCCCCCTGCTCGCGATGAGACCTGCAATCCGGCTCTTCATTCCCGTCCTCGCTCTCGGGCCTCCTGCGCTGCCCACGGTAGCGCCGAGCATCCGCCCTGCATCCGGGTCCTCCCACACGCTCGCGGGGTCGCTCTCCGCGGAGACGAAGGTGCGGATTTGCGGTCTTCTCCCGATGCGCTGGCGTGGATGCCCGGCCATCCTTCGCATTGGCAGGCAAACGCGACAGGCAGACAGGCGGGCGATGGCGCAGATGCGGTTGATCAAGGGCAGGCGGGCACTCCGATCCGGCCTCGCCGCGCTGGCCCTGCTGACCGCGCTGGTCGTCTCGGCCCTGGCGCTCGCCCCGCGCGCCGACGCCTTCGTCTACTGGACCACCGGCTCGGGCGACATCGCTCGCGCCCGCCTCGACGGCACGGGAATGGATCCCGCTTTCATTCCCGGGGCTGCCGTCTACGCCAGCGCTATCGCCGTATACCGCCGTCACATCTACTGGGTGGACGGCAACCGGGACACGATCGGCCGCGCCAACCTCGACGGCACGGGCGTGAACCGGAACTTCCTCAGCATGCCCGGGCCGCCCGGCACCCACTCGCCCGAATTCAGCCCTCACGACATCGCGGTCGGCGGGGGCTACATCTACTGGGCGAACTGGAGCTCCTTCATCGGTCGCGCCAAGCTCAACCGCACGCACGTCGACGGCAGGTTCATCAGCGTTCGGGGCGTCTCACCCGGGTACCTCGCGGTGAACGCCCGCCACCTCTACTGGACGACCATGAGGTTCGAAGAACCCAACACGATCGGTCGGGCCAACCTCAACGGCACCGGCGTCAGGAACAACTTCATCCGCAGCGAGACCAGTCCGTTCCACCTCGCGGTCGGGGACGGGCACATCTACTGGACGACCCCCTCCCGCGCGATCGTCCGCGCCAACCTCGACGGCACCGGCGTGCGCCCGAGATTCATCACCGCGGGCATGGGCCAGCCCGGCGGCATCGCGGTCGGCGCCGGCCACGTCTACTGGACCGGCCGGGCCTACTCGGAACCCGTCGGCGGCGAGCTGCTGGGCTGGATCAACCGCGCCAACCTCGACGGCAAAGCCGTGCGCTGGGTCCCCGCCGGCTCAGACGAAGACTCGCCGACGGACGTCGCGGTCGGTCCCGGCCCCTAATAGCCTCACACCGAGAACCGCTTCGACGCCGCCGGGCCGGCCCCGCCGGCGCCCACGGCGCGCACCTCGAAGGTGTACCTGCCGGCGGCCAGGCCCGAGTAGGTCTGCGGCGAGTGGCAACTGGAGAAGGCGGCGCGCGCCGGGTGCTTCTTCTTTTTCTTCGGGGCCTTCACCAGCGCGCACTGGAACCTGCTGCCGGGGATGCTCGCCCTGAAGGTGAAGGTCGCCCGGCGATGCTTCGCGCTGACCTTCGACTTGAGGATCTCGACGCGCGGCGGGCGCGGTTTCGCGCCACCCCCGGGAGGGCCCGAAGACCCCGGCCCGGGCGGCGGCGTTTCCAGCGTCCCGCCGAGAAAGCGCCTGACGTCGAAGAGGCCGTTCGCGGTGCCGGCGAGCAGGACCCGGCCGTCCGGCTGCAGCGCGAGACGGGGCGTCCTGAACCCCCAGCCGGAGATCGATTCCCCGACCGGGATCACCACCGACCCGGTGCCGCCGAAGGTCGGGTCGAGGGCGCCGGTCGGGGTGAAGCGGGTGAGCCGAAAGGCGATCTTCCCCGCACTTTCGTAACTGATCGCGCTGGCCAGCAGCCGGCCTGCGCCGTCGACGGCGACCGAACCCGCTTCGTCGTAGCGGCCGCTCCCGGGAATCGGCTGGAAGGCGTGGCCATTCAGGCTGTCGGTCGAGCCGTCCGGGTTGAGGCGGATCAGCCCCGCGGTGGTGCTGGACGCTTCGAATCCCTGTTCGGTAGCGGCGAGCACCAGCTTTCCGTCGGGCTGGATCGCGACGTCGCTGAGATAGCCGGCCCCGATCGCGGTGAGCAGCCGCTTGCCGCCGCTGCCGAAGCTGGCGACCGGGGTGCCGGACGGCGAGAGGCGCGCCACCGCGTAATTGTCGACGAAGCCGTCATAGGAGGCGCCGGCCAGGATCAGGTCGCCGTTGGAGGCCAGGACCGCGGCCCGCGCCGAGTCGGCGCCGCCGAAGTCGAGGAAGGCGCGGCCGTAGTCGCCGAAGGATTCGTCCCGCGCGCCGTCGGCGGTCAGCCCGAGCGCGAACATTTCTCCCCGCGGCGGTTCGCCGGGTTCGGTGCCGGTTTCGCCGACCACGACGATCCGGTCGTCGGGACGCACGACGACCGCGCTGGCCCCGTCGCCCCGGTCGCAGCAGGTGCCGCCGCTCGCCCCGATGCCGAGTTTGGCGACGAGCTCCCCCGGCGCCCATTCGTCGGTGGCGCCGACGCCGAAGGTCGTGTCCAGGGTGCCGTTCACGTTCAGGCGGGCGACCGTCGCGCGCGCGTTTTCCGGCCCCTCTCCAGATTCGGTGCCGGTGTAGGAGTGCCCGACCACGATGATCTTGCCGCTGGACTGCAGGGCCATGCCGCCGGCGTAGTCGTCGGCGTTTTTCCCGCCCCTGCTGAAGTCGATCGACGCGGTCCCGCCGAGACCGAAGGAGGGGTCGGGCGAGCCGTCCGGCTCGAGGCGCATCACCACGATGTCGTGGTCCTGGCCGTGGTAGCTGCCGGTGTCGCCGAGCACGAGGATCTTCCCGTCGGGCTGGACCGCCACGGCGGCGACGTGCGGTTCTTCGAGCCCGCGGGGCTGAAACGTCCTCACCCCGGCCACGCCGAAGCTGGGGTCGGGGTCGCCGGGCGCCGCCGACGCCGGCGCCGCCCCGAGCGCAACCAGGAGCGCCGCGCAGAGCCCGAGACCGAGGGCGCGGACGGCCCGGCTCCGTCCCCACCGATGCGGCCCGAGGCCGACCTTTGGCAGGTACTCGAAGGGGGTGTCCTGCCTGATCGCCATCCGTGGAACCTGACCCTATAGGAGTTCTCAGTACTCAGTTTCGTGAGCCGTGCGGCTTTGCACCCTGGGCGAGAGCGCGCCCCCGAGGCAACCTCGGCACGAGGATGACCGAGAAGCGGAGACGACCGGAAGGGCGCGCGGGCAGGGTCCTCAGGCACCCGCTCGTCGCGCTCATCGTCGCCCCCCTGCTGGTCCTCGCCATCTGGTACTTCGTGTCGAAGTGGCTCGAAGGCCCCGAAGACGGTGGCCCGCCGGACGTCCGCATCGACCTTCCCGCCTCGCTGGTCAATCCACGCACCGATACTGCCGCCGCCGAATACGTCTGCCTGGTGAACGAAGGGGACGGCGCCGTCAGCCTCACCGGTTGGAAGCTGACCGACGCCGAGGGCGTGGTCGACGTCCTCCCCCAGTTCACCCTCCCCGCCCACGCCAAGGTCCGCGTCCACCCCGGCGGCGGCGACGAACGAACCGACACCCGCCACGACCTCTACGGCGAAGCCGGCACGAGCTGGAACAACGAAGGCGACACCGTGACCCTGCTGGAGCCCGACGGCACCGTGGTCGACTCCACCTCCTACGGAAGTCGTGCGGACGGTGAAGTCCGGGGCACCTGCGGCCCCGGCCAGCGCCAGGCCGGCGGCCGCTCGCCGCCGTCGTAGAGATCCCTCTTCGAGGGGTGGCTGAAGGGACTCGAACCCGCGACCGCCTGGACCACAAGGACCCCCCTCGATCTCCTCCCGCGCCTTAAACCCGCATGATCAGCGGGTTTGAGGCGCCTCCACGATCGTGGCCCGGAAACCATTACGCGGGGATATGCGGTGATTGTCGGCGAGTTCAGGCAGAAATCCGGATTTCTGCCTAATGGCCACCGGGCCGGTTTAAAACGCCCCCGGCGAGCGCGGCGCCCCCTCTGATTATTCCTCCGCGAGTCAAGAGCCGCTTGACGGCAGGGCGTAGCGGGCCGACTGCGCCGGCCGCAAACTCCTAGAACGTTGGCCGGGCCGCGCAGGCCGATCGGCAGACTGATCAGGCGCCGTCAGGCGGCAGGTTCTTGTCGCGCCGTAGAAGTAAGCGGCGAGGATGGGCGGCAGACCAAGCTGCGCCCTCGCCAGGCTAGTTACTGGCAAAAGCTAGTCCGATTCGCCGCGTGACGCGAGCCGACGAGGAGTTACACCACTACCGTCGACTTGACTCGTGCTCAATCTCAAGGCGGGGTATCTGGTAGTTCCTAAAGGCGCCCATCTGATTACTATGCTCGCCTCATGGACCAGCTTTCGCCCGAGGCACTGCTCCAACTCGCGCAGTACCAGCCTTGTCGAGACGCCGGCAGCACCAAGGATGCGACCTTCGAGCTAATGGTTCCCGCGGTCCTGATGGAATCGGGAGGATCGGTTTCCGGACCCGAGGAGCTGCGGCAGAGATTCCACCAACTCTTCGGGGTTGAGATCGAGCTGGGCGAGGTTCTCCATTGGCTTGAGCACCTTGAGCGAGACGGCAGCGTGCGCCGCAACGGCACGATCTCGATCTCCGACCGAACCCGGGAGTCACTCGAGTCCCGGCGCGCCGAGTTCGAGACATTGACGGGCGCGGCCTTCGAGGAGTGGTGCACGTCGCTACTTCGGCTGGACCCCCACATTGCCGACACGGATATGGAGGTCCTGTGGGAGGACTTGAACCAGCTGATCGGGGTGATGGTCGGTTACCACGGGGCCGAGGCCGCACTCGTCCTCTACCCCGAGGAGCCTCGGTCCGAAGCGCTCCGCGACACTCTTAACAGCCAGCTGAACGTACTCCCCGAACGGGACAAGCGGCTGGACGGGTTGCGACGCGAAGCGCTGGGGCAGTTCTTCTCAGCCCCCGCCGAATCGCAGCGACGATACCTCGCCAACCGCCTCGACCACGGCTTCTTCGCGACCGTGGGCACCCTGCGGCCCAGCGCCGCCGGGGTGATGCGGGAGGAGCTCGCCGGGCACCGCCTCTACCTGGACACCAACTTCCTGATCCCGGTCCTCGGCGTCGCCGGCAAGCGGGTCGGAACGCCGGCCAAGCGGCTACTCGAGTTGACCCAGCGCCTCGGCGTGGAGGTCGCGGTCACCACCCGGACCCTGGACGAGTACCAACACAGCCTGCGCAACAGCCGCGACGAAATCAGCAGGAACCTGCCTCGGCGGCGGTTCGCCGGAGTGCTGAGGAACCAGGCCCGACGCACCGGTGGAATCAGCCTTACCGAGGGCTACCTCGAAAGCTACGAGCTGAAGGGGTCCGCCGTTGACGACTGGTTCCGCCGCGCCGGACTGGTCGAGCCGAAGCTGGAGGAACTCGGAATCGCGCTCATCGATGACGAGGTGACGGTAGTCGAACGGGAGTCGCGGCGGATCGACGAATACATCAAGCTGCTGGACCGCGAGGCATCACGCTGGCGAAAGCAGCGCGACGAACTGCCGATGGAGCACGACGTGATCCATCGGCTTCTGATCGAAAAGCTCCGCGAAGGGGTGCCGCGGGACTTTCGCTCGGCCAAGCACTGGTTCCTTACCGAGGACAAGCTGCTCCCCCACTTTGGCCTGCTTGCCATCCCCGGCGAGGAGCGGCCGCGAGTCCCCTTCTGCATGTCCGGATCGGCCTGGGCGCAGATCGCTCGCTGCTTTACGCCGCGGACCGACGACTACGATCAGATGGTCACCGACCTGCTCGCCAGCCCCTACATCAGCTTCGGCCGCTCACTGAACTTCAGCGAGGTCCAACAGGTCGTCAACCGCGTCAGCACCATCCTCGAGGACGCCTCGCCAGCGGTGGTCGCGGCCTTCGTCGGCGACGAGGTCCTGCAGGCCGTCACGGGAGCGCGCGAACAGTCCGAAAAGGATGAGGTGATCGTCGAGGCCTACGAACACAAGAAGGACGAGATGGAGGAGAACATCTCCACCCTCAGTGCCCGCATCGAGCAGATGCAGGCGGCGCTCGCCGCCAAAGAGGCCGAGGCCGAAGACGCACGAAAGCTGAAGGAGCGCTTGGACGCGACGGAACTGCTGCTGGCCGAAGAGAAGGAGGAACGGAGCCGCGACCGCTCCCTGAGCGAGGAAGAGATACGAGACCTGAAGAAGCGGCGCGCCCAGGAGCGGGCGGCCAGGGAGAGCGAACGACAGGAGCGAGAGGAAACAGAGCAGGCGCGTCGTCGACGCCGCAAGCGCGTTGCCGGAATCGCGCTCTCGCTGCTGGCCGAGGCCGGTCTCGTCGCCCTGACCGTCCTCGGCATGATCTCCCCTGGAGTACTGCTGATCGTGGGTGGCCTGATTGTCGCGCTGGCGCTCGCGCCAATCGCCGAAAGCCCCCGATGGGCGGCGCGGGTCGGTTACCTGCTCGCAGTCTTAGGAGTGCTGATCAGCGCGGCTGAGCTGAAGTGATGTCGCCGCAACGAAAAACCGGCCGAGATTCGGCCGGTTTCCGTACTTCGTTAGTTACAACCACCGGCGGGCGCGGTGTTGCCGGTTATGTGCGTCCACGCCGAGGCCTCAATTGCATGGGACATAGTCCGTCCTTCCTTCCTTCCCACACACAATTATTGCGCAGCGCCTCGAGGCAAATGGTGGCTTCAGCCAGTGCTTGACGCGATGCAATCTCGCCTCAGAAAACCCACTTGTAAACCCTCAACCGAAAAGTAGCCCCTTACTTTTCGTATAGAGTTTCGATCATGACGCAGGGGGTCGAGTCGAGGTGGGACGTCATGCATGCCGTTTTGGCGCAGGGCGACGCGAAGCCGACCCAGCGGACGCTCGCCGCGCTGACCGATCTCTCGCCGCGGACGGTCAGCAAAGTGCTCGCGCGCGAGCGACTCGACGGCTATCTGGAAGGTAGCCGACCGGCGCAGCTGGGAGTCGGCCTCGGACTCGTCCTCGGCATCTCGCTCGGATCCGAGACCCTGCGCGCGGGTCTGGTAGATGCCAATGGAGTGGTGCACAAGGCGGCTACCGATCCTCTGCGCCC
>DASVWP010000057.1:0-4187 GCA_036393155.1 Solirubrobacterales bacterium | reverse complement strand
GCCATCCAGTCGACCTCCCGCGAAGCGTTCTTCGAGGCCAACGGGGCGATCCTGCGGCAGGTCGAAGCGACCAACTTCCCGGTCCGCGCCAAGGGCCTGGCGAAGGAGATCCTCGAAAACGAACCCGACCTGGTCGGCCTGCAGGAGGTGGCCCTGTGGCGGACGGCGCCGCCCTCGCTTGGCCCCGTCTTCTCCGGCAAGCCCGAAGCGACGACGGTCAAGTACGACTTCCTGCAGCTGCTGCTCGCGCAGCTCAACAAGCGCAAGACGCTCTACCGGCCGGTGGTGGTCGAGCCGGAGTTCGACTTCGAGGCACCGGCCGACGCCAACGGGATCCCCGGCGACGGGCCCGGCGGCGGCCAGGGCGTCCTCGCCAACACCGAGATCAACGGCCGCCTGACGATGCGCGACGTGATCCTCGCCCGGGTTGGCGCCGGGGTGAAGACCTCCCACCCGCAGGAGGGCCACTTCGCCAACCTGCTGGTCGAGAAGGTCGCCGGCTCGACCGAAGTGACGATCACCCGCGGCTGGACGGCGATCGACGCTCGGGTCCGCGGCAGCCGCCCGTTCCGCTCGTCGACACCCACCTGGAGTCGTTCGACAACGCCGCCGAATACCCGAGCGTGCGAGCGCGGCAGGCCGGCGAGCTCGTCGCCCCGGGCGGGCCGGCGACCGGCAGGCTGCCGGTGATCCTGGTCGGCGACCTCAACTCAGACGTCAAGACGGAAGTCAAGCCGGGCGACGGCCAGGCCTACCGGACCCTGCTGCACGCCGGCCTGCGCGAGCGCTCGACCAGCGTCGACGGCTGCTGCATCGAGGGCTCCTACGACCTGCGCTCCGGCTCGGCGGCGGAATTCAACCACCGGGTCGACCACGTGATGACCGACGACCCGAGCCAGGTCAAGCTGATCTCCTCGAGGATCACGGGTACGAAGATGTCCCACGGGTACTGGGACTCCGATCACGCGGGCCTGTTCAGCTCGCTGAACATCCTCCGTTAGCCCCGCCCGGGGCGAAGGTCTCAAACCCCGCTCCGCGGGGCCGTTCTCCTCGGCAAAGGGCGTGCTGACGGCAGGGTGTTGGCAAGCCGCAGATGATCTGCCATACTCTCACTTAGATTTCTTAGGCTTGATCAACGAAACCCCTGGAGGTAGGCGTAAAAGTGGCAAAGACGATCGGGATCGACCTCGGCACGACGAACTCGTGCGTGGCAGTAATGGAGGGCGGCGAGCCGACCGTCCTGGAGAACGCCGAGGGCGGGCGCACGACGCCGTCCGTGGTCGCCTTCACCGAGAGCGGTGAGCGACTGGTCGGCACCGTCGCCAAACGCCAGGCGGTGATGAACCCCGAGAACACGATCTTCTCGATCAAGCGGTTCATGGGCCGCAAGGAGGCGGAAGTCAAAGAGGAGGAGACGATCGTCCCCTACCAGGTGGTCGCCGGCTCCAACGGCGACGTGCGCGTCGACGTGCGCGGCAAGCAGTACAGCCCGCCGGAGATCAGCGCGATGATCCTCCAGAAGCTGAAGACCGACGCCGAAGCGAAGCTCGGCGAAGCGGTCGACAGCGCGGTGATCACCGTCCCCGCGTACTTCAACGACGACCAGCGCCAGGCGACCAAGGACGCCGGCAAGATCGCCGGCCTCGACGTCAAGCGGATCATCAACGAGCCGACCGCGGCCTCGCTGGCCTACGGCCTCGACAAAGAGGAGGCCGAACACACGATCCTCGTCTTCGATCTCGGCGGCGGCACCTTCGACGTCTCGGTGCTGGAAATCGGCGACGGCGTCTTCGAGGTGAAGTCGACCGCCGGCGACAACCACCTGGGTGGCGACAACTGGGACAAAGCGATCGTCGAGTGGCTGGTCGCTGAGTTCAAACGCGACCAGGGCGTCGACCTCTCGCAGGACAAGAACTCCCTGCAGCGCCTCTACGAGGCGGCCGAGAAGGCGAAGATCGAGCTCTCCTCGACCCAGGAGACGCAGATCAACCTGCCCTTCATCACCGCCGTCGAGGGCCAGCCGAAGCACCTCGACATGAAGCTCACCCGCTCGAAGCTGAACGAGCTGACCGGCGACCTGCTCGACCGCGTCGTCGGGCCGGTGAAACAGGCGCTGAAAGACGCCGACACGACGATCGACCACGTCGTCCTGGTCGGCGGCATGACCCGGATGCCGGCGGTCCGCGAGAAGGTCAAGGAGCTGACCGGCAAGGACCCGCACCAGGGCGTCAACCCCGACGAGGTGGTAGCCGTCGGCGCCGCGATCCAGGCCGGCGTGCTGGCCGGCGACGTCAAGGACGTGCTGCTGCTCGACGTCACCCCGCTGACCCTCGGCATCGAGACCAAAGGCGGCGTGATGACGAAGCTGATCGAGCGCAACACGACGATCCCGACCAAGAAGTCGGAGGTCTTCTCGACCGCCGACGACAACCAGCCCTCGGTGGAGATCCACGTGCTGCAGGGCGAGCGCGAGATGGCGAGCGGCAACAAGAGCCTGGGCAAATTCCAGCTCACCGGCATCCCGCCGGCGCCGCGCGGGATTCCGCAGATCGAGGTCACCTTCGACATCGACGCAAACGGGATCATCAACGTCACCGCCCAGGACAAAGGCACCGGCAAAGAGCAGAAGATCGAGATCAAATCCGGCTCCGGCCTCAGCGACGAGGAAATCCAGAGCATGGTCTCCGACGCCGAGGCCCACGCCGAGGAGGACAAGAAGCAGCGCGAGCTCGCCGAGGCGCGCAACATCGCCGAGAACAGCGCCTACCAGGCCGAGAAAGCGCTGCAGGAGGCCGGCGACAAGGTCGAGGAGTCGACCAAGGAGCAGGCCGAGGCGGCGATCAAGGACGTCCGCGAGTCCCTCGACTCGGGCACGCTGGAGGAGATCAACGCCAAGACCGAGGCGCTGAACACGGCGATGACCGCCGCCTCCCAGCAGATCTACGAGGCCGCCCAGCAGGAACAGGCCGCCCAGTCGACCGACGGCGGCTCGGCCGAGTCCTCGGCTGACGAGGAGGAGGTCGTGGACGCCGAGGTGGTCGACGAGGACGGCAAATGAGGTCCGACGAGCGCTGGCAGGACACCCAGGCGCAGGACGACCAGGGACAGGGCGGCCGGCCCGCGGGTCCTGTCTCCGATGAGGCCTCCCCGGAACCAGGTTCCGGGGACGCCTCATCGTCGCCACCCGCTGGAGGCAGCGCTGGTCAGGACGACCAGGCTGCGGCGGTCGAGGGGGATCTTGCCGCCCTGCTTGCTGATGCTGAAGAGAAACGGGACGAATACCTCGATCTGGCGAAGCGGACGAAAGCGGATTTCGAGAACTTTCGGAAGCGGATGGCGGCGGAGGTGCAGGCCGCCGGGGCGCGCGGGAAGGTGCAGATGGCGCGCGACGTCGTGCCGGTGCTCGACGACCTCGAGCGGGCGATCCAGGCCGCCGGGCTCGATCCCGAGGGGGACGCCGAGGACAGCCTCGCCCACGGGGTGATCCTGGTCTTCCGCGGCCTGCGCGAGACGCTGCAGCGCAACGGCATCGAGGCGGTCGACCCGAAGGGCGAGAGGTTCGACCCCAACCAGCACGAGGCGCTCTCGACGATGCCGGTCGAAGGCGCCGAATCCGGCGTCGTGGTCGAGGTGATGCAGAAGGGCTACCGCTACGAGGAGCAGCTGATCCGGCCGGCGCGGGTGGTCGTCAGCGCGTGATGACCGGGTTTCAATCCGCGTGTAACCGGGGGCGTGCCTGGCCGAGCAGGTCAAGGACGCAGGGCGAAGCCTTTGGCGGCGCCAAAGGCAAGCCCGAGGACGCGGAGATGCGAAGCGCCAGGTGCGGCAGCCGGGTGCGCGGGGATTGGAACCCGGTCATCTGAGGAAGATCGATGGCGGACGAGCTCTACAAGACGCTTGGAGTCTCCAAGAAGGCCTCCGACGAGGAGATCAAGAAGGCCTACCGGAAGCTGGCGCGCAAATACCATCCGGATCGCAACCCCGACGACCCGCAGGCGGAGGAGAAGTTCAAGGAGATCTCCGCCGCCTACGACGTGCTCGGGGACCCGGAGAAGCGCAAGGAGTACGACGCGGGCGGTGCCTTCGGCGGCTTCGGACCCGGTCAGGGTCCCTTCGGGCCCGGCGGCGGCGCCGGGCCGGGCGGCTTCGGCGCCGACCTCGGCGACATCTTCTCCTCGCTGTTCAAC
>DASVWP010000056.1:0-11827 GCA_036393155.1 Solirubrobacterales bacterium | reverse complement strand
CGAGAAAGCCGGAGAGGGTCGCCTTCCGGAGCTGCTCGAGGGGCCGACCGCGCTCACCTTCGTCCGCGGCGACACGGCCCAGGCGGCGAAGGCGATCACGACCTTCAACAAAGAGCACGAGGTGCTCACCTTCAAGGGCGGCTTCATGGGCGAACTGCTCCTCGACGAGGACAAGTTCCGCTCGATCGCCCGCCTGCCCACCCGTGAGGTGCTCGACGGCCAGCTCGCCGGCGTCGTCGCCAGCCCGCTGACCGGCCTGGTCCGCGGGCTCGGCTCGATGATCCAGGGGTTGGCCCTGCAACTCGGGCAGATTGCCGAGAAAGGGCTCGTCACGGGGGAGGCTCCGGCGCCCGAGCCCGCGGCGGCAGCGCCCGCGGCCGATGAGGCCGCTCCCGAGGAGCCCGAGGGTGAGGGGCAATCTGCCGAGGCTGAGGAGCCGCAGACCGAGGAGGCTCCGGCGGCGGAGTCCTCCGACGACACTTCAGAGCAAGATTCGAATCAGGAAGAGGGGTAGCGACGAATGGCAACCAAAGTTTCCACCGAGGACTGGATCGAGGAGCTGAAAAGCATCTCGGTGCTCGAGCTCTCCGAGCGGATCAAAGCGCTCGAGGAGGAGTTCGGCGTGTCGGCGACCGCGGTCGCCGCGGCGGCTCCGGCAGCGGCCGGCGCTCCGGCTGGCGAGGGGGGCGGCGAGGAAGCCTCCTCGACCGTTGACGTCCACCTGGCCGACGTCGGTGGTCAGAAAGTCCCGGTCATCAAAGTCGTCCGCAACGCGACCGGCCTCGGCCTGAAAGAGGCCAAGGCGCTGGTCGACGCAGCTCCCGGCCCCGTGAAAGAGGGCGTCGAGCGCGAGGAGGCCGAGAAACTCAAAGCCGAGCTCGAGGAGGCCGGGGCAACGGTCGAGCTGAAATAGAACAGCTCTTCCTTCCCCGCGCAATCGCAGGCGGGGAGCCAAGTTCGCGGCCGCGTACAGCTGTGTGTTATTTTTCGCGGTCGCGCGCCTTTTGAGTACCCCTGCCTATAGCTGCGCTGTATTTACGTCCCTCTGACCGCCCGAGGAGTCGCCGACTTTGGCACGTTCCAACGCTGCCCCCGTAACCCGTAGGAGCTTTTCCCGCCTAGACAACCCGCTCGAAGTACCGCATCTCATCGATATTCAGCGTCGTTCCTTCGAGGAACTGACGGACCCTGAGAACGGTGGGCTGCGCGAGACGATCAACGACATCTCCCCGATCGAGGACTACACGGGGAACCTGCAGATCGTCTTCGGTGACTTCAAGTTCGAGGAGCCGCCGCACTCGATCGAGGAGTGCCGCGAGAAGGACATGACGTACTCGCGGCCGCTGACCGCGACCGTCGCCTTCCAGAACAAGGAGACCGGCGAGATCCGCGAGCAGGCCGTGTTCATGGGCGACTTCCCCTGGATGACCGAGCGGGGGACGTTCATCATCAACGGCACCGAGCGCGTCGTCGTCACCCAGCTCGTCCGCTCCCCGGGCGCCTACGTGATGGCCCCGAAGGACCCGGAAAAGCAGGTCTTCATCGCCAACCTGATGCCGGCCCGCGGTTCCTGGCTCGAGCTGGAAATCGACAAAAAAGGCAAAGTCTTCGTCCGCATCGACCGCAAGCGGAAACTGCCGGTCACCGTGCTGCTGCGCGCGATGGGCTACGTCGAGGACCGGAAACTCCTCGATCTCTTCGACAACTCGATCTACATCCGCCACACGATCGAGGCGGACACCGAGGCGACCCGCACCGAAGAGGGGGCGCTGATCGAGCTGTTCAAAAAGCAGCGGCCCGGCGAGCCGCCGTCGGTCGACGCCGCCCGCGGCCTGCTCGACCAGCTGTTCTTCGACCCCAAGCGCTACGACCTCACCCGGGTCGGCCGCTACAAGCTCAACGCTCGCCTCGACCTCGACATCGACCTCGAGACGCGGGTCCTCACCCACGACGACATCATCGCCCTGGTCAAGGAGCTGGTCTCCCTGCCGAAGCTGCTCGGGATCCCCGAGGAGGTCGACGAGGAGAACCCGATCAAAGACTATGCCGCCGAGGCGCTGACCTACCCGCGGGAGACGGTCTACGACCACCTCGACGAGTACGAGCACTTCGGCAACCGGCGCCTGCGCACGGTCGGCGAGCTGATCCAGGAGGCCTTCCGGATCGGCCTCTACCGGATGGAGCGGGTGGTCCGCGAGCGCCTCACCACCGAGGACTCAGACGCGATCACCCCGCAGACGATCATCAACATCCGCCCGGTCGTGGCGGCGATGAAGGAGTTCTTCGGCTCCTCGCAGCTGTCGCAGTTCATGGACCAGACCAACAGCCTCGCCGGCCTCACGCACCGGCGGCGCCTCTCGGCGCTAGGCGCCGGCGGCCTGACCCGTGAGCGAGCCCCGATCGAGGTCCGCGACGTGCACCCGACCCATTACGGCCGGATGTGCCCGATCGAGACCCCGGAGGGACCGAACATCGGCCTGATCGGCTCGCTTGCCTCCTACGCGGAGGTCTCCGAGCACGGCTTCGTCACCACCCCGTACCGGCTGGTCGAGGACGGCGTGGTCAGCGAGACGATCGTCCACCTCGACGCGACCCAGGAGGAGGACAAGGTGATCGCCCAGGCGAACTCCGAGTTCGACCCCAAGACCGGGAAGCTGAAGGGCCCCCAGGTCCTGGTCCGCGCGGGCGAGCAGGAGTACGCGACCGCGACCCCCAAGGAAGTCGACCTGATGGACGTCTCGCCGTCCCAGATCTGGTCGGTGGCGACCTCGCTGATCCCCTTCCTCGAGCACGACGACGCCAACCGGGCGCTGATGGGCTCGAACATGCAGCGCCAGGCGGTGCCGCTTCTGAAACCGGACCCGCCGCTGGTCGGCACCGGCATGGAGCGTCGCGCCGCGACCGACACCGGTGACGTGGTGCTGGCCGCCAACGCCGGCGAAGTCACCTTCGTCGACGCGGAGCGGATCGTCGTCACCGGCGGCTCGCAGAAAGACGAGTACCCGCTGCACAAGTTCATGCGCTCCAACCAGGGCACGATCATTCACCAGCGGCCGATCGTCACCACCGGTCAGCAGGTCAAGGCGGGCGACGTGCTCGCCGACGGCTCCTCGACCGGGGGCGGTGAGATCGCTCTCGGAAAGAACTGCCTGGTCGCCTTCATGGCCTGGGAGGGCTACAACTTCGAGGACGCGATCATCCTCTCCGAGCGCCTGGTCAAGGACGACGAACTCACCTCGATCCACATCGAGGAGTACGAGATCGACGCCCGCACGACCAAGCTCGGCGACGAGGAGATCACCCGCGACATCCCGAACCGCTCCGAGGAGAGCCTCCGCAACCTCGACGAGCGCGGCATCGTCCGCGTCGGCGCCGAGGTGCAGTCCGGCGACCTCCTGGTCGGCAAGGTGACGCCGAAGGGCGAGACCGAGCTGACGGCGGAGGAGAAGCTGATCCGCGCGATCTTCAAGGAGAAGGCGCGCGAGGTCCGCGACACCTCGCTGAAAGTCCCGCACGGCGAGGGTGGCGTCGTCATAGACGTCCTCACCTTCAGCCGCGACGAGGGCGACGACCTGCCGCCCGGCGTCAACGACCTGGTCCGCGTCTACGTCGCGACCAAGCGCAAGATCGCCGAGGGCGACAAGCTCGCGGGCCGTCACGGGAACAAGGGTGTGATCTCGAAGATCGTGCCCGAGGAGGACATGCCCCACCTCGCCGACGGCACCCCGGTGGACGTGATCCTCAACCCGCTCGGCGTGCCGAGCCGGATGAACATCGGCCAGATCCTCGAGACCCACCTCGGGTGGGTCGCGGCGAACGGCTGGTACGACGACGGCTCCGAGGCCTACAAGCAGGCCCACTCCGACGAGGGCGACGGCCGCGTCTACGTGGCGACCCAGGTCTTCGACGGGGCCACCGTCGAGGACGTCGACACGGCGCTGGTCGAATGGCAGAAAGAAAACGAAGACCGCGGCATCGACCTCGGGCTCGATGTGAGCGAGCGCCCCGGCGCCCGCTGCTCGGGCACCGCGCAGCTGTACAACGGCCGCACCGGCGAGCCCTACGAGGGCAAAGTGACGGTCGGCTACATGTACATCCTCAAGCTGCTGCACCTGGTCGACGACAAGATCCACGCCCGCTCGACCGGTCCGTACTCCCTGGTCACCCAGCAGCCGCTGGGCGGCAAGGCGCAGTTCGGCGGTCAGCGCTTCGGCGAGATGGAGGTCTGGGCCCTGGAGGCCTACGGCGCCGCGTACACCCTGCAGGAGATGCTCACGGTCAAGTCCGACGACACGGTCGGGCGGGTCAAGGCCTACGAGGCGATCGTCAAGGGCGAGAACATTCCCGAGCCCTCGATACCGGAGTCCTTCAAAGTGCTTTTGAAGGAGATCCAGAGCCTCTCGCTGGACGCCAACGTGGTCTCCGAGGGATCCGACGTTGAAATCTCCGAGGAGGAGGACGACCTGCTGAAAGCGGCCGAGGAGCTGGGCATGGACCTGACTGGGGTCCGCGCCGACTCCAGCAACGGCGCTGCCGACGAGCAAGAGGAGCAGGTGGTCGCCGAGGGCGAAGGCGGAACTGACGGTGACGGTGCCGGCGAACAGGTCGAGGAGGCCACGCCGGCCGAGGTGGAGGACTGATGATCGACATCAACAATTTCGACGCGATCGAGATCGGGCTCGCGTCTTCGAAGAAGATCCGCTCCTGGAGCTGGGGCGAGGTCACGAAGCCCGAGACGATCAACTACCGGACGCTGAAGCCCGAGAAAGACGGGCTCTTCTGCGAGCGCATCTTCGGTCCGACCAAGGACTGGGAGTGCTACTGCGGCAAGTACAAGCGCGTCCGCTACAAGGGCATCGTCTGCGAGCGCTGCGGCGTCGAGGTGACGCGCTCCAAGGTCCGCCGCGAGCGGATGGGGCACGTCGACCTGGCCTCGCCGGTCTCCCACATCTGGTTCTTCAAGGGCGTCCCGAGCCGGATCGGCTACCTGATCGACATGGCTCCGAAAGAGCTCGAGAAGGTGCTCTACTTCGCCGCCTCGATGGTCACCTGGGTGGACGAGGAGGCCCGCGACAAGGACATCGGGAGACTCGAGAAAGAGGTCAAAAAAGTCGTCGACTCCTACGAGTCCGAAAAGCAGAAACGGACCCAGGAGCTGAGCGAGTCGCTGGAGCGCCGCATCGCCTACCTCGAGGAGGGCGCTCAGGACAAGTTCGACGACGAGGACCACATCTGGGCCGATTCGCTGAAACTGACGGCGGCGCAGCTGCGCAAGCTGAAAGACGACGACCGGGCCAAAATGATCAAAGAACTGCGCAAACAGTTCGACGCCGAGATCGCCGACACCGAGGCCTACCTCGAAGAGGCGGTCGAGCGCATGCACGAGGTCTGGAAGATCTTCACGGAGATGAAGCCGAAGGACGTCATCAACGACGAGACGGTCTTCCGTGAGCTCAAGGACCGCTTCGGCTCCCCGTTCGGCTGGGGTGAGTACTTCCGCGGCGGCATGGGTGCCGAAGCGGTGCGCGACCTGCTCGAACAGGTCGACCTGGAGGCCGATTGCGAGGAACTGGAGCAGATCATCAACAGCTCCAAAGGCCAGAAACAGGCTCGCGCGGTGAAGCGGCTGAAAGTCGCCTCCGCCTTCCTGCACTCCGAGAACAAGCCCGACTGGATGATCCTCGACGCGGTGCCGGTGATCCCGCCGGAGCTGCGGCCGATGGTCCAGCTGGACGGCGGCCGCTTCGCGACCTCCGACCTCAACGACCTCTACCGCCGGGTGATCAACCGCAACTACCGGCTGAAAAGGCTGCTCGACCTCGGGGCGCCGGAGATCATCGTCAACAACGAGAAGCGGATGCTGCAGGAGGCCGTCGACGCCCTGTTCGACAACGGCCGCCGCGGCCGTCCGGTCACGGGCCCCGGCAACCGGCCGCTGAAGTCCCTCAGCGACATGCTGAAGGGCAAGCAGGGCCGCTTCCGCCAGAACCTGCTCGGCAAGCGCGTCGACTATTCCGGCCGCTCGGTGATCGTCTCCGGCCCGAGCCTGCGGCTGCACCAGTGCGGCCTGCCGAAGCTGATGGCGCTCGAGCTCTTCAAGCCATTCATCATGGCCCAGCTCGTCGAGCGCAAAGCCGTCCAGAACATCAAGGCGGCGAAGAAGATGGTCGAGTCGATGATTCCCGAGGTCTGGGACGTGCTCGAGGAAGTGATCCACGAGCATCCGGTGTTGCTGAACCGGGCGCCGACCCTGCACCGTCTCGGCATTCAGGCCTTCGAACCGGTCCTGGTCGAGGGCAAGGCGATCCAGGTTCACCCCCTGGTCTGCCACGCCTTCAACGCCGACTTCGACGGCGACCAGATGGCGGTCCACGTGCCGCTGTCGGCCGAGGCCCAGGCCGAGGCCCGGATCCTCATGCTGTCGGCCAACAACATCCTCTCGCCCGCCCACGGGGCGCCGCTGGCGACCCCGACCCAGGAGATGGTGCTCGGCATCTACTACCTGACCTACGGGCCGGATGCCGAGGAGCTGGCGAAGACCGACGAGGCGCTGAAGGCGGGCAAGGGCGGCAACGGCTCCGGTCCCAGCGTCAAGGTGTTCCGCTCCGCCCAGGAGGCCGAGCTCGTCTACGAGAACGGCGGCTGCAAGCTGCACGACCAGGCCGAGTTCCGGCGGGCCGGGCACGAGCACTTCCTGACCACGGTGGGCCGGATCATCTTCAACGAAAAGATCGAGCGGGCTCTCGCCGACACCCTCGGCGAGGACTTCGACGCCGAGCAGTACGAGTTCGTCAACTACTCGCTGAAGAAGAAGGACATCAACCAGATGGTCTCCAACCTGGTCGAGGCCTACGGTGCGCCGGCGGTCTCGCAGGTTCTGGACGCCTTCAAAGAGCTGGGCTTCCAGTACGCCAGCCAGGCCGGCGTCACGGTGTCCAAGAACAACGTCGTCTCACCGCCGGAGAAGGCGGAAATCCTCGAGCGCTACGAGCGCGAGACGGAAGCGATCCAGCAGCAGTACGACGAAGGCTACATAACGGCCGAGGAGCGTCACGAGGCGGTCACGGCCCACTGGAACCGGGCCACCGACGAGGTCGCCCAGGCGATGGAGAACAACTTCGACGAGTTGAACCCCATCTTCATGATGGCCAACTCCGGCGCCCGCGGATCCTTCAAACAGATCCGCCAGCTGGCCGGGATGCGTGGCCTGATGGCCAACCCGAAAGGGGAGATCATCGAGCGACCGATCAAGGCCAACTTCATGGAGGGCCTCTCGGTCCTGGAGTACTTCATCTCCACGCACGGTGCCCGAAAGGGCCTCGCCGACACGGCACTGCGGACGGCCGACTCCGGCTATCTGACCCGCCGCCTGGTCGACGTCGCCCAGGACGTGATCGTGCGCCAGGAGGACTGCAAGACCAAAGACCACATCGAGATGGTCCTGCGCAAGGACGACGGGACCCTCAACGAGAACCTCTACGGGCGCCTGGCGGCGAAAAAGGTCGAGACCAAACGCGGTCGCGAGCTGCTCAAGCGCAACCAGGAGATCACCCCGTCCGACGTCGCCGAGCTGGCCGAGGCCTTCGGCGACGAGGAGGTGCGGGTCCCGGTCCGCTCGGCCCTCAAGTGCGAGGCCGAGTCCGGGGTGTGCCGCTCCTGTTACGGGATCTCACCGGCGACGGGCTCGCTCGTCGATATCGGCGACGCGGTCGGGATCATCGCCGCGCAGTCGATCGGCGAGCCGGGGACGCAGCTGACCATGCGGACCTTCCACACCGGCGGTGTGGCGGGCCAGGACATCACCCAGGGTCTGCCGCGAATCGTCGAGCTCTTCGAGGCGCGCAAACCGAAGGGGCTCGCCCAGATGGCCGAGGCCGCCGGGAAGGTCTCGATCGAAGAGACCGACAAAGCGCTGAAAGTGAACGTCACCGAGTCAAGCGGCGAGGAGCACACCTACAGCTTCCCGCTGCGGACCAGGCTGCACGTCGCCGACGGCGACAAGGTCGAGGTCGGCCAGCAGCTCAACGAAGGCTCGCTGTACCCGGCCGACCTGCTGGCGATCCGCGGGCGCACCGCGACCGAGCTCTACCTCGTCGACGAGGTGCAGAAGGTCTACCGCGCCCAGGGCGTCGACATCAACGACAAGCACATCGAGCTGATCGCCCGGCAGATGCTGAAGAAGGTGCGGATCGAGTCCAAGGGCTCGACCAGCCTGCTCCCCGGCCAGCTCGAGGATCGCGGCAGCCTCAAACGGCTGAACAAGAAAGTCAAGGAAGAGGGCGGTACCCCGGCCAAAGGCGAGGAGGTCATCCTCGGGATCACCAAGGCCTCGCTGGCGACCGAATCCTTCCTCTCCGCCGCCTCCTTCCAGGAGACGACGAAGGTGCTCACCGACGCTGCCCTGGAGGGCAAGCGGGACCGCTTGGTCGGCCTGAAGGAGAACGTCATCATCGGCAAGCTGATCCCGGCCGCGACCGGTCTCAAGCACTACCGCACGGTGGCGATCGAACCGGCGGTGACGGTCGAACCGCCGGCCGACGAGGATCTGCTCGAAGACGACGAGCTGGCCGCGGAGCTCGGCGTCGATGGCGTCGAGGCGCCGGTCGAGGGCTTCGGCCTCTCCTTCGCCGAGGAGCTCGAGGAGCTGGCGCAGGAGATCGAGTCGACCTCCGAAGAGTCGAAATAGCGACTCCGAAAAGCCGAATCACCTGAGAAGGGGGGGCCGTGAGGCCCCCCCTTCGTCTGTCTGGTCCCACCTGGTCCTAGGACCAAAGTCCTCTTGAGACCGAGACCGCGAGAGGCGCATGCTGGCTCCATGGAAACCACCCCACAAGGAGTGAGCAAGATGAGCAAGATGAAGAGGCTTCTGGCGGTCAGCGGGATCAGCGGTCTGCTGGTGATGGGAGTCGCGGGGGTCGCGCAGGCGAGTCCCGGCGGCGGCCCCCAGGGCAGCACCGCCACGATCTCCAAGGTCGACCGTTCCGGCCCGAGCCGCGACAAAGTCGCCAGCAAGGACAAAGGCCGCAAGCACGACATCAGCAGCAAGGACCACGGCAGCCAGCACGAGCGCACGAGCCGCCTGTAGGGCTTGTGCCGGCGACATCCCGACGGCCTCGCCGAGCGGCGGGGCCGTTCGTCGTTCCGGCCCCTGCCCTACGGCTAGCCGGGCCCGAGCCCGTGGCGGCGCGCCCAGAGTGCGGCCTGGGTGCGGTCGGTGACGCCGATCCGCTCGAAGACCCGGGTCAGGTGCGCCTTCACCGTCTTCTCGCTGATCTCCAGTCGCCGTGCGATCAGCTTGTTCGGCATTCCCTCGGCGACCAGCGCCAGCACCTCGCGCTCGCGCTCGGTCAGGTCGGCGTCGCGTCGCTCCGCCCGCGCGGCCAGCAGCTCGCTTGCCGCCTTGGGGGCGAGCGGTGCCTCGCCGCGGGCGGCGGCGCGGATCCCGCCGAGCAGCTCCTCCGGCGAGGCGTCCTTCAGCAGGTAGCCGAGCGCCCCGGCGTCGAGCGCGCCGAGGATTCGCTCGCGGTCGGCGAAGGCGGTGAGCACCACGACGCGCGCCTCCGGCTGCTCGCCGAGGATCCGCGCGGTGGCGGCGATGCCGTCGAGGCGCGGCATCGAGAGGTCGATCAGGACGACGTCGGGCCGCAGCTCCCTCGCCAGCGCCACGGCTTCCTCGCCGTCGCCGACGGCGCCCACCACCTCGATGTCCTCGGCGACGGCGAGAAGCGATTCGATCCCCGCCCGGACCACCGGGTGGTCCTCGGCCAGCAGCACCCGGATCATCGTCGCGGCACCTCCAGTCGCACCCGCGTCCCGGCGCCGGGGGAGGAATCGACCGTCAGCCTGGCGCCCGCCTCCTGGGCGAGATCGCTGAGCATCGAGAGTCCGAAGTGCCCCTCGCCGGTGCTTTCGGCGGCCGCCGGCTCGAAGCCGATGCCGTCGTCGGCGACGCTCAGCGTGGTCTCCTCGGCCCCTTCCCTCACGGCAATGTCGAGCTTATGCGCCTGGGCGTGGGAGACGGCGTTGCGCACCGCCTCCTGGGCGACCCTGAAGATCAGCGCCTCGTCGTCCGCCGGCAGCACGAGGCCGCTCGAAACCTCGACCTCGGTCTCGATCCCCCGCGCCGCGACGGGGGCGACCAGGTCCGACAGCGCCGAGGCGAGGCCGGCTTGGCGCAGGCTCGGCGGGTAGATCTCGACCAGCAGCCCGCGCAGCCCGCGCACGCTCCGGCGCGCCTGCTCGGCGCCGTGCCGCAGCTCCGCGGCTGCCTCCGCGTCTCCACCCGATCGGCTGCGCTCCGCGGCGGCGGCGAGGTTGAAGGAGAGCCCGGCCAGGTCCTGGACGACCCCGTCGTGGAGGTTGGCGGCGATCCGCCGGCGCTCGGCGCTGGAGGCATCGATCGCTCGCTCCAGCAGCTCTTCGCGCTCGCGGCCGCGGCGTCGCAGCCGACGCGCCATCGAGGCGGCGATCGGCAGCTGCAGCAGGTAGAGGACGATCAGGGCGATGATCAGGGCGGGCAGGAAGGCGAGCCAGATCGAGCTGGCGCTGGAGGCCACCGAGCTGAAGTGCTGGTAGGCCTCGAACAGGTACCGCCGCCCGGCCGTGTCGCGCACCGGGAGATAGACCTCGAGGAGCTTCCCGAGCCCACGCTCGGAGCGGTTCTCGGGCAGCGAGAGGTCGCTCACCCCGGAGTCCACCGTGCCGTTGCGGAGCGAGGCGACCTCGTCGGTTCCGAGCTTGAAGCGGCGCCCGATCAGCCAGTGGGCGTCCGAGTAGACGATGCGGCCGGTTGGAGTCCAGAGCTTGACGCGGACGATCGGGTCGCGCAGCACGCGTTCTTCGACGACCTTGTCGAAGCGGGCCAGTGCCACCGGATTGCCCCGGACGACGGCCGGGGTGAGGTTCGGTTCGACGATGCCGCGGCCGATGATCGCCGTGACCGCGCGGGCGTTCTTCAGGGCCTCGTTGGTGCCGACGTCGCGCAGGACGAGGAAGGTGACGACGCCGACCACGGCCAGGGCCGCGACGCCGGCGAGCGCGAAGCGGATCACCGATCCACCGACCGAGGGATCACCGCTGCTCTGCCGCGCCGGGAAGCGAATCTTCACGCCGTTACCTCAGCACGGCAATGCGGCCGGGACATTAGGTCCCGGCCGCATAGATCCTTGTGGGTCCTCGCGCCCTGCTCGGCTGCGCGCCGCGCGCGGGAGGGCCTTACGGCAGCAGGCAGACCACGTAGGCGGTGATCGTCGAGGCGCTGCCGTTGTTGTTCTTGGCCTGGTAGAGCCAGCCGTTGCCGCTGGGCAGGCTCGAGGTCATCTCGACCCCGAAGTTGGCGGGCTGACCGCCCCCGCTCAGCATCTGTTCGTCCTGGCCACACTGGACGCTGACCGAGCCGTTGGCGCCGGCGGCGATCGCCTGCGGCGGGCTGGTGCGGACGGTCACCGGCCCGAGCTCGCTGGCCCGGATCGAGTTCGGGGCGATGTCCACCCCGTTCAGCGAGTGGTCGGCGACGTCGGCTCCGGTCAGCGAGCCGTCGGTGACGTCCTGCCCGGTCAACGAGCTGTCGGCCACGTCCTGCCCGGTGAGCGAGCCGTCCGCCACTTTCGAGGAGGTGACGGCGTTTTCGGCCAGCTGCGGGTTGCCGACCGCGCCCGGCGCGATCTTCGTCGCGCTGACCGCGCCGTCGTGCAGGTCCACGGTGCGGACGGTGCCGTCGACGATCTGCGGCGAGCGGACGGTGTTCTTGCCGATGCCGACCGCGTAGGCGCTGCCGGCGAGGGCCATGAACAGTGCCACGCAGCTGATCAGCAGGGCAGGCGAGGGA
>DASVWP010000055.1:0-8125 GCA_036393155.1 Solirubrobacterales bacterium | reverse complement strand
ACCTCATACGGCGTGCTGCTGGTCGGCTACCTGCTGTTCGGGATCGCCCTCGGCCTCGTCTATGCGCCGATGTCGACCGCGGCGATGGCGGCGATGCCGGCGGCGAAGGTCGGGATCGCCGCCGGCGTGCTGGCGATGGACCGGCTGGTCGCCGGCGCGGTCGCCCTGGCCGCCACCGGCGCGGTCTTCCACGGCCTCCTGCACAGCCACGGATTCGCCGTCGCGGTGGGCACCTCGACCTGGGTCGTGGTGGTCCTCTGCGCGCTCGGCACCGGCCTCACCTGGGCCTATGTCCGCGATCCCACGTCGCCCGGGCGGGACGCCGCGGTAGCCGGCGAGCCCTCGCCGGAGGAGATGCACCACCATCTTCACCACCGCCGTTTCCATCTCTGAGCGGGCCGGCTTGACAAACCCAATTCCGAGGTGTCCACTCGGGTATCGGCAGGCCGCATTCCAGAGCGCTTTTTGCCATCCTAGAGAGGATGCCTTCACTGTCCGGGGATGAGCTTCACGAGCTTTCTGAACGCCAGGATCCCCGCCTACTGAGAGCCCTCGACGTGGTCGCCCCCGGCGGGGCGCTGCGGGAGGGGATCGACAACATCGTCCACTCGCGGACCGGCGGCCTGCTGGTCGTCGGCGATCTCGACGACATCTCGCACCTGCTCTCCGGCGGCATCCGCCTCGACGTCGACTACACGCCGGCGATGCTCTACCAGGTGGCGAAGATGGACGGGGCGATCGTGCTCAACAGCGAGGCCACCAAGATCGCCTGGGCCAACGTCCAGCTGATGCCCGACCCGACGATCCTCAGCTCGGAGACCGGGACGCGCCACCGCACCGCCGAGCGCGTCTCCAAACAGACCACGGCGCTGGTCGTCGCGGTCTCCCAGCGGCGCGACGTCGTCTCGCTCTACGTCGAGGGCACCAAGTACATCCTCCAGGACATCCCGGCGGTGCTGGCGAAAGCCAACCAGGGCCTGGCGACGCTGGAGAAGTACCGCGAGCGCCTCGACCAGGTCTCGGCCCGGCTCACCTCGCTGGAGTTCGAGGGGGGCGGGGTCCTGCACGACGCCCTCGCCGTCCTGCAGCGGGCCGAGCTGGTGACCCGGATGGCGGTCGAGGTCGAGCGCTACATCGTCGAGCTCGGCACCGAGGGGCGGCTGATCGAGATGCAGCTGGAGGAGACGATGGTCGGCGTCGCCGCCGACAAGACGGCGCTGATCCGCGACTACAGCGTCGAAGACTCCGAGGCCAACCTGAGCGCGGTGCTGCAGGCGCTCAGCCGCATGCCCCACCAGGACGTCCTCGACTTCGGTCGCCTGGCCGAGCTACTCGGCTACGACCGCAAGCTCAACACGCTGGACTTCCCGGTCGCGCCGCGCGGCTACCGCGTGCTGGGCCGCGTCCCCCGCATTCCCAAGCTTGTCGTCCAGAAGATCACCCACGAGCTGGGCGGGCTGGAGGAGGTCCTGGCGGCCTCCGACGCAGAGCTCGCCGCCGTCGACGGAGTCGGGCCCTCGCGGGCCAAAGACATACGCGAGGGCCTGCGCCGGCTTCAGGAGGTCGATCTGGTCGACCGGTACTTGCAGAGCTGACGGCGCAGATCGCCGTCGAAACGAAAGGAGTCACCGATTTCCGAGCTAGACGAGGCCACCGTGGAGGCAGTCTTCGAGGAAGACGTCGAGTACGTCTGCGACTTCGAGGAGGGCGACAAGGTCGTTTACCCGCACCACGGTGCAGGCTTGGTAATGACGAAAGAGACCCGCGAGCTGATGGGTTCCGAGCGTGAATACCTGACGATCAAGATCCTCCACAACGATCTGACGGTGATGGTTCCCTGCGAGAACGCGGGCAAGGCCGGGCTCCGGCGTGTCATCGACGAGGAAGAAATCAAGAAGGTCACAGCAGTGCTGACCGACGACGTCTCGGAGATGCCGAAGAACTGGAACCGGCGCTTCAAGTACAACCGCGAGAAGATCAAGACCGGCGACGTGTTCGAGCTGGCCGAGGTCGTCCGCAACCTCGCGATCCGCGAGATGGAAAAGGGCCTCTCCACCGGCGAGAAGCAGATGTACACCCGGGCGAAGAAGATCCTCGCCTCGGAGTTCATGTACGCCCTCGACAAAGACGAGGACGGCGCCGAGGAATACCTGGACTCGCTGCTGGAGGAGCGCTTCGCCGCCACCGCCTAAAGCGGCAGCGGTAACCGCAGTCATCGCGGCCGCCGGCTCCGGAGAGCGACTCGGAGCCGGCGGCCCGAAGGCCCTCGTGCCGGTGGCGGGGAGGCCGATGATCGAGTGGTCGCTTGACGCCTTCAGGGCGGCCACCTCCGTCCACTCAATCGTCGTCGCCGCCCCGCCCGGGCACGTCCACGAGTTGGGCGGCCGCGACTTCGGGGTCGTCCCCGGCGGTGCCACCCGGGCCGAGTCGGTCGCCAACGCGCTCGCCGTCGTGGGGACCGAGCTGGTCGCGATCCACGACGCGGCACGCCCGCTGCTGACGGCGGAGCTGGTCGAGGCCCTGGTCGCCGACCTCTCCGCCCACCCCGAGGCCGCCGGTGTCATCGCCGCCGCCCCCGTGACGGACACCGTCAAGCAGGTGGACGAGCCGGCGAGGAGTGCATTGACCGTCCCTGAGACGGCAAACGCACCTCTCGAGATCGAGCGGACGCTCGATCGCTCGCGGCTCTGGGCGGCGCAGACGCCGCAGGTGTTCCGCGCCGATGCGTTGCGCGAGGCGCTGGCGGGAGCGGAGCGGCCCGAGGAGGCGACCGACGAGGCGATGGTGGTCGAGGCGGCGGGGGGGACGGTGCTGATCCACCCGAGCCCGGCGGAGAACTTCAAGGTCACGACGCCGCTCGACCACGGCCTGGCCGAGTTGCTGCTGAGCCGGCGCTGACCCGCCGGGCGCCGCTCAGCCGGTCATCAGGACCCAGACCAGGGCGGCCGCGAAGGTCAGCTGGCCGATGCCGAAGGCGACCCCGAGGTTGACCGCGCCGAGCAGCTCCGCGAACGCCACCCCGACGGCGAAGGCGAGGCAGAGGATCAGCAGCTGACGGCCCATGCGCGGAGCAGTCTAGGCTCCAAGCATGCTCACCGACTACCACCTGCACCTGCGCCCCGACGACGAGGGCACGAGCTTCGAGCGCTACTTCACCGCCGAGAACGTCGACCGCTATCTCGAAGCGGCGGCGGCGGCCGGGATCGAGGAGCTGGGCGTCTCCGAGCACGTCTACCGCTTCCGTCAGGCCCTCGACCTCTGGCGCCACCCGCTGTGGGTCGAAAACGCCGTCGACGACATCGACGCCTACTGCGAGTTCGTCCGCGGCACGCCGCTGCGGCTCGGCGTTGAGTGCGACTTCATCCCCGGCGCCGAGGAGCGGATCGCCGGCCTGCTGGAGGCGCGCGACCTCGACTACGTGGTCGGCTCGGTCCACTTCATCGGCGAGGGCGACGCCGCCGTCGACCACGAGGGCTTCGACGTCTGGGAGGGCGACGGCGACCCGGACGAGATCTGGCGCCGCTACTTCGCGATGCTCGCCGAATGCGCCCGCTCGGGCCTCTACGACATCCTCGCCCACCCCGACCTCGTCAAGGTCTGGGGCCGGGCCCGGCCGCTGCCCGACCGGGACCTTCGCGCCTTCTACGAGCCGGCGGTGGAAGCGATCGCCGAGACCGGGATCGCGGTCGAGCTCTCCACCGCGGGACTGCGCAAGCCGGTCGGCGAGCTCTACCCGGCGCTCGAGTTCGCCCAGATGTGCGTCGAGGCGGGGGCGTCCTTCGCCCTCTCCTCCGATGCCCACCTGCCGGAGCAGGTCGGCTTCGAATACGACCGGGCGGTCGAGTTCCTCGACCGTCTCGGGGTGGAGGAGATATGCGTCTTCGAGCAGCGCCAGCGCCGCCTCGCGCCGCTTGGCAGCCCGGTCCGCTGAGAATGATCGGGATCGGCTACGACAGCCACCGCTTCGCTCCGGGCCGGCCGCTGATCGTCGGCGGGGTCGAGATCGAGCACGAGCTGGGGCTGGCCGGCCACTCCGACGCCGACGTCCTCACCCACGCGGTGATCGATGCCCTGCTCGGCGCCAGTGGGCGCGGGGGCGACATCGGCACGATGTTCCCCGACGACGATCCGCGGTGGAAGGACGCCGACTCGATCGATCTCCTGCGCACCGTCGTCGGCACGATCTCGGGCGCGATCGTCAACATCGACGCGACCCTGATCGCCGAGCAGCCTCGCCTCGGCCCCTACCGGGCGGAGATGGAGCGGGCGATCGGCGACGCCACCTCGGCCCGGGTCAGCGTCAAGGCGACCAGCAACGAGGGGATGGGCTGGATCGGCCGCGGCGAGGGTATTGCCTGCATCGCGGTCGCTCTCGTGCAGAGCGAATAGTCTTCACCGTTCGATGGCGAATTTGCGCATCAACCCAGGGGCTCTGCGCGACTCCGTTGCCGACTCGATCTTCGAGGCCCGGGTGCTGCGCGAGGCGGGGATCCTCGAGCCGATGCGCCCTGACAAGGCGCTGAAGATCGGCACCACCTTCCTGCGCTGGGGCGCCTCCCCGGCCACCGGCGTCGCCACCGCGGCGATCCACCACCCCCACCAGATCGCCATCGTCGACGAACGCGGCGCGCTCAGCTGGGAACGGCTGCACCAGCGCTCCAACGCGCTCGCCAACGCGCTCGCTTCCGAGTTCGGGATCGGGCCGCGCGACGGGGTGGGGATCATGTGCCGCAACCACCGCGGCTTCATCGAGGCGACCCTGGCGGCCGCCAAGCTCGGCGCCAGCGCGCTCTACCTGAACACGATGTTCGCCGGTCCGCAACTCGCCGAGGTGACGAAGCGCGAGGGGCCCAAGGCGCTGATCTACGACGAGGAGTTCGACACCCTGCTCGGCGGGGTCGAGGACTCGGTGCGGCGGATCAAGGCCTGGACCGAGGATCCGGCCGCCGCCGGGACGACGCTGGAGGGCCTGATCGCCGCCGGCTCGCAGGCTGATCTCAAGCCGCCGGCGGAGAAGCCGAAGTTCGTCATTCTCACCTCGGGCACCACCGGGACGCCGAAGGGCGCCCAGCGCTCGAGCCCGGAAGGGCTGTTCACGATCGCCGCGCTGATCGACAAGATCCCCTTCCGCAGCCGCGAGACGATGATGATCGCCGCGCCGCTCTTTCACTCCTGGGGCTTCTTCCACTTCGTGATGAGCCTGCCGACCGCCTCGACGATGGTCCTGCGGCGTCGCTTCGACCCCGAGGGCACGCTGCAGGCGGTGCAGGAAAGCCGCGCCCAGGTGCTGGCGGCGGTGCCGGTGATGATCCAGCGTATCCTCGGCCTGCCGGCCGAGACGCTCGACCGCTACGACCTCTCCTCGCTGCGCATCACCTCGCTCTCGGGCTCGGCGCTGCCGGGTGAGCTGGCGCTCGCCTGGATGGACCGCTTCGGCGACACCGTCTACAACCTCTACGGCTCGACCGAGGTCGCCTACGCGACCATCGCCACGCCCGAGGACCTGCGCGCCGCGCCCGGCACCGCCGGCAAACCGCCGCGCGGGACGCGGGTCCGGCTCTACGACGAGGAGGGTCGCGAGGTCCCGCAGGGCCAGGTCGGACGGATCTTCGTCGGCAACGAAATGTCCTTCGAGGGCTACACCGGCGGCGGCGGCAAGGAGGCGATCGACGGGCTCCTGTCCAGCGGGGACGTCGGGCATTTCGATTCCGCCGGGCGACTCTTCATCGACGGTCGCGACGACGAGATGATCGTCTCCGGCGGCGAGAACGTCTTCCCGCGCGAGGTCGAGGACCTGCTCGCCGACCATCCCGGCGTCGTCGAGGTGGCGGTGATCGGCGTCGCCGACGCCGAATTCGGCCAGCGCCTGAAGGCCTTCGTGGTCGTCGAGGCGGGGGTGAAGCTGACCCCCGAGGAGCTGGGCGCCCACGTGAAGGCCAATCTCGCTGCCTTCAAGGCGCCGCGCGAAGTCGAGTTCCTGCCGGAGCTGCCCCGCAACGCGACCGGCAAGGTGCTGAAGCGCGAGCTGAAGGCGCGCCACGAGGAGGCCGCGGACGAGGCGCCGAAGGCGATCGGCCAGGAGAGCGGCGGCTGAACGGCCGCCAGTCGCAATTTGCTGCCGTGGAATCGGGCAAATTGCGCCAAAACCGCCCACGCGGGAGATGGCATCGTCTCCGCCGGCCATAGTAGGTTGCCGGAGCATGAGTGAGCCGGCGCGTCAGCTGCGAGAGGTCGGAGAGGCGACCGAGGCCCTGCGCGGTGTCGCCCGCCAGGCCCTGGACTGGGTTCGGGTCAGCGAGGAACGGGTGGCCGCCGCCGAGGCGCGCAACGAGCGGATCCGGGCCGAGGTGAAGGAGCGGGCGCTGGAGACCATGCGCGGCGTCTCCGAGGAGGCCCGCAAGCGGATCGCCACCGAGCGCGCCGGCCGCCGTGAGGCCGAGCGCCGGACCAGCGCCGCCGAGGCCGGCCGCGATCGCGCCGAGAAGGCCTTCGAGGAGCTGCAGCAGCAGGCCCAGGCCGAACGCGAGGAGACGCTCGCCCAGGCGACGAGGGCGCGCGAGGAGGCCGCCCAGGCCGTCGCCGAGTCCGAGCGCTCGCTGGAGCGGGCGAAGGCGGAGATCGAGCAGGAGGTCCAGCGCCGCGTCGCCGAGGCGCGCCAGGAGATCCAGGCCGTCGCGGACAGGCGCGTCGCCGCCGCTGAGCAGCGGGCGGCGGAAGCCGAGGCGCGGGCCGAGGAGGCCCACCAGAGCGCCGTCCGGCTGGAGACGGAAATCGAGCGTCGGGTGATGGAGGGGACCGAGGAGGTCCGCCGCGAAGCCGAGGAGAGCGTCCGCAGGCTGGTCGAGAAGGTCGAACGCGAGGCCGAGGACACGGCGCGCTCCCGGGCCGAGGAGCAGCTGCGCCAGGAGTCTGACCGGATCCGGGTGCAGGCCGAGAAGCGCGAGGAGCGCGCCCGGGCGGCCAGCGAGGAAGAGATCCGCGCCACCGTCAACCGCGCCAAGCGGGAGGCCCAGGCGGCCGCCGAGGAGTCGGCGCCGGCCTGGCTGAGACACGAATCTCCGGCCTCCACCTCCGGCTACCGGACCTTCTAAACGCGCCGCGCCGCCGCATGCGGCCGCTGCGCATATCCTCCTGAGCAATGCGCGAGGTGAGGATCAGGGACACGCTGTCGGGCGAGCTGCGCGGCCTCGACCCCTCCCAGGAGGTGGGGATCTACGCCTGCGGCCCTACCGTCTACAGCCGCATCCACATCGGCAACGCGCGCCCGTTCGTCGTCTTCTCGCTGCTGGCCCGCTTTCTCGCCTCCGAGGGCTACCGCTCGCGGCTGGTGATCAATGTCACCGACGTCAACGACAAGATCTACACCGCGGCGGCGCGGGTGGGGAGGCCCTCGGCCGAGTTCGCGGCGGAGATGACCGCCGCCTACTTCGAGGACACCGATCGCCTCGGGCTGGGGCGGCCCGACGCCGAGCCGCTGGCGACGGCGACGATCGACGGCATCGTCGCCCTGATCGCCGAGCTGATCGAGGACGGTCACGCCTATGAGTCCGGCGGCGACGTCTATTACCGCGTCCGCAGCTTCGACGGCTACGGCAAGCTCTCCAACCGCCGCTTCGAGGACATGGACCAGGGCGAGGAGGCCGGTTCGGCCTCGCTGAAGGAGGACCCGCTGGACTTCGCGCTCTGGAAGGCCCGCAAGGAGGGCGAGGACACGAGCTGGGAGTCCCCCTGGGGGCCCGGGCGGCCCGCCTGGCACATCGAGTGCTCGGTGATGGCCGAGCAGGAGCTCGGCGCCTCCTTCGCGATCCACGGCGGCGGCTCGGACCTGGTCTTCCCGCATCACGAGAACGAGATCGCCCAGTCCGAGGGGGCGGGGCGCCCGTTCGCCCGGAGCTGGATGCACAACGGGATGATTGAGGCGGACGCGGCCAAGATGTCGAAATCGGAGGGGAACATCTTCCAGCTGTCCGAGGCGCTCGACCGCTACGGGCGCGAGGCGGTGGTCGCTTACCTGATCTCGGGGCACTACAGGCAGCCGTTGGCATTCGGCGAGGACGCGATGGAGCAGGCGGTCGCTCAGGTAGAGCGGCTGCGGAACTTCTTCAGGGAGAGCGGAGCCGGGGGA
>DASVWP010000054.1:0-12521 GCA_036393155.1 Solirubrobacterales bacterium | reverse complement strand
CGAACGGGGGGTCGCGGGCCGGGTGAGCTTCCAGCAGCGGATCGCTGGCGTGGTGCTCGAGCGGGCGCGGCGGCGGGCGGTGGGCGCGGACATGGAGCGGCGGCGCGCGGCCCTGCACCGGGCGGCGGTCGCCCTGCGCGCCCACGAACCCGAGCGCACCCTGGAGCGCGGCTACGCCCTGGTCGAGAACGAGGCCGGGGAGCCGCTCGCCAGTGCCGCCGAGACCCGCGCCGCGGAGCGCATTAGCCTTCGCTTCAGCGATGGACGAGTCCGAGCGAGACCTGAGCACGCGGACGGCGCCTGACTCCTACGAGGACGCCGTCGAGCGCCTGGAGGAGATCATCGACCGGCTCGACTCCGGGCAGGCCGGCCTGCGCGAGACCCTCGACCTCTGCCGCGAGGGCCGCGAGCTGGTCGGCTACTGCGCCGCCGAGCTCGACGCGGTGGGGGAAGGGCTGAAGGAGCTGCGGTTGGATGAGTTGGCAGCGAGGCTGGACTCCTCGGCGGAGCCGCCGGCCTGAGTCACTCCTCCTCGGGAGGACCTGAGCACAGGCCTCGGAGGGCGGGACAACCGCGGCACAGGTCCCAAGACCGCTCCTTCTCGCGGGCGACCGGGAACTCGCCGTCGCCGATTCGCGCGATCGTCGCCTCCAGGTGCTCGCGGCCGGCGCTCATCTCGGCGGGGCTGAGGGCGGCCAGTGCCGGCTCGGCGGCGCGCTCGAGGAAGACGTAGGCGACCTCGACCCGCTCGGCCCCCAGCGCCTCCGCCACGGCGAGGGCGTAGATCGTGCGCTGGGTCTCGTACCCGACGGCCTTCTCGGCCGGGCTGGCCCCGGCGAGGCGGTCGGTCTTGTAGTCGATGACCAGGGGAGGCGCTCCCTCGCGCTCGACCAGGAGGTCGATCGAGCCGCGCAGCACGCTGTTGCCGATGCGCAGCAGGATCGGCACCTCGGCGCGGACCCGGGTCGCGGCGGCGATCGTCTCGCGCCGGAGCGGCGAGCCGAGCCAGTCGCGCACCGGGCCGAGCAGGCCCGCGGCGGCATCGGGATCGAGACCAGCGGCCTCGGCGTGGCGTCGCGCCAGCTCCAGCGACGGCTCGCGCCAATCGCTCGCCTGGCTCCACTCCAGGAGGGCGTGCACCGCGGCGCCGCGAGCCGTCCGCTCCTCCCGCGCCGACGGCGTCGGCGCCCACTCCTCCTCTCGCGAGACCGCGACAGTGCCCGCTATGGGTGCACTGTCGCGGTTTCGCTGACCGAGGCCGAGCACGCGCTCCATGTAGAAGCGGTAGGGGCACTCCTCGTAGGCGGAGATCGCGGTGTAGGAGAGCGGGCGGCTGGGGACGATCGGGGCGCGGCGCTTGACCAGCGGCGGGGGCCCCTCGCCGAGGGGCCGGGCGGCGGCGGCGCGGCGGCGGACCTCGCGCAGCTCGGCTGCCCGCTCCGGCGAGGGAAGGTTGACCTGGACGTGGATCGAGGAGGGCGCGAACTCGGCCTCCAGGCCCGGCCGCGGCGCGGGCGGGGCGACGGGCACGCTGGAGTCCTCCTCCCGCGGGATGCCGAGCGCCTCGACCAGCCGCTCGACCACCGCCTTGCCCTTCGTGTCGCTGCCCTGTTTCGGGTTGACGACGCCGCTGAGGAGCAGATGCTCGCGGGCGCGGGTGGCGGCGACGTGGAAGAGTCGCAGCTCCTCTTCGGCTTCGCGATCCTGGGACTCCTCGCAGAGTGCCGCGTAGTCGAACAGGTCGATCTTGGGACTGCCTAGACGTACCCACCGCATGCCGACCCGCGGCCGCTCCTCGCGGCCGACGACCAGCAGGGGAGAGCGCCCACCGCCCAGGAGTCGGCGCGAGAGGTCCGGCACCGCGACGACGCCGAACTCGAGCCCCTTGGCGTTGTGGACGGTCATGATCCGGACCCCGTCGTGCCCCTCGGCCGCGGTCGCCGCCTGGGCCTCGGCGTCGCCTTCGGCCCGCGCGGCCAGGAAGTCGAGGAAGCCGCGCAGGTCGCGCCCCTCCCGCGACTCGAACTCCGCCGCCAGGCGCCCCATCTTGCGCACGTTGGCGAACCGCGCCTCGCCGGCGGGTCGGCTCAGGACCGCGAGGTCGTAGCCGGTCTCGGTCACCGCCGCCTCGATCAGGGCCGGCAGGGAGAGTCGGGGGCCGCGCTCGCGCAGCGAGCCGACGCGGGCGACGAAGTCCCTCAGCAGCCGCCGCTCGGTCTCGGGGATCGCCTCCAGGCGCTCCGGCTCGCTCAGCTCCGCCTCGCCGGCGCCCGCGGCCCGCTCGAGCGCCGGCCAGACGTGGCGCCGCTTCCCCGCCGCCATCCGCAGCAGCCAAAGCGTGTCCGGGGCGGCGCCGCAGGCGGGAGAGGCGAGGGCGCCGAACAGGGCGTGGTCGTCGAGCGGGTTGGCGATCACGGCCAGCAGCGCGCAGACGTCGGCGACCTGCTGCTGGGACCAGTAGCCGCGCCCGCCGACCACGTAGGGCCGTAGCCCGGCGCGTTCGAGGGAGTCCTCGTAGGCGTCGAGGTGGGTGAAGGCGCGCAGCAGGACGACCATCTCGCCGCGCGGCACGCCCGCCTCGGCGAGCTCGCGCAGCCGCTCGGCGAGGAAGCGGGCCTCGGCCAGGCAGTTGAGCGGCGTGGCGCCGTCGATCGCCGGCTCGAGCTCGATCCCCTCGCCGTCCCAGCCGTCGCGCGCGGTCAGCAGCAGCTCGACCGCCGGCTCCGGCGGCCCGGCCGAGCCGGGCCCCTCTGCGGCCGGCGGCGCGACCCCGACCCGCAGCGGGCGGTAGCTCCCGCCGAGCAGCGCCTCGCCGAGCAGGTTGACCGCCCCGACGACCTCGGGCCGGGAGCGGAAGTTGCCGCTGAGCCGCATCAGCTCGGCGTCGGCGCGGCGCTCGATCTCCTCGCGCCGGCGGCGGAAGACCTCGAGGTCGGCGTGGCGGAAGCCGTAGATCGACTGCAGCTCGTCGCCCACCACCACCAGCTCGGTCTTCGGCCCGCGCAGCGCCTCGATCAGCCGCAGCTGCAGGCGGTTGGTGTCCTGGAACTCGTCGACCAGGATCTGGCGGAAGCGGGCGCGGTAGTGCTCGCCGATCTCCGCTCGCTCGAGCAGCCGCGCGGCGAGGATCTGCAGGTCCTCGAAATCGATTCCCGCGCGGCGTTCCTTGGCCGCCTCGAAGCGGGTCGAGTAGAGCTCCAGCAGCTCGGCCAGATGGCGGTAGGCGCGGCCGCCCTCCCCGGCCTCGGCGACGCGGGCGACCGCGGCGTCGACCGCTTCCCTGTAGGGGCCGAGGGCCTTCGCCCTGCTGCCGGTCGCCAGCCCCCGCAGCTCCTCGACGCTCGGGGGCGGGCCCGGCGCCCGCAGCCGTGCCAACGCCCGCTCCGGCAGCTCCCGTTTCGCGTCGCCCTCCTTGAGCTCCGCCAGGCACCCGCTCGCCGCCTCGACCACGAGCGCGAGCGCCGCCTCGGGGTCCGGCCGCGGGGGCTCGGGGAGCCGGGGGTCGGCGACGCCGCGGCTGCGCAGCTCGTCGTGGACGGCGGCGATCATCGCCCGCAGCCCCTCGACGTCGAAGGCGGCGACCGTCTCCTCCCTGGCCGGGTCGCCGCCGGCGAGGAACTCGACCAGGGTGTCGTCGAAGGCCTCGCGCGCCGCCCGCGCGGCCTCCGGCGCGTCGAGGACCCGGAAGCCGGGGTCGACCCCGGCGGCCACCGGGTGCGCCGCCAGCACGCGGTTGCAGAAGCCGTGGATCGTCGTCACCCAGGCGCTGCCGAGCCCCGCCAGCGCCGCCGCCGCGCGCTCGGAGCCGTCCTCGGCGCGGCGCGCCAGCTCGGCGCGGATCCGCTGCCGCAGCTCGGCCGCCGCCTTGTCAGTGAAGGTGAAGGCGAGGATCGCGTCCGGGGAGGTGCCGGCGTCGCAGACCAGCCGGCAGTAGCGGTCGACCATCACCCCGGTCTTGCCGGTGCCGGCGCCCGCTTCCAGCAGCACGTCGTGCCCGCGAATCGCGATCGCCGCCGCCTGCTCGGGGGTCGGCCGGCGGGGCGGCGCCACCCCGGCCTCAGCGCTCACCGTTCTCCTCCTCGCGGTCTTCCTCGTGGCGCGGAGCGCGGTCGCGGCGGCAGATCGGCGCGAAGGTGCAGTAGGCCGGGCAGACGTCGTGACCGCGCAGCCCCGGGCGGGGGCCGGGGTCGCGGCGGATCTCGCCGCCGCGGATCCGCCGCACGATCTCGGCCGCCCGGCGCCGCGAGTCCTCCAGTAGCTCCTCCAGCTCCTCCGGCTCGACCACGTCCTTGGGATAGAGGCGGTAGCTCGCCAGCCGCTCGGCGACCGCGGTGGAGACGACCCCGCGGGGCCGCCGCATCGAGGTGCCGCGCAGCGGGTGGTACAGGCCGCCCACCGGCTCCGCGCCCCAGTGCTCGGCGACCGCGAGCAGGTAAAGGGGCAGCTGCAGCTTCGCCCGCTCCTCGAACTTCTCGCGCGGGGTGACCTGCGAGGCGAGCTTGTAGTCGAGGACGACGGCGCGGCCGTCCGGCGAGCGGTCGACCCGGTCGACGGCCCCGTGCAGCCCCCAGCCGCCGAGGTCGAGCGCCGGCCGCTCGGCGTCGGGGTGCTCGCCGAAGCGGGCCTCCAGCAGCCAGGGCTCGAAGCCGCCGGTCTCCCGCTCGGCCTCCTCGGCCAGGAAGCGCTCCAGCAGCCGTTCGACCCGGCGCGCCATCGCCCGCTCGGCCGGGTGGGAGCCGAGTTCCCGCTCGGCGACGACCTCGGCCACCAGCTCGCGGCCGCGCTCGGTCCAGGCGCCGAGCGAGCCGGGGCGGGGCAGCGGGTCGCCACCCGGGCGCTCGCGGTAGAGGCGGTCGAGCGCCTCGTGCATCAGGCCTCCCTGGACCAGCGGGTCCGGGACCGGGTCGAGCAGCTGCGGGTCGAGCTCGTGGCCGGCGAACCAGCGGTAGGAGCAGACGTCGAACTCCTCCAGCGTGGTGCCGCCGTAGGCGGGGACCGCCGCGAGGGAGTCGAGCACCGCCGGCTCGCGCAGCGGGCCGGGAGCGCGCGAGGCGGCCTCGGCCGCGCGGGCGGCGCCGACGCGCTCCAGCAGCCTGGCCGCCAGGTCCCGCTCGACGCCGACCCGCTCCAGCAGCCCCGGCGCGTCGGCCTCGGGCCCGTGGGCGGCGAGCGCCCGCGCCAGCTCGTCCTCCGAGGGCGCCTCGGCCAGCGGCGGCACGACCTCGGCGAGGTCGCGGGCCACGGTGACCCGCTCCTCAACCGCGTCGGGGACGGTGCCGTCGGGGGCGGGGGAGAGCAGCGCCCGCATGTCGTCGAGCAGCGGCGAGCGCGCGGCCGCGGCGCCGTCCTCGTCGCTGTCGCGGTAGGAGAGGACGAGGCTGCGGCGGGGCAGGGCGAGGCAGGCCCCGAACAGGTAGCGCTCCTCCGCCTCGCTGTCGCGCCGCGGGTCGAGCCCGAGGGTCTGGCGCTGGGCGTCGGCGAGGAAGGGGTCGGCGCCGCGGTCGCGCCGCGGGAACTCGCCGTCCTGCAGCGAGCCGACGAGGACGTGGTCGAAGCGCGCGGCGCGCAGCCGGTAGGGGCTGGCGATCCGCACCCGGCCCTCGACCGGCCCCGACCAGACCCGGAAGGCGAGCTCCTCGACGATCCCGGCGAGCTCCGAGGGCCGGGGCGCCATCGGGCCCAGTTCGGCGAGGTCGGCGAGCGCGGCGGCGATCGCTGCCGCCGCGCGCAGCTCCAGGCCGTCGCCGGGGCGCAGCGAGGGTCCGTCCTCGGTGTCGCGCAGCGGCCGCGAGGCCATCGTCGCCGCCAGCGCCCCGACCGTCGCCGCCAGCTCGGCCGCCGAGCGTCCGGCGGCCTCGCGCAGGCGCAGGAGGTCGCGCGGCGGCTCGCCGTCCTCGCCCTGCCAGAGCAGCAGCGCGGTCTCGGCGTCGCGCACCCGGCCGCGCCGCAGGCGCCGCTCGAACCAGTCAACCCGTCCGGGCGAGAAGCCGGAGGGGCCGCGCAGGTAGCGCAGGAAGTCGTTCGCCCGCCGCTCGCCGAACTCGGCCTCCAGCAGCGTGCTCAGGGCGCCGCCGACGCTGGTCCCGGCCACCGGCACCTCGGCCTCCAGGGCGGCGGCCACCCCGTTCGCCTCCAGCGCCGCCCGGATCTCCTCGCCGCGGCGCGCCGGGTCGCGCAGGGCGACGGCGATCTGCTCGGGGTCGGCGCCGCGCTGCAGCAGCCGGGAGACGTGCGCGGCGATCGCCTCGGCCTCCGCCCGCGTGCCCGCCGAGCGCAGCAGCGTCAGGCTCCCGTCCGGTGCCAGGCGGCTCGGCCGCGGGGCGCCGAAGGAGCGGGCCAGGTGGAAGAGGAGGGGGCTCTCGGTGTTGGCGGGGTCGGCCTCGGTCCGCACCTCCTCGGCGATGCCGATCCGCTCGCGCAGTCGGCCCAGCAGGCGCCCTCGGGCGGCCAGCGCCGCGCTCCCCTCCTCGTAGGGCAGGGCGACGGTGACGGGGGCGCGCTCGGCCAGCCCGGCGAGCAGCTCGAACTGGTTCTCGGTCAGGTCGTCGAAGCCGTAGAGGAGGACGGGACGCCCGCTCCACAGCGACGGGTCCTCGCGCAGCGCGGCGATCGCCGCGGCGGCGATGCCGTGGGCGTCGACGCGGCCGCTGCGGCGCCGCACCTCCTCGTAGCCGGCGAACAGCGTCGCCAGGTCGCCGAGGTAGGCCGAGCCCTCGAGCGTCGCCGCGCTGGCCTCGACGGCCCGCGGCTCGATCCCAGCCGCCTGCAGCTCGTCGAGCAGGCGCTTCAGGGCGGCGGCGAATCGGGGGCGGCCGGCCGAGCGCCGCAGCGGACCCAGCCGCTCGCGCCGCTCGGCGATCGCCACAGCGACCGCGCGCAGGCGCTGCGCGGGGGACAGCTCGACCCCCGGCGGCGCCCCGGCGGCGGTGGCGACGGTGCGAAAGAGGGCGCCGAAGGTCATCACCGCGCCGCCCAGCGCCGCCCCCTCGGCGCAGAGCTCGCGCTCGAAGGCGAAGACGTCGTCGACCGTCGGCACGACGAGGATCGGGTCCCGCTCCAGGGCGGCGGCGAAGTCGCGGCGGACGACTCCCGCGCGGCCCGAGTTGGGGGGCCCGTGGATCAGTTTCAGCGGCACGCCGTCCAGCCTACGAACGGCTCCGGCGCGGACCCGCCGCGATTCCGCAAACTCGGTATTCCCAGCGCCCTTTTGGCGTCTTCCAGCGCCTCTAGATTGCCCCTCAGCCGATGTCACTCTGCTTCGTAGATCCCGCCGACGCAATCCGCGCCATCGCCGACTCGGTCGGCCGCGAGGCCCGCCGCCAGCTGCTCGGCGAGGCGGTCCGCTCCTGGGTCGACGAGATCCCCGACTCCGAGCTGGAAGTCCACTACGCGAAGGCGATCGCCGAGCTCGACGAGCACGACCTCTCGATGCTCGCCGCCTGGCACGGCTCGCTCGAGGTCGGCCAGCCGATCCCCAACCGCGACTTCCTGATGGGCGCCTTCAGCTCGCTCGGCGAGAACCGCCGCGAGGCCCTCAAGCTCGCCGCCGGCTTCCGCGGCGAGGAGGCAGTCGACGCCGGGGTGACCGAAGAAGACGCGCTGGAGCTGGTCCTCGGCCTGCTCTCCCCGCCGCGCCTGATGCAGCTCGCCGTCGAGGCGGTCGAGCTGTACGTCTGGGACCGCGCGGGAAGCGACAACTAGCCGACAGCGGCCCCGGCTTCCGTGGAAACCGGGGGATTTCCTTGACAAGGACTGTTGGGTCTCGGTACGTTCACCCGGTCCATTGCGGCACCCGCTTGGGAGTTGCGCATGCGAACCACTCTCCTCGCATAACAGACGGGCGCGTTTAGCGCGCCAATGAGAAACCGGCTGGATCGGCCGTTTCTCGGGGCCTTGAATCGGGCTGCATTGGGGTCCAGCGACTGACGTCTGTTGCACGCGGGCAGTTCCACCGCACCTCTGTCGCTCTCGGTGCCGCCTGATTCACGGCTGGGTCTAGCAACTGCTCCCAGGAGATGAACTATGCGATGCCGTAAACGTGTAGCCGGTTGGAGGCGAGAACAGGTGGTACGGCAGCCCTCCCTTGGAGGGATGCCTGAGCAGGACGCAGCGATGCCCTCGTCGGCTTCCACCGTCAAGGATGCCGGCCAAGGCGATGTCAGATACGTGCAGCGGACCCAGGAGTGTCCGGAGAAAACCGACGGCTGGCTATTCGCCGGCTGGGGTCTGCTCACCCTCGGGGGCGCGGCGGTTATCGGCGCCTGCACGGTCGGCCGCGGTGCCGCGGTGCACCCGCAGACGCTCTGGGTGGCCTCTGGCCTGCTGGCGATTGCCGGAGTCATCTGCTTCGTCGCGCACCGAGAGGTGAATCGAGGCCGGGGGGTCGAGACCCACAAGATCAACCTCCACCCTGACGCCTGAAAGTCATCCGGGCTTGTTGTCGCCTCGACCGGTGTGTTTCTCGTGCGCGCCGGAGGGCCGCTGCTTGAGTTCGTCGCGAGTGCTGCCGAAATGGCCGAGGGCGCTGGCGATCTTTTCCGGCCCACCGGCCAACAGGGTTCCCAGGCCGGCTGCGGTGAAGGCCGCCGCGAAGAGGGCGCCGGACGCGAGCAGCCCCCCGTTTTCGCCCCAGGTCGGGTTGTGGCTGTATGGGATGTACATCGCGGCGGCGGCAGCGGCGAGGGAGCCAAGAGCGACCAGCACCCTGGCGGCGACGTCCTTCTTGGTGGATTTCCTGTCCAGTTCGGTGAATGCGCGGAAGGCCAGGACGACCAGGGTCACCAGCAGGATGACGGTGAACGGGAGCCAGAAGTCCCCTTCTTCGGCCTTCAGCTGGGCCGTCTGGGCCAGGGCAATCGAGGCAATCGCGCCGGGCCCGACGAGGAGGAACTGCCCCGTGTAGGTGCCGGGATCGCCGTTTTGGGGGCGGACGCACAGGTTGACCGCCATTTTCTTGCGGTGGTCGAAGAAGTGCGGGCGGGTGTAGGTCGGCGAGGGAAGGCGCTCGGATTCCAGTTCGGAGGAGCCGATCCGGCGCAGCGGTTCCAGGTTGTCGATCTCGAAGTCGGCGGCGCGCACCGTCGGCGGGATTCGCCGCGACGCCGTGAAGACGATGAAGTCGCGCTTGGGCTTGCGCCCGGTCCCGAAGTTCAGCACCGGGTCGCTCTCGTGAACGTCGAATTCGATCGGCACGGTCTCGGGCTTGCGGGCGGTGGCGGCGGGCTGGTTGACCTTGGCCGGGCAGAGTTCCGCCGCCGTCCGCGCTCCCCGGGCCGGCGGCCCGTGGTCGGTGCTGGCCGCCGGCCAGCCCGCGCCGCTCGCCGGCGGCGGGCCGGAAATCGACAGGTACAGCAGGCCGGCGCCGAGCAGCGCAAGCGTCAGGTGTCGCATTCTCATCCTCCCGATCCCTCCCCCGGTGGTCCGCCCTACCCTGGGAACGCTTACATCTCGAGCGGATGCCTGGGTCGGCGGCTCAGCTCTGCGCCGGCTGGGATCTTCGGAGCGCCGCGCGGATCTCCGGGATCGCCTGCTCGTTGCTCTCGAAGTGGGCGGCGATCATGCCGACCGCGCGGGCGCCCTCGCAGTTGGGCGCCATGTCGTCGATGAACAGGCAGCGCTCGGCCGGAACGCCGATCCGGGTGCTGGTCAGCTCGTAGATCCGCGCTTCCGGCTTGCGGGCGCCGACGAAGGCGGAGTCGACGACGACCTCGAAGATCTCGTCGACCGGCAGCATCGGCCGCCACAGCGGCTCCCACTCGCGGACGTTGTTGGTCAGCATCGCCATCCGCAGGCCCGAGGCCTTCAGCTCGCGCATCAGCTCGATCATCGGCTCGTTCGGGTTGAGGCCGCCGAAAAAGACCTCGCGGAAGCGGTGCAGGTGGGGCCGGTGGCCGATCTCGGGCTCCAGCACCACCGCCAGGCGCTCGAGGAAGGACTCCTCGCTGATCTCGCCGCGCTCCAGCGCGAACAGCGGCACTTCGCCCTCTTCCTCGCGCAAGGCGCGCATCGCGTTGGCGAAGTGTTCGGGGGAGATCCCGATCTCGTTTTGCAGGGCGAGGAAGGAGCCCAGCAGCGGCGTCGTCAGGACGCCGCCGAAGTCGCAGACGATCGCCTCGATCTCAGCCATCGGCGCGGGCGATCTCGTAGTGGCCGAGCCCCTGGCGCCCCTCGACCGACCAGCGGAAGAAGGCGATCTGCGAGTCGAGCCCGTCGCGCTGGACGGCGATCGAGCTGATCAGCGAGCCGGCGCCGCGCAGCGGGTGCATGTCCTCGGTGTCGGGCCAGAGCTCCAGGGTCGCCCGGCGCTGCACCCCGTCCTCGCCGTACTCGGTCGAGAGCAGGGCCTCCTCGAACTGGATCGGCGCCGAGTCGGGGTCGCAGAGGACGGCCGCGGTCTCCTCGTCGCCGTGCTCGCGACCGGCCTCGGGCCGCGACGCGGTCACGGCCAGCAGGCCCCCGTCGTCGAAGACGATGCCGATCGACCGGCGCACGATCTGCCTCTTGGCGCTCATCCCCCAAGAGCCTATTGACGGTCGCCCGCGGGGTGCGCCGCGGCGCCGCGGGGCATAGATTTGCGTGCCCGATGAGCAGCCCCGGCCCCCTCAGCATCCGCGACGCCGACCCGACCCGCGACGCCGCCGTCTGCGCGACGATCTACGCGCCGCACGTCGAGGACAGCCCGGTCTCCTTCGAGGAACGGGCGCCGAGCACCGAGGAGATGGCGGCGCGGATCGCCCGCTACGCCACCAGCCACGCCTGGCTGGTCGCCGAGCGCGAGGGCGAGCTGGTCGGCTACGCCTACGCCTGTTCCCACCGCGAGCGCCCGGCCTACCGCTGGGCGGTCGACGTCTCGGTCTACGTCGCCGACGGGCAGCAGGGGAGAGGGGTCGGCAGGGCCCTCTACGAGGCGCTCTTCGCGCGCTTGCGCGAGCATGGCTTCCGCGTCGCCTTCGCCGGCATCACCCTGCCCAACCCGGCCAGCGTCGCCCTGCACGAGAGCCTCGGCTTCGAGCCGATCGGCGTCGCCCGCGGGATCGGCTGGAAGCACGGCGCCTGGCGCGACGTCGGCTGGTGGCAGCTGCGGCTCGCTCCCGGGGCCGACGACGCCCCCGCCGAGCCCCGCCGGCGAGGCTGACGCCGCCGCCCGGCTACCATTGGGCCATGTCCGATGAGCAAGCAGCGGTCCCCCAGGAGCACGACGAAACCCTGACCGAGGAGGACGTCTACGAGGCGCTCGAGGAGGTAATCGATCCCGAGCTCGGCCTCGACTTCGTCTCCCTCGGCCTCGTCTACGACGTCAACATCGAGAACGAGGACGTCTACATCACCTTCACCCTCACCACCCCGGCCTGTCCGATCGGCCCTCAGGTCTCCGAGCAGATGCGCGAGTTCGTCGGCGACCTCCCCGGCGTCTCCGCCGTCCACCCGAAGATGGTCTTCGACCCCGCCTGGTCGCCCGAAATGATGACCGAGGACGCCAAGTTCGCGCTCGGGTTCTAGGCACGGTTTCCGGGGTCATAGGGGGTCAATCGGGGTCAGTTTCGTCCCCATCCCGTCCCCACGGGCGTCCCCAGGAGCTAGACGACCGGGACCGGGTCGGCCTTCTCGAAGAAGCAGCGAGTCGGGGGAAGCAGCAAGAGTCCGAGCTCAATCAGTCCGGTCAGATAGCCGTACCACGTACCAGTGCCGGCCACAACGTCGATGAGCGTGCCCAAAACGCCCAGGATCACGGTTCCCAGCCACACCCAACGGATCGCCTTGAGCAGTAGGAAGTCCCACGCGATAACAAATACGACAGCAAAGACTGAGGGCGCGACGGGCGTGGAAGGAACCGCCACCGCGATCCCTGCCGTGGCAAGAATGAGAAAGGTCCACAGGGACCACGGCACCTTCCCCCACGCGATCATGCGGCGAGCCTATCCGGAGCACGGCCCAGCAAGCTCAGCGCAAAGTCACGAGTCGGCCAGGTAAGCGTCTAGCATTGGTCTGCCGGTAATTGTTTGGGTCGATTCGGGTGATTCTGCGTTGACTGCGCAGATCGCAGTCTTCGCCGCTGCAGCCAGCCCGAAGCTCTCGCTTTTCCGCGGAAGCGAGAGCCAGCGGACCTGAGTGCCAAGCCCTGGAAACGGAGCCCTCAGTCGGTTGCTGACATTTGCATTGTCGACCTAAGGTCGAAGGCGAGCGCGCTGTCGCTCCCGAGCGCCAGCCAATTTGTCTCTAAATAAGGCGAGTAGTAGCCAAGCAACGCTGATTACGAGCCAGATCGCGCCCTTGCCGTATTTGGCCTCACCAAGGGCCCAGATGCCGAGGATGGCGAAGGCGGCGGAGAGGAGGAAGCCTCCGATGCGGGACTGGCGCGAAGTCATGCCTCCCCAGGGTACTTCTTCACTGGTCCGCTCAGGCGCCCAAACGGCCAGGAGAGTTCGCTCTGCTTCTAGGCGGCCGCTGATCCGCTCGCCGCTAGGACTGCTTGCTTACCAGGCGCTTCATGACCGGCGCCGGCATCTGGTGGATCTTCATCG
>DASVWP010000053.1:0-3051 GCA_036393155.1 Solirubrobacterales bacterium | reverse complement strand
CGTAGCTGCCGTCGTCGAGCTTCTTGGCGCCGGCCTTGATCGCCTGCACGTCGGACCCCGCCTCGGGCTCGGACAGGCTGAACGCCGCGCGGATCTCGCCGGTCGCCATCTTCGGCAGGTACTTCTGCTTCTGCTCCTCGGTGCCGAACTTCATGAGCAGGTAGCACCCCATGAAGTGGGTGTTGACGACGCCCGAGATGCTGATCCAGCCGCGGCTGAGCTCCTCGACGATCATCGCGTAGGTCGTCAGGTCCAGCCCCATTCCCCCGTACTCCTCGGGAATCGTCACCCCGAACAGGCCGAGCTCCTTCATCTGCTCGACGATCGGCTCCGGGAAGGAGTCCTCATGGTCGTAGTGCTCGGCGTTGGGGATGATCTGCTCGTCGGCGAACTGGCGCACCATTTCGGTGATCGCCTGCTGCTCATCGGTCATTTCGCGGTACGCGGCGGTGTCTACGGCCATGGCTCCTGCTCGTTCGGGATCTGCTGTCGAACGTCAAGGTTAACCCGCGACGGGGGTTCGCCGGAGCGACGCCGTCACCGGAGGCCCGACGATTACGGGACCGAGAAAAGACACAGGTAGTACCGAACCGTTCACAATGACCGGTGGATGCGATTCGAGGCCAATCAACAGGTCTTCGACAGCGTCGCGGACCAATACGACGATCTCGCCCTGAAGCCGGCCGAGCAGGCGGTGCTGAGACGGCTCGCGCCGCGGCTCCCCGAGCTCGAGATGCTCGACATCGGAGTCGGCGCGGGGCGCACCGGCTACACCTACGCCCCGCTCGTCCGCCGCTACGTGGGAATCGACTACGCGCCGCGGATGCTCGCCCGGGCGCAGGCGCTGCTGGGAGACGAGCCGAACGTGACGCTGCTGCTCGCGGACGCCCGCGACCTCTCGGGCGTCCGCGGCCCCTTCGACTTCGTCCTCTTCAGCTTCAACGGCATCGACACGGTCGGCCACGAGGACCGGCTGCGGATCCTCGCCGAGGTGCGCGGCGTGCTCAAGCCGGAGGGGTTGTTCCAGTTCTCGACCCATTCGCTCGGGGCCCTGCCGCTGGACGACGCGATCGCCCACCCGGCGCGGCGGATGAGCTCGCTGGCCTACCGGGTCTACACCCGCGTCGACGACATCCGGCGGCGGCGGCGGATTCACCGGGTCAACGCTTCCCTCTCCCTGGAGGAGGCGCGCCGGCGCGGCTGGACCATCGTCAAGGGCCGAGGCCACGACTTCCGGCTCGACGACTACTACGTGGATCCCTCCTACCAGGTCCGCCAGCTCACCGAGGCCGGCCTGGAGACGGTGGCGGTCTACGACTGCCGCGGCAAGCCGGTGCAGCTTCCTCATCGCGGTCGCGACGCCTGGCTCGACTACCTCTGCCGCCCCGCCTGAGCCACCCACCTGATAGAGGTTGGCGGCGAAGGACCGCCCTTGCCGACCGAGATCCCCATTGCCACCACAGAACGGGCCCGCGAGGCCGCGACCGGCCCGGACCCGGCCGAGGGCGTCTTCGAGACCGTCCTCGTCCTCGGTGGCGAGGTGGTGGAACTCGACGCTCACCTCGAACGGCTGGCGGCGAGCGTCTCCGCGCTCTACGGCATCGAGGTCCCCCCCACCGCCCGCCCCCGCCTGGTCGAGGCGGCGGCGCCGTTGCGCCTCGGTCGGGCCCGGCTATCCCTGGCGCCGGCCGCCGGGCCCCCCCGATGCGAGATCGCCGCGGCGGCCGTCGACTCCCGCCTGCACTTCCCGCCCGTCGAGCGGCCTACGGCGCTGGTCAGCGCCCCGCTGCCAGGCGGCCTCGGCCCCCATAAGTGGAGCGACCGCTCGGCGCTCCCGACGCCCCCGGGGGCGACAGCCCTGATCGTTGAGCCGGACGGTGAGGTGCTCGAGGCCGGCCGAGCCAACGTCTTCGCGCTTTGCGACGGCATCCTGGCGACGCCGCCGCGCGACGGCCGCATCCTCCCCGGGATCACCCGCGCCGCGGTGATCGCCCTCGCCCGCGGGGAGGGCATCGTGGTCAGGGAAAGCCGCCTCGACCGCGCTGACCTCCTCGCCGCCGACGGCGTCCTGCTGAGCGGCTCGGTGCGCGGCCTCGAGGCGGCCGGTTCTCTCGACGGGCAGCCGCTGCGGTCGCCGGGGGAGGTCCTCGACCGCCTGGCCGGGCTGCTGCGGCGGCGCTGGGCGACGAGGAGAGGTTAAGCCGCCGGGTCGATTTCGCGCAGCCGCGTCAGCAGGCAATCGGCGCGGCGGACGAACCGTTCGAAGCTGTCCTCGACGGGCGCCGAGACCACTTCCCGCTCGGCCGTGTCCTCGCGCGGCGGCGGGGCAGAGGCCACCGCCGGGGGCGCCGGCTCCGGCTCCGGCTCGACCGACACCTCGGGGGTCGGCGCCAACGGCTCGATTACCTCGGTGGCCGGGAAGCTCTCGGTCTGCCTCCCGGTCGCCGCCGCCTCGGCGCTGCGCGCCGCCTGCTCGGCCAGCTCGGCGGCCCGCCGCGCCTGCTCGGCGGCGTCGATCGCCGCCGCGCCGACCGTCATCACCGCCGCTTCGGAGGCCCGGGCGATGCGCAGCGCCTCGTCGACCCGGCTCTCCAGCTCGCTCATCAAAGGCGGCGCGGAGCCTGCCGGCAGCAGCCAATCCTGGGTGTCGTCGCGCTCCACGCCCTCCATCGCGGCCAATCTAGGGCCACGAACGGCGGCAAATGCGGCAAAAGGGGGCGATCAATAGATTTCCCCCAGCCCGAATCCATCCCAGACCAGAGGAGCAGCTTGAGAAACCCCAGAGACTTCTTTCACCCGCTGGCCATGGGCGCGCCGGAGCCCCTCCGCGAGATCCCCGTCAAGCCGTCGCGGATGATCCACTTCCTCGACTTCTCGAACGAGAAAATGGTCGCCAAGGCCGCCGACGTCGCGACCAAGACCGACATCCTGCTCGGCAACCTCGAGGACGCGATCCCGGTCGACCGCAAGGAGGCCGCCCGCCAGGGCCTGGTCAAGGCGGCGAAGGAGTCCGACTTCGGCCAGACGGCGCTGTGGACGCGGGTCAACTCG
>DASVWP010000052.1:0-2103 GCA_036393155.1 Solirubrobacterales bacterium | reverse complement strand
ATGATGAAGACGAAGATCATCAACACCGCGTGGGTCGAGAAGAGGCTGTTGAACTGCGCGGAGTCGACGATCTGAGTCCCCGGGCGGGCCAGCTCGGCGCGGATCAGCATCGCCAGGGCGCCGCTCAGGAAGAAGAAGAAGAAGGTGGTGCAGATGTATTGGATGCCGATCACCTTGTGATCGGTGTTGAACCGGAAGTAGTCCTTCCAGCTCCGCGCCCCGTGCTGGGAGTGGTCCTCGGGGATCGTCGGCAGCCCGAACGCCCAGCGCAGCCAGTAGTCGAAGCAGCCGAAGCCGAGCAGGAAGCCCAGCGGCGCCATGATCAGCGGCACGACGACGTGCGGATACCCGGTCTGTTCGGTCTGGTAAAGCGGCAGGCCGGAGATCGCCCGCAGGGAGATCACCAAGCCGAAGCCGACGGCTCCGAAGAGGAGAGCACCCAGGGCACCCCGGATCCATCCCGGTCGCTTGATCGCAGCCACCATCAAATCACCTCCATTATGCCCCGCCAGCCCCGGGTTCTTCCACCGGGTTGGTCTCCGTGTCCTGCTTGATCGTCTCGAGCCATTCGTTCGGGATCGTCTGTTTCAGGCCGGAGACCCATTTCTGGAATTCAGCGGGGGACTGGACCACCACTTTGGCCCGCATCGAGGCGTGGCCGAAGCCGCAGAGCTCGGTGCAGATCAGCTGGTAGGTGCCGACCTTGTCAGGCGTGACGATTGCCGTCGTCGTGATGCCGGGGACGTTGTCTTTCTTGATCCGCCACTCCGGCACCCAGAACGAGTGGATGACGTCGCCAGAGTGCATTTTGAACTGGATCTGGCGGTTGACCGGGACGTGCAGTTCGCCCTGCACGTATTTCATGCCCTTGCCCGGGTAGCCGAAGCTCCAGGCGTACTGCTGGGAAAAGACGTCGACGGTCATCGCATCCTTGGCGGGACTTTCGATTTCGTTCAGCACGTTCCAGCTGTAGCCGGCGCCGAAGAGGACGATGATCGTCGGGATCAGGGTCCAGGCCACCTCGAGACGGGTGTTGCCGTGGATCGGCTCGCCGTCGGATTCGTCGCCCGGCTTCGCTTTGAATTTCCAAAGCGCGTAGAAGAGCATCACGATCACCAGCGAGAAGACGAAGGCCGAGATCACGATCATCACGTTGAGCAGATCGTCGATCTTCGGCGCCGCCGTCGAAGCCTCCTGGCCGTTCCAGTTGATCGACAGCATGACCGCGGAGATCGCCGCGGTCATCGCGACGGTCGCGGCAATCATTTTCGCTATCGGAAGGCGGCCGTACATCAGGCGGCGGGCATTCTATTGAAGCTGCGGTCGGAGGCTTTCTGCCCCCCTCGGGACGCTTCCAGCTCAGGCGGGAAGCGGCAGCTCGTCGAGCTCTCCGGCGGCGGCCGCGAGCACCCCGCGGGCCACTCCCTCCCAGCTCCAGAGCCGACCGACGGTCTGCACCAGGGTCTCGCGGACCGCCTCCCGGCGCTCGGCGGGCAGCGCCAGCCAGGCGTTGAGGCGGGCGGCGATCGCCTCCACCGCGCCCTCGGCGACCGGGAAGGAGAGCAGCCCGGCGACGTCCTCGGGCAGCGCCGCGGCGAGCTGCCGAGAGACCTCGAGCATCCCCGAGTGGCCGGCGGAGACCGGCAGGGCGCCGCAGGCGGCCGCCTCCACCGCGACCATCCCGAACGCCTCCGGGAAGGTGCTCGGCATCACCAGGGCCTCGGCGCGCGGCAGGAGCGCCGCGACCTCGTGGTGCTCGAGGCGGCCGACCAGCTCGACCGAGCCGGCGAGGCCCCGCGCCGCCTCTGCGTATCCGGGCGGCGGGTCGGCGAGGAAGGCGGAGAGGATCGGCAGCGGCCGCTTCTCGCCGCCCTCCAGCGCCCAGCCGAGGCGGGCGACCTCGCGGGCGTCCTCGAGGTCGCCGCGGTCGAGCGCCGCGAGGAGCCGGCGCACCCCGCCCTCGTACTCGCCGTAGCCGCCAACCTGCAGCCGGGCCCCGGGATGCTCGGCGAGGACCAGGGGCCAGGCCGCGAGCAGCAGGTCGATGCCCTTGGAGACGATCAGCTTGCCGATGAAGACGACGCGGGGGGAGGTCGGGGGGCG
>DASVWP010000051.1:0-10570 GCA_036393155.1 Solirubrobacterales bacterium | reverse complement strand
AGAACGCGATCGCCTTGCCTACGCTGGGCAGCGCGGTGGCCGGGGACCACGTCGCACCGCCGTCGCTCGTCTTCAGGACGGTTTCCCCGGCGATCGCGAAGCCGTGGCTCGCGTCGACGAAGGAGACGTCGGTGACGAATTCGGTCGTTCCGGAGGTCTGGGGCGTCCAGGTGGCGCCGCCGTTGCTCGTGGCGGTGATTTCGCCGCCGGAGCCGACCGCCCAGCCGTGGTTGAGATCGACGAAGTCGACCGCATTGAAGTCTGCTCCCGTCCCGGAGCTCTCCGCTTCCCAGGTCCGCCCGCCGTTGCTGGTCGCCCAGATTTCACCGGCTCTGCCGACCGTCCAGCCATGCCTGGGGTCGACGAAATCGATTCCGGCCAGTTCCGGGGCGCCGGAGATGGTCTGCACATGCCAGGCGGGCGCGCCCAGCGCGGGCCCCGCCCCCGCGAGGGCCGCCGTCGCCAGCGCCGCAAGCACGCAGAACCCCGCCAGGAACCGCTTCGATGAACGCACCCCGCCCTCCCTGTGCCGATGGCCGAGCGCCGCAAAATACAGGCGGGTTCACATAAAGTCCATAAGCGGTTTTAGGAATCGCTCCGGACCAATTCTCAAGGTCCAGGCGCCGCTGCCGATTCCCCAGGGGGGATGGCGCCTGAGCACTCGAAACCTGCCGAAGACCCGGCGCGCAGCCCGCTGCCGCCCGAGCCCTTCTCCGAAGAGCCGGACGCCGAGCTGCGGGCGCTGGGCGAGCTGCTGGAGGGGCGGGTCGACGACGTCCTCGACCGCATAGTCGCCCGCACCACCGGCCCCGGCCACGACATCGACCCGGTCGTCCAGGACCGCTTCGAACGGATCAGCCGCAACGCCTCCAGCGCCGTCTCTCGCTGGATCGGCGGCTCCAGCATGAGCGTGGCGATCGAGGCCGGCAAGGAAGCTTGGGAAATCTTCGGTGAGCTGGCGGTGCACCGGGCGGCACTGCTGAACGAGGTCGTCTGGCGCTGCTTCTGGTGGCGCAACGCGATGGCCGAGGTCCTGCACGAGGCCGCCGTCGAACTGCGGATCGGGGCCGAGGCGCAGGCGCGGGCGATGAACCTGCTGCAGCTCAGCCTCGAGTTCAACCTGCTGCGGATGTGCGAGTGCTTTGAGACCGAGCGCCAGCGCACCGACGAGGAACTGACCCGGCGCGAGGAGGAGCTCGCCTTCCTCGCCACCCACGACGCGCTGACCGGGCTGCCCAACCGGACCCTGATCCTCGACCGCACGGCGCAGATGCTGGCCCGCTCGCGGCGCCGCCAGAGTCCCGCCGCCGCGCTCTTCATCGACCTCGACAACTTCAAGGACATCAACGACACGCTCGGCCACTCGGCCGGCGACGAACTGCTGCGCGCGGTCGCCGAACGGCTCGACGGGGTGATCCGCGACACCGACGCGCTCGGGCGCCTCGGCGGCGACGAGTTCGTCGTCATCTCCGAGGAGCTCTCGCTGGCCGCCGGCCCGGAGCTGGTCGCCGAACGCCTGCTCACCGCCCTCGCCCACCCCTTCACAGTCGGCGAGGAGAAGAAGACGCGGGTCGTCGTCACCGCCAGCATCGGCATCGCGATGGCCGAACGGACCACGGCCGAGGAGCTGCTGCGCAACGCCGACATCGCCATGTACCGAGCCAAGTGGGAGGGCAAGAACGGCTACGCCGTCTTCGCCACCGACATGCAGGAGTCGGTCCGCAACCGGGTCGAACTGGAGATGGACCTGCGCGAAGCGCTCGAGGCGGACCAGTTCTTCCTCGCCTACCAGCCGACGATCGACCTCCGCGCGATGGCCCCGACGGGGGTCGAGGCGCTGATCCGCTGGCGCCACCCGGTGCGCGGCGTGCTGGCCCCGGAAACCTTCATCCCGCTGCTCGAGGAGACGGGGATGATCGCCGAGGTCGGCCGCTGGGTGCTGCTGGAGGCCTGCCGCCAGGGCGCGATCTGGCAGGCCGCCGGCTACCCGATCGCGATGGCGGTCAACGTCTCCGGGCGCCAGCTCGACACCGACCGGATCACCACCGACATCGAAGACGCGCTGGGGAGCAGCGGCCTCGACCCCTCGGCGCTGACGATCGAGGTGACCGAGACCTCGCTGATGCGCAACGTCGAGGAAACCGCGCGGCGGCTGGCGACGATCAAAGCCCTCGGGGTGCGGATCGCGATCGACGACTTCGGCACCGGCTACTCCTCCCTCGCCCACCTGCAGCGCTTCCCCGTCGACGCCCTGAAGATCGACCGTTCCTTCATCGCCGGCCTGGAGGACAACCGCGAGGGCGAGACCCTGATCCATTCCCTGGTCCAGCTCGGCAAGGCGCTCTCGATCGAGACCTTCGCCGAGGGCATCGAGGGCCACCGCGAGCTGGCGATGCTGCGCGAGCAGAACTGCGACAGCGGCCAGGGCTTCTTCTTGGCCAAGCCCCTCGACGCCGACGGCACCGAGGCCTTCCTGCGCAGCTGGAGCCAGGGCGTCCCGACCCTGTCCGCCGGATCCCCCGAGTAGCCACCATCCCTGAGCGGTGAGGACGCGGTTCCTCCCGCGCCGGGGTGAGAACGTAGTCCCGCCCGCATAGCGGGAGGAAGTGCGTCCTCAGCCGGCCAGCCGCTCGGCCCCGGCGTAGACGTTGACGCGGCCGCCGCGGGCGAAGCCGGCCAGGGTGATGCCGCGCTCGGCGGCGAGCTCGATTGCCAGCGAGCTGGGGGCGCCGACGCCGACCAGCACCGGGGCACCGGCGACGGCGGCCTTCTGGACCAGCTCGAAGGAGAGGCGGCCGCTGACGCAGAGCAGGCGGTCGTGAAGCGGGGTCCAGCCGTCGAGCAGGGCGCGGCCGACGACCTTGTCCATCGCGTTGTGGCGGCCGACGTCCTCGCGGACGGCCAGCAGCTCCCCGGCGGCGTCGAAGAGGCCAGTCGCGTGCAGGCCGCCGGTGCGCTCGAAGCCCGGCTGGGCGAGGCGGTTCGGCAGGTCGGCGAGCAGCTCGCGGGTCACGGTCGGCCCGGGCGGCGCCGGCGCGCTCGCCACCGCCACCTCCTCCAGGGCACCCTTGCCGCAGACCCCGCAGGAGGAGGTGGTGTAGAAGCGGCGGGCGCCGGGCTCACGCAGCAGCGGCCCCTCCACCTCGACCACGTTGGCGGCGAAGTCCGCGGTCAGGCCCGCCCGCCGGGGCCCGTCGATCAGTCCCTCGCCGAAGAGGAAGCCGAGCGCCAGCTCCTCGTCGTGGCCCGGCGTGCGCATGGTGACGCTCAGCGGCTCGCCGTCGACGCGGATCTCCAGCGGCTCCTCGACCGCCACCGCGTCGCGATCCCCGTCGCGGGAGATCTCGACATAGGCACGGGCCGCCGCCTCCACCGACTAGCCCCCGATCGCCGACATCGTCCGCGCCGGTTGCACGAAGCCCGGTTCGTTGACCCGGTGTTTCAGCTCCTTGCGCCAGACGGCCTCGCGGACGATCCCGGCCAGCTCGGCGTCGCTCGCGCCCGCGCGCAGCGGGCCCCGCAGGTCGGTCTCGTTGAGCGAGAAGAGGCAGGTCCGCAGGCGTCCGTCGGCGGTCAGGCGGATCCGGTTGCAGTCGGCGCAGAACGGTTCGGAGACCGGGTTGACGAAGCCGATCGTGCCGCGCCCGTCGGCGAAGCGGTAGACGCGGGCGGTCGAGTGCGGCTCGCGCGGCAGCGGCTCCAGCGGGTGCACGGCGGCGATCGCGGCGCGGACCTCCTCGCCGCCGAGGACGTCCTCGGGCCGCCAGGCGCGGTCGGCGTCGAGCGGCATGAACTCGATGAAGCGCACCTCGTAGGGCTCGCGGCGGGCGAACTCGGCGAACGGCAGCACCTCCTGCTCGGTGAAGCCGCGGATCGCCACCGCGTTGACCTTGATCGGGTGCGCCCGCGGGAAGGCCGCCAGGCGCTCCAGCCCGCGCAGCACCCGCGGCAGGGCGTCGCGCCGGGTCAGCTGGAAGAAGCGGTCGCGCTGCAGCGAGTCGACGGAGACGTTGAAGCGGTCCACGCCGGCCGCGACCAGGGCCTCGGCGTCGCGCTCGAGCAGGTAGCCGTTGGTGGTCAGCGAGAGGTCATCGACCCCCTCCACCCCGCTCAGCATCGAGACCAGGCGCGGCAGGTCCCGCCGCACCAGGGGCTCGCCGCCGGTCAGCCGCACCCCGCTCACCCCCATCGAGGCGAGCAGGGCGACCAGACGGGCGATCTCCTCGAAGCCGAGGATCTCCTCCCGCTCCAGCCACGGCAGGCCCTCGGCCGGCATGCAGTACTGGCAGCGGAAGTTGCAGCGATCGGTGACCGAGACGCGCAGGTCGCCGATCTCCCGGCCGTGACCGTCGCGCAACCGCTCGTCTGCTGCCGCCGTCATATCCCCACAATGACACGCGGGAGCACTGTTCAAACCCGCGGCGCCTAATTGGCCAAACCGCTTCCGTGGTCGCTTGAGGAGCGCGCCCACAACGCCGATAGTGCTCTTCGTGCACTCGCGGTACTGGTCGTTTCTCAAAGTCCTGCTGGGCCTGACGGCTCTCGCGCTCCTCGCCCACTTCGCCTGGACGCTCGGGCTGGGACGCCCCTGGGCCGACGAACTCGCCAACACCTGGATCTACTCGAGCGTCTCGGTCGCCACGGCGGCGATCTGCCTCGTCCGCGCCGCCATCCTGCCCCGGCGCCGGCTCGCCTGGGCGGCCCTCGGCCTCGGCCTGGCCTTCACGGCCTTCGGCGACGCCTACTGGGACGCCGCCTACACCGGCGCCAGCTCGGTCCCCGACCCCTCCCTCGCCGACGCCGCCTACCTCGCCACCTACCCCTTCCTCTGCCTCGGCCTGTGGCTGCTGATCCGCGACCGGGGCATGCCGCTGACCCCCGGCGCCCTGGTTGACGGCCTGCTCACCGGCCTCGCCGTCGCCGCCGTCTCCAGCGCCCTCCTCGCTCCCGCCCTGGCGGGGATCGGCGGCGGCCAGACCGCGAAGGTCCTGACCGATCTCTCCTATCCGCTCTGGGACCTGATCCTCGCCTCCTTCCTGGTCGGCGCCCTCGTCTACAACGGCCGCCGGCCCGACCTGCAGCTGGGATTGATCTTCCTCGGGATCGGCGCCTGGGCGGTCGCGGACGGGATCTACCTCTACCAGTCGGCGGTCGGCAGCTACGTCGAAGGCACGCCCCTGGACTCGATCTGGCTGCTCGGCAACCTGTCGCTCGCCGCCGCCGCCCTGGCGCCGCCCGAGCGGATAGCCGCGGCGCAGCCGGGGCGCTCGATCGCCTTCCCGATCCTCGCCTCGGCGGCGGCGATCGGCGTCCTTGTCTGGGACCACTTCGAACGCCTGACGGTGTCCAGCGTCGTCCTTGCCGGGCTGACGCTCGGCGCGGTCTCGGTCCGGCTGCTGGTCAGCTTCGCCGAGAACCGGCGCCTGCTCGACCAGGTGCACCGCGAGGCGGTGACCGACTCGCTGACCGGCCTGCGCAACCGCCGCAGCCTCCTGGCCGACCTGGAGGCGCGGCTGGCGGCCACGGGCCGGCCCTTCCTCTTCGCCTTCTTCGACCTCGACGGCTTCAAGGCCTACAACGACACCTTCGGCCACCCGGCCGGCGACCTGCTGCTCCAGCGCCTCGGCGAACAGCTGCAGCGGGCGGTTGCCCCCGACGGCACCGCCTACCGGCTGGGCGGCGACGAGTTCTGCGTGATCACCGAGACGGGCAGCGCCGGACCCCACGCGGCGCTGACCCCGGCCCTGGCGGCGCTGACCGAGACCGGGCCCGGGTTCTCGATCGGGGCCTCCTACGGCAGCGTCCTGCTGCCGGTCGAGACCGCCTCCCCCGAGGATGCGCTGGGGATCGCCGACCGGCGGATGTACGCGACCAAGGGCCAGCGGATGAGCGCGGTGCAGAACCAGTCGCGCAGCCTGCTGCTGCGGGTGATGAGCGAGAGCAAGCCGGGGCTGCGCGAGCACCTGCACGACGTCGCCTCGCTGGCGGTCGGCGCGGCGCGGCGGCTCGGCTGCGACGAGGAGGAGCTGAACCGCATCTCCACCGCGGCGGAGATGCACGACATCGGCAAGATCGCGATCCCCGACGAGATGCTGACCAAATCCGAGCCGCTGGACAAGCTCGAGTGGGGCCTGATGCGCACCCACACGGTGATCGGCGAGCGGATCCTCAACGCCGCCCCGGCGCTTGCCCCGGTCGCCAGGATCGTCCGCTCCAGCCACGAGCGCTGGGACGGCAAGGGCTACCCCGACGGCCTGGCCGGCGAGCAGATCCCCTTCGGCTCCCGGCTCGTCTACATCTGCGACGCCTACGACGCGATGACCGAGGAGCGCCCCTACAGCCCCGCCCTCTCCACCGAGCAGGCGATGGCCGAGCTGCGCCGCCACGCCGGCACTCAGTTCGACCCGGTCCTGGTCGAGGCGGTCTGCCTGGAGCTCGAAGAGCGGATCAGCGGCGAGGAGCCAGAGCCAGTCTCGCTCGCGCGTGAGTCCTCCGCGCGCCAGGCGGGCTGACCCAGACGTCGATCCTGAGCTTCAGCCAGCCGGCGCGGGCGAGGAGCCTCCTCCCCGCCCCGGTCAGGCGCAGCCGCAGGGGCGCCGCAGCCCGCTTCAGGCTCAGCGTCTCGGCCGCCACGAGCAGGTGGCCGCGGTGGGCCGCGGCGCGGACCGAGCCGCAGGCCGTGGGGCAGTGGAGGCGACCGACCCGCAGCGTCCTCCCCCGCAGGCGAGCCCGCTTCCAAAGCCGCGCCGCGACCTTCCCGGACCCCGGGTCTGGGAGGTGAACGGTTCGCCTTCGGTGACCGGGGCGCCGTAGGAGACGTAGACGCGGCCCGAGTCCAGGGTGTCAATGGTCAGCGGGTCCGGGACTTCGCTGAGCTTCCTGGGGACGTCGTCTTCCATTCCCGGGACGTTGAAGTTGGCGCCGGTGATCGTGATCCAGACTTCTTCCGCCGAGCGAGCGCTTTCGTTGTCGACCCGGAAGCTGAGCGCCGAGGCGGCGGCGGGGACCAGCAGGCCGAAGAGGGCCGCCAGGGACAGGGCCGACGCCAGGGCCCGGGCTCGGAATCCTCTCCTCATGCCCGGACCCATCGGCCCCGCCCCCCGGCTTCTTTAGCGAAGCCGGCTGCACCGTCCCCCAGTCAGCCGTTCATTTGGCCGAGTCGGCGTAGCGCAGCGAGCCCGGGGTGTCGAGCAGCTCGCCGGTCTCCAGCAGCGTCTTCAGGCCGGAGAGGATCATCGGCCAGCCGCCGAACAGTTCCGCGTTGGCATCCTCGCGCAGCCGGTCGTGGGTCACCTGCAGGCGGCAGGAGTCGCCGACCGGCTCGATCTCCCAGGTCACCCGCGAGACCCCTTCGGCCCTCACCTGCTCGCTCCACAGCGCCTGGAAGGTCTGGACCAGGCGCCGCGGCGGGTCGACCTCGACGTTCTCGCCGCTGGCGATGTCGATCACCCCGGGGACCGAGGAGGTGTAGCTCGACCCCTCGGTCCACTCCGAGGCCGTCCCCACCCCGAAGCTGTACTTGCGCCGCATCTCCTCGCTGGTGATCGCCTCCCAGAGGCGCTCCGGCGTGGTCTTGATGTAGATCTCGAACACGGTCATCGCACCGCGCCCGCCGACCACCGTGTACAGCTGCTCCTCATTCATCGCTCGTCCTCCTCGATCTCTCTTTTCAGCTCGCTGAGCGCCGAGGCCCAGGGCTCCGCGTACTTGCTCACCCAGCGGTCGTGGACCAGCCGGATCGGGACGGGGTTGAGGAAGTGCAGCTTCTCGCGGCCGCGCCGCCGAGTCGTCACCAGCCCGGCCTCCTCGAGCACCTTCAGGTGCTTCATCACGCCGAAGCGGGACATCGGCATCCGCTCGACCAGGGCGCCGAGCGTCTGCCCGTCCTCGCGGAACAGCTCGTCCAGCAGCCGCCTGCGCGTCGGGTCCGCCAGCGCCTTGAACACCTCGTCCATGGATCGGACTATAGGTGACCATTTGGTCACATGTCAAGTTAGGATCCGGGAATGGAGCGATTGCCGGAGCGAATCGAGGGCGAAGGGCTCCTGCTGCGCCGCTGGACCGTCAAGGACGCCGAGCTGCTGGACGCGGCGCTGGCCGAGAACCTCGAGCACCTGCGTCCCTGGATGCCCTGGATCGCCGCCGAGCCGCTGAGCCTGACGACGCGCCGCGGCATGCTGTCGCGCTGGGAGCGCGACTGGCGGTCCGGCGGCGACGTCGTCCTCGGGATCTTCGAGGGCGAGCGGGTCGCCGGCAGCACCGGCCTGCACCACCGCCACGGCCCCCGCACCCTGGCGATCGGCTACTGGGTCCACGTCGACTTCCTGCGCCGCGGCGTCGCCACCCGGACCGCGAGGCTGCTGACCGAGACCGCGCTGGCCCTGCCCGGCGTCGACCGGGTCGAGATCCACCACGACAAGGCGAACCTGCGCAGCGCCGCCGTCCCCCGCCGCCTCGGCTACCGCTTCCTCGGCGAGACCCCCGACCGCGTCGAAGCCCCCGGCGAGGCCGGCGTGGATTGCGGCTGGCGGATTGAGGAGTGGCCGGCCAGGGCCCCTTAGACCTTTTCGCTTCGTGCCGCAACAGCGAAAGGACGGAAATTTCATCGGGTCCCTAATGGCTAATGGGTACGTCCGCGGTATTCGCTCCTGCTAATTCGTTTTTGCACCAAGCCGGTTTCCTAACTCGCTGCTAGCTTGCCGCCGCCTTACACCAGGGCTGTGGCTCAAAGCGTTCGATAGGGAGGAAGCACCATGAACTACAACCGTCCCGGCGGGATTTCTCGCTCCTTTGGGCGAGCATCCCTGATCTGCGTGCTGGGCGCCTGCATCGCCATGGCGATCAGCGGCGCCGCCAGCGCGGAGACCCCGCCGCCAATAGGCGCAGTGGCGGTCCCGCCTTCGGTCGCGCCGCCGGCGGAGCTTTCCGCCTCTCCGGTCGCACAACCTCTGCGGGTCGCTGACCCAGCGGCCTTCAAGGCCGCCAAGCAGCGGGCCGAGCGCCGGTATCAGGCCTTCGAGTCGCGGCGCGCCGCGGCCACCGGGACCTCCTCCGGACACCCGCAGACCGCCATCTTCGGCGGCCTGGACGTGCCGGGCATCGACGCCACCGGCCAAGGGGTCACCCCGCCGGACACGACCGGGGCAGTCGGCCCCAACGACTACCTGGAGATGGTGAATTCGGAGATCGGCCGGTACTCCAAGTCGAGCCTGGGGTCGATCGAATCCCTTCCCGAGAACTCATTCGTCGGCAGCGCCGCCGGTATCTGCGATGGGCAGATCCAGTGGGACCAGGAGGGACAGCGCTGGATTTACACCGCCCTCGACTGCAACGCCCCGCCCGGCAGCCAACAGCTGTACTTCGGATGGTCGAGGACCACGAGCCCGGCGCTCACCTCCACCAACTGGTGTCGCTGGGTCGCCGGAACCGGGCACTCGCTCGAGGACTACCCGAAGCTCGGGCACGACAACACCCAGATCCTGATCGGCACGAACGCCTTCCAGGACGAAACCGAAGCGTATCTCGGGTCCCTGATCCTGACGATGCCGAAGCCGGCGCCCGGAGTCAGCACCTGCCCTGCGTCTTTGACGGTGCACGGGCATGTCGCGGGCACGGACTTCACCCCCGTCCCGGCCAACATCGCCGACTCCTCCGCCCACGGCTACGTCACGGCACTCCATGACCCCACCCACCTGACCCTCTACGAAGTCGGCGAAAACGGGTCCGGAGAAGCGACCTTCACCACCAAGACGGTCGCCGTGCCGGAATACGAAATCCCTGCCGAAGTGCCACAGCCGGGCACCTCGGAGGTGCTCGACAGCAGCGACACGCGCCTCACCCAGTCGGTCGCCACGACCGATCCGGCGACTGGTCAGGAGGGGATCTGGACCGAGCACACGGTCGCCGGCCCGGGCGGCGGCCCCTCGGTGGTCCGCTGGTACGAGCTGTCGCCGGGCGCGTCAGTGCCGCGTCAGACCGGCACCGTAGCCGGCCCTGGGGGGACCTTCGCGTTCAACGCGGCAATCTCGCCGACGGCCGACGGCAGCAACGCCGGGGTCGTCTACAACACCGGCGGGGCAAGCGCATACGCCAGCCTGCGCGCCAAGAATCGCCACGCGAGCACCCCGCTGGGGGCGATGGAAGAAGAAGTCGAACTCGGCACCAGCGTGGGAGCCGACGAAGATTTCAGCTGTGACTACAACCCCGTCTACAACCCCGATGAAGTTTGCCGGTGGGGCGACTACGCCGGCGCCTCGCCGGACCCGGCGAACTCGCACCTGATCTGGGCCACCGGCGAGCTCACGACGCTCCCGTGGGAATTCGAAGAACCGCAGTGGGGGACCCGCAACGTCGCCCTGGACATCTCCCCGCCCCCGCCCCCGCCTCTGCCTCCCGCGCCGGCCCCGGCTCCAGCCCCGACCCCGCCGCCGGGACCGATCGTCCACCGGCGAATCCACTGTCACAAGGGGTTCAAGAAGCGCCGTGTTCACGGCAAAATCAAGTGCGTGAAGGTGCACCATCACCATCGCCACCACCACCACTGACCCCCGCGTTCCGATGAATCAGAAAA
>DASVWP010000050.1:0-3613 GCA_036393155.1 Solirubrobacterales bacterium | reverse complement strand
CGCTCGGCCCGCGTGCGCAGCATCGAGGGGTCGGCGCCGGCGCCCGGCGCGGGCTCGGTCATCGAGAAGCAGGAGCGGATCCGCCCGGCGGCCAGCGGCACCAGGTAGCGCTCGCGCTGCTCGGGGTCGGCGATCACGTCGAGCATGTGGATGTTGCCCTCGTCGGGGGCCGCGCAGTGCAGGGCCTGCGGCCCGAGCAGGCTGTATCCGCACTCCTCGAGGATCACCGCGGTGCCGCGGTGGTCGAGCCCGAGGCCGCCCAGCTCCGTTGCGATCTGCGGTCCGAAGATGCCCCACTCGCGCGCCTTCTCCTGCAGCTCGGCGCGCAGGCCCTCGTCCAGCCCGTGCTCGGAGACGTCGCGCGGCTCGGCCGGGATCGCCACCTCGGCGACGAACTCGCGGACCCGGTCGCGCAGGGCGGCGAGCTCGCCGTCGAGGGAGAAATCGATCATCGGGCCGAGCGTAGCCACGGTTTCCGGGCGCGCCGCCGATCGCCGCGGCGGCATCTGTGGGTATCGACAGCGGCCGTGCGTCTGTGGGGATCGACAGGAGGGCGCGCGGGAGCTCTCCCGACCGCACGGACGGTCTGGGAGTGTCGCGTCATACCCCAACGGAGGAGGGAGCGCGATGTACAAGCTTTTGGCCTACTGGTCGGCGCCGAAGCCCGAGGACGTCGAGGCGTTCGAGGAGTACTACCTCGGCACCCACTGCCCGCGCGCCGCCGCGGTCCCGCACCTGCGGCGCCTCACCAGCACCCGCTGCACCGACGGCTTCGAGGGCGCCGACCCGCTCCACTACCGCGCCGTGGAGATGGTCTTCGACGACGCCGAGGCGATGGCTCGCAGCGCCGAATCGGCGGAGTGGACGACGATGCGCGAGTGCTCGGGCTCGATCATCGAGCGCTTCGGCGTCGAGCTGACGGTCGAGGCCGGCGAAGAGGAAGACTTCGCCCCGACGGCGGGCTGAGCCGATGGCCATCTGCGTCACCGGCGGCTCCAGCGGCCTGGGCCGGGCGATCGCCGAGCGCTTCGCCCCCGGCGGCACCGACGTCTTCGTCAACTACCACGCCAACGACGAGGCGGCCGCGCAGGCGGTGGCGGCGGTCGAGGCGGCGGGCGGCGTCCCCCACCTGGTCAAAGCCGACGTCGGCACCCTGGAGGGCGTCCGCGAGCTGATCGGCGCCGTCTCGGAGAAGGTCGACCGCCTCGACCAGCTGGTCCACTGCGCGGCCAAGGCGGTGACGGGATCGCTGCTGGAGATGGACCCGGCCGACCTCGAGGAGTCGGTCGCGGTCAACGGCGTCGCCCTGGTCAACCTGGTGCGCGAGGCGCTGCCGCTGATGGGCGAGGGGAGCACGGTCTTCTACCTCTCCAGCCGCGGCGCCCGCTTCGTGATCCCCAACTACGGCTCGCTCGGCACCGCGAAAGCGCTCGGCGAGCACGTCGTCCGTTACCTCGCCCGCGAAGTCGCCCCGCGCGGGATCCGCGTCCTCACCGTCGCCCCGGGCGCGGTCGACACCGCCGCCTTCCGGGCGATGTTCCCCGACACCTGGGAGGAGCGCCTGGCGGCGGCAGCCGAGGCCAACCCGATGGGCCGCGGAGTGACGCTCGAGGACTGCTCGCGCTTCGTCGAGCTGCTCGCCGACCCGGCGCTGACGATGGTCCAGGGGCAGACGATCACGGTCGACGGGGGCGCCTCGCTGTGACCCCGGTCCTGCCGCTGCCGGGGGGCTCGCAGGACTTCCAGCTGACGCTCACCCACCTGCTGCGGCGGATGCGCGGCGTCCACGGCGGCGCCGAGGTCGTCACCGCGCTCGACGCCGAGGGGGCGCGGCGGCGGATCTCCAGCGCCGAGCTCGGCGAGCGGGCCGAGCGGCTGGCCGCCGGGCTGGCGGCGCTCGGGGTGCGGCCCGGCGACCGGGTCGGGACCTTCTCCTGGAACAACCAGGAGCACCTCGAGGCCTACTGGGGAGTGCCCTGCGGCGGCGCCGTCCTGCACACGTTGAACCCGCGACTCTCCGCCGAGCAGGTCGCCTACACCGCCAACCACGCCGGCGACACCGTGATCCTCGCCGACGCCTCCCTGGCCCCGGAGGTGGAGCGGATCGCGCCGCTGCTGGAGACCGTGCGCCACTTCGTCTGGATCGGCGAGGGCGGCGACCGCGGCCTGCCCGGCGCGCTCGGCTACGAGGAGCTGCTCGCGACCGGCGGGGGAGGTTTCGAGTGGCCGGAGCTCGACGAGCGGAGCGCGGCGGCCCTCTGTTACACGTCGGGGACCACCGGCAACCCCAAGGGCGTCCTCTACTCCCACCGGGCGCTCTGCCTGCACACGCTGCTGATGGCCGGCCACGACGCCTACCGGATCTCCGAGCGCGACCGGGTCCTGGCGGTGGTGCCGATGTTCCACGCGATGGGCTGGAACCTCGCCTACCTGGCCGGGATGGTCGGCGCCGCGACGATCCTGCCGGGGCGCTTCCTCGGCTCCGCGCAGCTGGCGCGGCTGATCGCCGAGGAGCGGGCGACCGCGACCTGCGGGGTGCCGACGATCTGGATGGACCTGCTGCGCCACGCCGACGCCGACCCGGCGGTCGACCTCTCCAGCCTCGAGCTGGCGATCTGCGGCGGCACCCAGGTGCCGCCGGCGCTGATGCGCGACTTCGAGGCCCGCCACGGGGTCAAGGTGACGCAGGGCTGGGGGATGACCGAGACGCTGCCCGGCGTGACGCTCGCCCACGACCCGCCGGCGGCCGGCGAGGAGGAGCGCTGGGGCCGCCGCGAGACGGCCGGCCGGGTCAGCCCCTTCTACGAGCTGCGGATTGTCGGCGCCGACGGCGAGGTGCTGCCCAACGATGGCGCCGCCACCGGCGAGCTGGAGATCCGCGGCCCGGCGGTCGCCGCCGGCTACTTCGAGAGCGCGGAGGCCAGCGCCGCGGCGCTCGACGACGGCTGGCTGCGGACCGGCGACGTCGGCACCCTTGACGCCGAGGGCTGGCTGCGGATCACCGACCGGGCCAAGGACGTGATCAAGTCCGGCGGCGAGTGGATCTCCTCGGTTGACCTGGAGTCGGCGCTGATGGCCCACCCGGCGGTCAGCGAGGCGGCGGTGATCGCGATCCCCGACGAGCGCTGGAGCGAGCGGCCGCTGGCCTGCGTGGTCGCCGCGGGGGTCGAGCCCGAGGAGCTGCGCGAGTTCATCGCCCCGCGGGTGGCCAGGTGGTGGCTGCCGAGCGAGTTCGCCTACCTGGAGGAGATCCCGAAGACGAGCGTGGGCAAGTTCGACAAGAAGGTCCTGCGGGACATGCTGGCCGAGGACCGCCTGCCCGGACGGCGGGCGGTGGCGGCCTGAGGCGGAGAGGAGAGGGTCGGTGAGCGGAAGGCTGGAGGGCAAGGTGGCGGTGGTGACCGGCGCCGGTTCGGGGATCGGTCGCGCCTCGGCGGAGCGGTTCGCCGCCGAGGGAGCGCGGGTCGCGGTGGTCGACGTGAACGCCGAGGGCGCGGGCGCGACGGCGACGGCGATCGAGGCGGCGGGGGGAGAGGCGCTGGCGATCCCCACCGACGTCGCCGACCGCACCTCGGTCGAGGCGATGGCGGCCGAGGCGCTCGCCCGCTTCGGG
>DASVWP010000049.1:0-9608 GCA_036393155.1 Solirubrobacterales bacterium | reverse complement strand
CGGCCGTCAGCATCCAGCTGGGAGCGATTCGCCCCCGCAGCACGTCGGGCAGCATCCCCAGGAGCAGCCCGGGGACGAAGAGCAGCGGCACCACCGCCGGCGGCAGGGCGAAGAGCATCGGCACGAAGACCGCCTGGGTGGGGACGGTGAAGCCGGGCCCGACGTCGAAGCGCACGTTGCTGGCCACGGCGATCGCCAGGACGTAGACGAGCGCCGTGCCGAGCGAGAAGTCGGCGTCGCCCCCGAGCAGCGCCAGGGCCCCCGCGGCGGCGAGGAAGGCACCGCCGCCGATCAGTTCGGAGCGGCGCAGATCGGGGCTCATCGGCTGCCGGCGGAGCCAATGCGAGTCCCGGGTGCGCTCTGCTTCGGTGATCTCCTGGACGGACAACGCGTTTCCTGTTCCCTATCGGCGCTCGGCCCGAAAAGCCTTAGTTACGCAACATTCTTCGCCTTTCCCCAGACATCTGTCCGGGGTCTGCGGGATAGACGTCCAGGTTTCTTGGAATTTGCGAAGGCGGGCCGGATAGTGCGCGGGCCAGCAACCACCAGTTGGACGGTCACGGAGGACGACGATGTCTCTGCTTCGCCACCCCGCACACAGCCCCGCCAGAAGGCTCACGATCTTCGCGACGCTGCTCTTCGCGACGCTCTCGCTGCTCGCCGGCACGGCCCAGGCCTTCGGGCACCATCACGGCCGCGGCGAGCACCTGACCAATCCGGCGACCGAAGAAGTCAACAAGGAACTCTCGGCCTGCCCGGGCCAGGTCTTCTCGCAGCCGTTCGCGGCCTTCGAAGACGACAACTACTACACGCTGGTCGACGGCAGCCAGTTCAACGCCGGGCCCGAAGGCTGGCTGCTCTGGGGTGGCGCCGAAGTCGTCGGAGCGACGCGCCCGGACGGCAGCAGCGGCGGCGTGCTCGACCTGCCGGGCGGCGCGGTGGCCGTCAGCCCGCCGGTCTGCGTGACCCTGCAGTACCCGAGCGCCCGCGCCTGGGCCGAGACGGTCGAAGGCGGTGGCGGGCTCAACGTCGGCGTCTACTACGCCGGTGCCCGCAGCGGCCCCGCCCGCGCCGAACACGTCGGCATCCTGAACAGCGAAGAAGCGGGCGAATGGGACCTCTCCGAACCGTTTGAAGTCAAACCCCAGATCGGCGGCGACGAAGAAGGCGTGCGCGAAGTGCGCTTCATCTTCCACAACCCCACCCGGCTGAGTGACTTCCGGATCTGGGGCCTGTACGTCGATCCGCGGATGAGGTAGCCCGAGCCCGAGGAGCGATCCACGGCGACGGAGATCGGCCACCAGGTCATGCCGGGGGGAGCAGCGACCGAGGACTCCGAGACTCGCTTCTGGCTGAGGACGGTCGCGGTCGGCGGCTGGGTGACGCTGCTGATGTGCATCGCCGCGGCCGCCTACACCGCCTTCTTCACCACCTCCGAGCACCGCCCCGTGCTCGGGGTGCTGGTGGCCCTCACCGCGGTGGTGGGGGCCGCCGTCCTCTGGGTGGTGCCCTGGCGCCGGGTCATCGCCTCCTCCCACCGCGAAGCGGTGCTGCTCTGCTGGTCGGTGCTGACGATCGGCTCGATCGTCCTGATGGCCTCGCTGGACGGCGGCGCGGGCAGCCCGTTCACGCTCGCCCTCCTCCTGCCGGCGGTCTTCTCCTCGCTGGCCTACGAGCTGCGCCGGGTGGTGCTGATCGGGGTCCTGGCGGAGGCCGCCTACCTGCTGCTCTCCGTGGTCGGCTCCCCGGGCCCGGGCTACATGCTCGTCTTCTGCTCCGGCCTCGGGGGGGTGATCGTGATGGCCGTGGGCCAGGCGGGCTTCCATCAGGAGTGGCGCGCGCAGTTGGCCCGCAGCTCGCGGACCGACCCGCTCACCGGCCTGCTCAACCGGCGCGGCCTGGCGCTGGCCTCGGCGCGCAGCTTCCACGACCTCGCGCGTCACCGGCGGCCGCTGACCCTGCTGGTGCTCGACCTCGACCTGTTCAAGGCCTACAACGACACGCACGGGCATCACGCTGGGGACGAGCTCCTGCACTGGGTCGGCGCGCAGCTGAGCCAGGCGGTGCGGCCCGAGGACTCGGTCGCCCGGCTCGGCGGCGACGAGTTCGCGATCCTGCTGCCGGACACCGATCGCGGAGCGGCGGCGCCGCTGCTCGGTCGCCTCTGCGAGTCCCTGGGCAGCCGGATCCCCTGCTGCATCGGCAGCGCCGCCGCCCCCGAGGACGGGACGACCTTCGACGACCTCTACCGGGTCGCCGACGCGGCTCTCTACGAGCAGAAGAAGTGCCGCTTCCCGGCTGTCGACGCACCCGCCTCCAGCCTCCCCGGCCACCGGCCGCCGCTGTCAGCCGTCGGCTAGCCCGCCCAGGAACCAGAAGGGGCTGGCCGGGTACTCGTGGTAGGCCGTCTGCCAGGTGCCCTCCGCGTAGACGTGGCTGCCGGCGGGCGCCTCGGCGCGGATGCGGTTGGCCAGGGCTGCGGCGGCGTCTTCGTCGGTCGCGCCGACCAGCAGGAAGCGCCAGCGCTGCACGGCGGGCAGTCCCTCGGCCCGCAGCTTCTCGGCGAACTTGATCGCCTCGTGCCGGGACTTCAGGTCCGCCCGGACCTCGAACTCGCAGCGCCCGGTTTCCGCCACCTCCCGTCGCTCGGTGGCGATCCGCACCGCGTGCTCGGCGGCCTTCGACGCCGCGTCGGTGGGAAGCGGCTCGTCGGGGTCCTCCCACGCCTCGGCTTCGGGGTGCCAGTGCTTGAAGTCGATGTCGAGCTTCCAGCCGTGTTCCTTCGCCAGTCGTTCCAGCAGCCGCCGGGCGGCTTCCGCCTGCGCTCGCGTCCCGGCGTAGAGGAAGACCCGCGCGTCGTCGCGGCTGACGATCACCGTGTCGTGCAGGTCGGTGCTGAGCTCGTGCTCGACCTCCCGCGCCTCGGCCCACTCCGACGGCAGCGCCTCCAGCCGCCCGATCACCGATCCCGCCTCCGTCGGGGCGCGCGGATCGATCTGCAGCCGCCAGTCGTCGTTCATCGCGCCCGCAAGCCTAGGCCCCCTGCCGGCCGCCCTGGATAACCTTGGGCCTCCAGGCAAGCGACCGTCAGGTAAGGACCTTGATCTCCACGAATCAGTTCTGTAACGGTCAAACCTACACATCGCCTCGGACGGAAAGCCTCGCCCTAGCCTGGGCTTTTCGGGCGACAGAAAGCGACTTACACCCCGATCCTGCCACCACGTCGACCTCCCTTCGGTAAGCCTCGGCAGACCCGCGCCTGCCCTGGTACGCGCAATCCGACCGAGGACGACGAGGGCCGCACCGAAGCGAAGCGGCGGGGAAGGAAGCGCAGCGACCTTGCGGCCGGAGGAGCCGAGGGGAGAATGAGCGGGTCAGGGCAGTAGGCCGGTCCAACCCCTAGCCTTAGAGTGCGGCCCTGGATGGAGCAGGGGCACCCCAACTTCACCGCCCTTGCTGGCCGCGACCTCTCAGAATCGAGCCGGGTGACGCTTGGTGTCGAACTGCGCCAAGAAGGTGCTGCGCTGATGGGGATCGACTTTCCCCCAACCGCCGTTGGGGTTCTCGTTCTCCCCGCCGCCCCCTGACTCGAACAGAACGCCCGCGATTTCGATCGCGGTGTGTTCTTCTTCGGCATCGCCGCTCGTCTTGACGTAGACGGTGATCCATTTGCCGGGGCCGGGCTGACCCCAGGCCGTAAGGCCGGTGGTGTCGGTACGGCCGGTGAAGAAGCCACCGATGTTGAGCACCCAGGAGACCCCGCCCGAGCAGTCAAAGCCGGCGTTCGGATCGAAGCCGCCCCAGATGTAGGGGAGCTGCTTGGCCGCCTCGCGGTAGGCGGCGGCGAGCATCCGCTTGACGGGCTCGGCGATCGGGCCGAGCTGGGCGCCGCAGGCTTCGCCTTCTGCGGCGACTTCAACGCTGGCGATGGCCGCGAAGCGTTCGGCATCGCCGAGGACTCGCTGCACGTACCAACCGGCGTGGTTGTAGGCGAAGATCGCTTCGGGCCAATTCGCCGGGGCGCCGTTGGCTCGCAGGTAGCGGGCCGCGGCGAAGATCGCATCCCAGGGGTTGAAGGGGTCGCGCTTGCCGTCGTGGTTGGCGTCGACCCCGTAGCTCGCCCAGGTTTCGGGCATGAACATCATCCAGCCCTCGGCACCCGAGCCGGTGGTGTTGTTCATGTTGGTGCCGAAGCTGGTCTCGTTGAAGTTGATCGAGGCGAGCATCGCCGGCCCCTTGGGGCCGAGGTGGTAGGTGGCGGCGGCCTGTTGGTAGATCGGGATCAGCTTCGAGGGCACGCCGTGAACGGAGGCGCCGCCGCCTGGCGGCGCAGCGGCGGCAGCGCTCGTGCAAGCCCCGCCGCCGCCGCCGAAGGCGACGGCGATGCAGACCGCGCCGCCGACGATCGCGAGCAGCGCGGCGGCGGGCGCGGCGAGGAGAAGTGCGGGGAAGCTCGGGCGGCCGGCGGGGCTCATCGGCCGGTGCGTCAGAACCGCAGGCCGCGACGCCCCCGAAAATTGGAGGCGCCGCTAGCCGTATGGCTGATTGTCAGCCGATGTACGAGTTGAAGGACGCCGAGCGCTCAGCGGACATCGCGGTTTCTGGGTGCGTGGCGACGCACCAGGCACACAAGATCGGCACCGGAGCGACCCCTGCGCAACTGCGCGAGGCCGAGCGTGGCTTGAGGCTGATGCTGCGGCGGCGCTTCTCGGCGAGGTGGATCGCCGAGAACGCGGCGGACCTCCTTCAGCAAGCAAACGTCGAGTACGCCGAATGGCTGAAGGTGAACCCGCCGGCCCGAAACCCGGTCGGCTGGCTTCTGACCTGCGCGGAACGCCGCGCCAAGAACCTGCTCGACACCCAGACCCGGCGGGGGACGCCGGCCTCCCTCGATGAGGTTTTCCATCTCGCCGATGAGGCAACACCGAGCCCTGAGCAACAGGTACTCGATCACGATCGCCACGAGCGCCTGGTGAAGGCGCTCAGCCACCTTCCAGAGAAGGAGTGCAAGCTGCTCGCCCTCGTCTACTTCCGCGATCACTCGATCCGCGAGGCGGGACGAAAGCTCGGTTGGCAGAAGTCGGCCGCCGATCGCCATCACCGCGAGGCGATGGCGAAACTGCGGGCGCTGGTCGGCGAGGATCGAAGCCTTCTGGCGCCTGCGCATGTCGGTCTGGCGGCGTGGGCGATCACCTACGGCGAACGCCACCGCTTTCACCTCGCTCTGGATGCCCTGCTTGCTCCGGCGCGCGAAGCGCTGGCGGTCGGCCAGGAAGGCGGCGAGTGGGCCGCCCGCCAGCTCGGCGAGGCTGCCCGCCGACTCTCCACGGCGGGCGATTCGGCGAGCGCATTTGCCGGCGGCGGCGGCGGTCGCCTGGCCGGGGCCTGCGGCGTTGCGGTCGCAACCGTGGCCTGCGGGATCGTTGCGGGCGGCGTCGTCAACGGGACCGGTTCGCTCGGCGCGGCGGCAGCCCATCGCCAGCGTGCGGCCCGCGAGACGGCAGCGCCCTCGGTGCCCGGCGCCGAGCTGCCAACGCCGCAAGTGCCCGGCGCCAAGGCGGCGGGACGCTCCACCTCGCGAAGCGGCGCCGATGCCGCGACGGCCCCTCGGGTGTCCCAGGCAAAGGAACCGAGCACGAGGAAGCCGAGGCGCCGAGCGCGGAGGAAATCCGCCCGGAGGGCAACCACGCCGCAGACCGTCAACGAGTTCGGCGTTGAAGCCGGCTCGGTGCCCTCCACCGAAGCGGCTCCGGTCCCGGAATCCCCAGAAGGCACCTCGGGTTCCTCGGGCAGCTCCTCGGAAGGATCGTCGGGCAGCTCCGGCGGCTCCTCCTCCCCGAGCCCCTCCAAGGCCGGCAACGGCTCAGAGTTCGCGATGTAGATACGGCTCGAACAGCCGCTCGACCAGGCATCGCGACACTACAATTTCCTCAAGGGATAGGGTTCCGCTCGAAATTGTCCTTTCAAACGAAAGAGGCTGAATGAAATACAGGCTCGTCCTAGTCATCGGGGCAGCGCTCGCGCTATCCCTCCCCGCCGGCTTCGCCGCCGCACAGGCGGTCCAGGGCTCCGCATCGGGACCCGGTGCTGCCGCCGAAACGGACCCCAACCCTGCGACCAACCCCCTCGCCGAGCACCAGGCCGCCGAAGAAGCCTATGCCGCCGGTAATGAAGTGGCGCTTGAAAAAGCCTCGGCGGAAATCCGCGAAGAGCAGCTCTCGCGGGTTCAGCCTGAAGAACGCGAAGCCGAGGAATCGGCGCCGCCGCAGGTACAGGTTCCGAAAGGGACGCTCGCATACCTTCCGCCCTCGATGCCTTCGAGCATCATCGCCAACTGCGAAAAAACGCTGAAGGAACGCGGCAGCGAACCGCTCTGCACCATGATCCTTCTGCACTCCGAAGGAAAGCTCCGTGCCGGGGCCTTCTCGCCGCAGCAGGTCAACGAAGCGATGGCGCTGGCCGCCGAAGCGGCGAGCACGGGGGGTAAGTGATGAAAGGGCAGGTCAAGAAGGGCCGCAACCGGATTGCGACGCTGGTCCTGGCAACGGTCGTCTTTGGCGCAACCGTGGGCGCGCTGATCGGCGTGGCCTTTGCGGCCGAAATCCACTGCTCTACCTCCTACGCCTTCTGCCAGGGCACCAATGAAGGTGACTACATCTACGGCAATGAACACATCAACGAAGTGTTCGGGCGAGGGGGCCGCGACAAAATCTGGGGCTACCAGCAGCAGGACGACCTCTTTGGAGAAGAAGAAGCCGATGCCGTCTATGGCGGCGAAGGAGCCGACAGCTACGTGGAGGGAAACACGGGCAACGACTCCTACTACGTCGTCAGCGGCGGCGCCAGCTTCGGCGTTTACGGCAACTCAGAGGACGACTACGCGGTCGAAGGCAACGAAGGCGAAGATGTCGTTGAAGGCGGTACGGGGAACGACCATCTCTACGGTGGAGATGGCAACGACATCCTCTTCGCCGAAGACGGACAGGCCGATGTCGTGCAGGGTGGAGCGGCGACGGGCTATCAGCCGTGCTACGTCGACGGGTACGACGCCTACTACGCCTGCACGCCGCTGTAGGGCATCACTGGCCGAGACATAACCGGCTCACGAGCGGGGCACCGGACTTGGTTCGGTGCCCCGCTTCTTTTCTGTATGCGAGCTGAGCGAGGTTGAAAGTTCCGGGGGCGCTCGCCTCCGCGATCTGACGTGAACCGCCCAACCGAAAGGAGGCGGTTCGTGTCACTCATAAGCTCAGTCCATCTACTGCTGCTGACCGCGGCGACGAAGGTCAGCGTCAACCCCGACCCGGGCGGGCTGCCCGGTGGCGACGCGGCGCAGAAGCTCATCAACGGCGCCGCGGCGTTCGGCCTGATGGCCTGTCTGGGCGCCTTCCTGTGGGGCGGCGCTCAGTGGGGCCTCGGGTCTCGCTCGAACAACTACAGCCAGGCCGACGACGGCAAAAGCCGGATGCTGAAAGGCGTCGGCGGGGCGTTCGGGATCGGGGCCGCCGCGGCGGTCATCAACTTCTTCTTCAACGCCGGCAGCGGCGTTCACCCGTAGCGATGAGAGTCGTGATCGGGCTCCTCGTCGCCCTCGCCCTCGGTCTCATGGCCGGGCGCCTCAGCGCCTCGGCCAGCTCTGAGCCGGTGAGGGCTCCGGTGCTCAGGGCAGCGGCGCCGGCCCCCGGCGCGAGCCGGGAAGTCGCCGGGGTCCCGCTCGGCTTCCCGCGCAGCCGGGCCGGCGCCGCGCTTGCAGCGGGCAGCTACCAACAGGCATTCGCCGACAAGGCGATCCTGCGGCCCGGCGAGCTGCGCCGCCGGATCGAAGTGGTGGCGACGCCGGGCTTTGCCGCGGCGATGCTCGAAGCCAACGAACCGGGGGACTCGCGGCTTGCCGCGGGACCGTTCGGTCAAGGGCTTCGGGCAGGCGTGGAAAGCGCCTTCTTCGGCGTGCCGGTCGCCTACCGCCTGCTCTCCTACACCGCCCGCAAGGCGGTGGTTGAGACGTGGGGCTTCTCCCTGATCGGCAACGTCGCGGCGCTCGAACCGACCGCCTACTTCGGCCTTGCCCGAACGGTCCTGGTCTGGGAAGGCGGCGATTGGAAGATCGCCGACACCCGAGCCTCCTTCGGCCCGACGCCCCGGCTCGGCTCGCCGCGCAGGGGCGGCGAAGCGCTCGGCCTGGTCGAACTCGCCGAGGAGCTGAGGCCCTATGGCATCGCGCCGTAGGGCCGCGGCGCTCGCGCTCGCCACCTTGGCGAGCGCGGCAGCGCTCCTCGGGAGCCCGAGCGTGCCGCAGGCGCGGGCCAACGTCCCCTGTGAAATCGGCGTCGCCCCGGCGGCGCCGATCACGGGGGCGCTCGGGATCGGCAACCCCCTCGGGGACGCCTGCAACGCGGTCACCGATCCGGCGCTCGGCGCGGCCGAAGAAGCTGCGCTTGAACCGATCTCCGAAGCGGCCTCGTCGATCGGCAACAGCATCTTCGCCCAGATAACGAGCTGGGCAACCGAAGGCGCAACCTGGCTGCTCGGGGAAGTCGTCTCGCTGATCCAGAAGACGACGACGCCGAACCTGCTGGGCACTGGGTTCCTGCGGACCTACGCGCAGATGGCCCAGATAGCCGCGGTGATGGCGCTGCTGATGCTGATCTTCGCGGTGATCGAGTCCCTGGGGCGCGGTCAGCCGGGGATGCTCTGGCGGGTCGTGCTGGTGAACGTGCCAGTCGCGGCGCTGGCGACGAGCGGGGCCTACGTCGTCGTGCAACTGCTGATCGCGACGACCGACGGCTTCTCGCAGGTCATCACCCACGCGACCGCCCATGACACCTCGACCTTCTTCAAGGGCGCAGTTGAAGCGCTCGCCCATGCCGGCGGCAAGACGAGCGAAGCGGTGTGGAACACGGCCGACGCGGGGGTGGGCACGCCGCCGGCCGCCAAAGCGGCGGGAAGCGCGGAGGTGCCGCTTTTCGTCGGCCTGATCGCCGCGATGGTCGCCGCGATGGCGGCCTTCTGCGTGTGGATCGAGCTGCTGATGCGCTCGGCCGCGATCTACGCGGTGGCCCTGTTCATGCCGCTCGCCCTGGCGGCCTCGATCTGGCCGCGGTGGGCCTCGGCGCTTCGGCGCTCTGCGGAGCTGATCGTGGTCCTCGTCTTCTCAAAGTTCCTAATCGTCGCGATCATCGCCCTGGCCGCGAGCCTCGCCGCCCACAGCGGCTCAAGCGCCGAGCAAGTGCTGACGGCAGGGGCGCTGCTCCTGGTCGCCTGCTTCTCGCCGATCGTCCTGTTCAAGCTCGTGCCCTTCGCGGAGGGCGCGGTCAGCTCCGCGTTCGAGCGCCAAAGCGCGGCAGGCGGGGCGGTGCGAACCATCGAGTTCACCTCCTCGGTCTCGATGCTGCGCCGCACGGCGTTCGCGAACTGGGGCAGCGGGCAGGCCGGCGGCCAGACCGGCGGCGCTGGCCGCGGCAAAACGCCGCCTGGGGGCGGCGCCAAAGGCGGCAGTCCCGGCGGCAGCGGAGCCGGTGGTGGCGAGGCGGCGGCCTCTGGGGCGGGGGGCGCGGCCATGATCCCGGTCACCGCGAGCGTCGGTGCCGCGAAGCAGACCAAAGCGACCG
>DASVWP010000048.1:0-3676 GCA_036393155.1 Solirubrobacterales bacterium | reverse complement strand
GTCCCTAGCCTTGCGCGTCCGTGACGGAGCTTTGGCGCACCCCCTTGTATGAGCTCCATCGTGAGCTTGGGGCCAAGCTCGTCCCTTTTGCTAACTGGGAGATGCCGGTGCAGTACGAGGGCGTGCGCGAGGAGCACGCGGCGGTGCGGACGCACGCGGGGGTGTTCGACGTCTCTCACATGGGACAGGTCGAGGTGGAAGGGCGGGGAGCGCTCTCCTTCCTGCAGCGCGTCCTCTCCAACGACGTCGCCGGGATCGAGGTCGGCGGCGCCCAGTACTCCTGCCTCTGCAACGAGGAGGGTGGGGTGCTCGACGACCTCTTCGCCTACCGGCTCGGCGGCGACCGCTACCTGATCGTCACCAACGCCGCCAACCACGACGCCGACCTCGCCTGGCTGGGCCGCTGGAGCCGCGGCTTCGACGTCACCGTCCGCGACGTCGCCGACCGCTACGCGATGCTCGCCGTGCAGGGCCCGCACGCCCGGGCGATCGTCGCCCGGACCCTGGGCGTCGAGCTGCCGCCGCGCATGCACGTCGCCCCGGTGCGGGTCGGCCGTCGGCCGGCGCTCGCCTGCGGAACCGGCTACACGGGCGAGGACGGGGTCGAGCTGCTTATCGACCCCGAGGTCGCGCCGCCGGTCTGGGCCGAGCTGCTCGACGCCGCGGTGGTGCCCTGCGGACTCGGCGCGCGCGACACCCTGCGCCTGGAGGTCTGCTTCCCCCTGCACGGCCACGAGATCACCCCCGAGCGCAACCCGATCGAGGCCGGCCTGGGCTGGTGCTGCAAGGAGGAGACCGGGTTCCTCGGCTCCGAGGCGGTGGCGATCGCCCGCACCGAGGGCACGGCGGAGCAGCTCGTCGCCTTCAAGATCGAGGGCCAGGGGATCCCCCGCGACGGCAACCCGGTGCTGGCCGGGGGCGAGCGCGCCGGCGTCGTCACCAGCGGCACCTACTCGCCCTCGCTGGAGGTCGGGGCCGGGATGGCCTACGTCCGGGCCGACCTGGCCGAGCCCGGCACCGAGATTGAGATCGACGTGCGCGGGAAGCATCGGGCGGCGCGGGTAGCGTCCCAACCCCTGTATCGCAAGAGGAGCTGAGCCTTGTCAGAAGCAACCTATCCCGACGACCTCCGGTACCACGACCAGCACGACTGGGCGCGGATCGAGGGCGACACCGCCACCTTCGGCATCACCTGGTACGCCCAGGACTCGCTGGGCGAGGTCGTCTTCTTCGAGCCGCCCGAGGTCGGCACCGAGATCCAGAAAGACTCCTCCTACGCCGAGGTCGAGTCGGTGAAGGCCGTCTCCGACGTGATCGCGCCGATGTCGGGGGAGATCGTCGAGGTCAACGGCGGCCTCGAAGACACGCCGGAGAAGATCAACCAGGACCCCTACGGGGAGGGCTGGCTGGTCAAGGTGCGGCTCACCGCCCCGGCCGAGGCCGAGGCGCTGCTCGGCGCCGAGGAATACCGCAAGCTGCTGGAAAGCGAGTAGGGAAGCCCCGCCACCGGCTTCCCTAGCCTGTACTGCAGTGACCCGCTACACGTCCGCCACCCCCGGTGACCGGGCCGAGATGCTGGAGGCGATTGGCGTCGACTCGCCGGCCGCGCTCTTCGAGCAGATCCCCGAGCCGCTGCGCCTCGGCCGCCCGCTGGCGCTGCCGGACGGCCTCAGCGAGGCCGAGGTCTTCGAGCGCCTCTCGGCGCTGGCCGCCCGCAATGCCGACGCCGAGTCGCAGGTCTGCTTCGTCGGCGCCGGGATGTACGACCACTACGTGCCGGCGATCGTCGACGCGATCACCGGCCGCTCGGAGTTCCTGACGCCGTACACGCCCTACCAGCCGGAGATCTCCCAGGGCGGGCTGCAGGTGATGTTCGAGTTCCAGACCGCGATGTCGGAGCTGACCGGGCTGCCGGTCTCCAACGCCGGCCTCTACGAGGGCCCCTCTTCGGTCGCCTCCGCCGGCTACCTGGCGATGGGGGCGACGAAACGGCGCCGCTTCGTGATCAGTCGCGGCGTGCACCCGCACAGCCGCGAGACGCTCCGCACCTACTCGCAGGGCTTCGGCGCCGAGGTCGTGGAGGTCGGCCTGGAGGGCGGGCTGACCGACGCCGCCGAGCTGGCCGCGGCGGTCGACGGCGAGACCGCCGCCGTCTTCCTGCAGAGCCCGAACTTCCTCGGCGCCGTGGAGGACGTGGCGGCGCTCGGGGCGGCGGCGAAGGACCACGGGGCGTTGCTGATCGTCGCCTGCGACCCGATGACGCTCGGCATCCTCAAGCCGCCGGGCGAGTGCGGCGCCGACATCGCCCTCGGCGAGGGCCAGCCGCTCGGCAATCGCCTGGATTTCGGAGGGCCATCGTTCGGCTTCTTCTGCGCCACCGAGGAGCAGATCCGCCGCATGCCCGGCCGGATCGCCGGCGAAACCGAGGACGTCGACGGCCGCCGTGGCTTCGTCCTCGCGCTGCAGACCCGCGAGCAGCACATCCGGCGCGAGAAGGCGACCAACAACATCTGCACCGCGCAGGCGCTGAACGCGCTGGGGGCGATGGTCCACCTGGCCTGGCTCGGGCGCGAGGGCTTCCGCGAGCTGGGCGAGCTGCTGGTCCGCCGCACCGCCTACGCGCGCCGGCGCCTGGCCGAGGTCGACGGCGTCGAGCTGCTGCACGAGGCGCCGGTCGCCCGCGAGTTCGCGGTCCGGCTGGACGCCCCGGTCGCCGCGGTGCTCGACCGCTGCGCCGAGCGCGGGATCGCCGCCGGCTACCCGCTCGGTCGCGAGTACCCGGAGTTCGAGGACGGCCTGCTGGTCGCGATCACCGAGCGGCGCAACCGCGAGCAGATCGACCAGCTCGCCGAGGCGCTCGGCGCGGCGATCGCCGCGGAGCGTGATGAGTCGCTCTCGCACGGCGGGAGCGACGCGCCATTGACCAGGGGCGCTGTCTGATGGCGCTGACCGAGACGCCGATGCAGGCCGAACGCGCGCGGACGATCTTCGAGAAGTCCAAGCCCGGCCGCCGCGCGGCGGTGCTGCCGGTGGCCGGCGTCCCGGAGGTGCCGCTGGAGGAGCTGATCCCGGCCGAGCTGCTGCGCGAGGAGCCGCCGCGGCTGCCGGAGATCGCCGAGCCCGAGATCGTCCGCCACTACAACCGGCTCTCGCGCCGCAACTTCGACCTCGACAGCGGCTTCTACCCGCTCGGCTCCTGCACGATGAAGCACAACCCGCGGCTCAACGAGCGGGTCGCGGCGCTGCCCGGCCACGCTCGCCTGCATCCCGCCCAGGACCCCCGCCGCGCCCAGGGCGCGCTGGAGCTGATGTGGCTGCTGCAGGCCTCGCTGGCCGAGATCTGCGGCCTGCCGCACGTCAGCCTCCAGCCCTCGGCCGGCTCCCACGGCGAGCTCGCCGGCCTGCTGCTGACCCGCGCCTACCACGCCGACCGCGGCGAAGCGCGGAGCAAGGTGCTGGCGCCCGACACCTCGCACGGGACCAACCCGGCCTCGGTGACGATGGCCGGCTATGAGGTGGTCAAAGTGGCGACGAACGAGCGCGGCGGGGTGGAGATGGATGACCTGCGGGCGAAGCTTGACGAGAACGCGGGCGAGGTCGCCTGCCTGATGCTGACCAACCCCAACACGCTCGGCCTCTTCGACGAGAACATCGCCGAGATCGCCTCGCTCATCCA
>DASVWP010000047.1:0-2936 GCA_036393155.1 Solirubrobacterales bacterium | reverse complement strand
CGGCGACCGGCTCCGCGACGCGTACACCCAGTGGGCGGAGCTGAACGACCAGATCGCCTCCGCCGCCCAGGAGGCCGCCGACAAGCTGAAACAGGCGCGCGACGCGCTGCGCCAGCGCGTCGACGAGGCCGTCTCCCAGATGGGCCAGCTGTTCGCCGGGCCGATCATCGCCCCCTCCGACACCCAGATCAAGCAGCAGCTCGGGTTCCTGCCGCCAACGATGAAAACGCTGACCGGCGACCTCGAGGGCCAGAACAAGTACTACCGCGCCTGGATGAAGGACATCCGAAAGCTGATCAAGGCGGGCGCCCCGAAGCAGCTGATCCAGGAGCTGATGGCGCTCGGCCCCGACTACGCCGCCTACGTCCACCGGCTCGCCACCGCCTCGAAGAAGCAGCTGCAGAAGTACTTCAAGGCGTACCAGGAGCGAGTCAAGCTGGGGCTGCAGGTCGCGTCGGTCAAGATGACCGCCCGCAACGTCGACCTGGTCGCCCGCAGCGTCCAGTTCAAACAGATCGGCCATCCGCGCAAGATGCAGGCCGGCGGCGTGGTCACCCAGCCGACCTACGCGCTGCTCGGCGAGGCCGGCGCCGAGGCGGTGATCCCGCTGCGCAAGCTGCTGCGCGCGCGCGCCGAGACCGACCGGCGGGTCGCGCTGCGCGCGAACCCGGTCCGGGTGCCGCAGACGATCATGGTCGAGCGCGGCGTCAGCGGCGGCGGCGAAGTGATCCTGCAGCTCGACAGCGAGGTGCTGGCCCGGGCGACGCTGCCCAAGACGCAGCGGAAGGCGCGCCGGCAGATCGCCCGTGTCCGCGGCCGCCGCGGCGGGGAGATCCTGGCGCTCGGATGAGCACGCCGACCGGCCTGTCGATCGCGCCGGACGCCGACCCCTTCGACCTCGACCCCGAATGGGTGCGCCTCGACGACCTGTCCGCGCCCAGGCGGCTGACCGGCTGGCGGGTCGACCGGGGCCGCTCCACCGAGCTCGACCAGACCGAGACCGGCACCGCGTCCTGGGACATCATCGACCGCGACGGCGACTTCGACCCGACCGTGCCCGGCGGCCTGGCGGGCGGCGGCGGCGTCGACCCGATGGTGCAGGCGATCGCCTGCCTGCACAACCCGGTCACCGACACCGACTCCACGATCTTCAAGGGCTACATCGACGAGCTGGCCGTCGAGATGGACGTGATGGCGCGCCGCAGCGACGTCAACCTGAGCCTGGTCGACGGGTTCGGCGCCCTGGCCGAGCTCGAGATGCACCCGACCGACCCGCCCCGCTTCGGCACCTATCCGCCGCTCGACTCGATCGACCAGATCTTCTTCCCGGCCACCGACAACGACCCGCCCTACAACGGGATGCACGGCGGCATCGACATGATGGAGGTCAACTCGCGCCTGCACCGGGCCCTGGACGAGGCCGGCTGGCCGCGCGAGTGGCGGCAGATCGCCTCCGGCAACGTGCAGCTGCAACCGGCCGTCTATGAGCGGTTCGACCAGCTGCTCGCGGTGTGCGCGGACGCCTGCGAGGCCGAGTTCCCGGGCGGGGTCGCGAACGCGTACATGTCGAAGCGGAATTGGTTCTGTTTCCACGGCCGCTACATCCGCTTCAACCCGGAGGCGTACACGGCCGCCGACGACGCGAGCCGCGCCCCCGGCTTCCCGATCTGCGCCTGGAAAGCCGGCGGCAAGACCGCCGCCGACGCCGACCCCGACGTCGCCCTGATCTCCGGGCTGAGCTTCCGGCGCAGCTCGACCGACATCAAGAACGCGATCACCTGTCTGCCGCAAGCCCCGAACGTCACCGAGCTCGAGATCCAGGCCGCCCTGGTCAAAGACGACGCCTCGATCGGCAAGTACGGCTGGCGCGCGGAGAGCTGGCAGGACCTGCTCGTCCTCCGAGGGGTCACCTCCGGCAAGACCGCGGTTCAGGAGTGCAAGGACTACGCCCGCTTCTACGTCCAGAACTACAAGCAGCCCCGCACCCGGGTCACCCAGCTCGTGTTCCGGCCCAGGGATCCGCGCTCGTTCTCGGGGCCGGCGACCTGGGCGATCATGGGCGGCGTCGACATCGGCGACTACATCGACCTCGACACCGAGCACTGGGGCGGCGCCGGCGGCTTCAACGAACGCTACTTCGTCGAGGGCATCCACTACGACGCCGACGCCAGCGGCCGCCCCGACCTACCGAACGTGACCATGACCCTCGACGTCAGCCCCGAATCGTTCTGGGCCTACGACCCCTTCTGAGATGACCGGCGCACGCATCCGCAGACACGGCCACACGCACCGGCCCGGCTCGAGCGACGCCTCCGAGATCGGGATCGCCCACCTGATCGGCGAAGCCGGCGAGCCCGCGTTCCTGAACGGCTGTTACAACGACCCCGGCAACGAGGTCCTGACCGACCCGACGCCGTTGCAGTTCTACCTCACCGCCGGCCACCTGAACCTGGTCGACGTCGACGGCGAAACGATCCTCGCCTACGGCCGCCACGAGCTCACCATCGTCGGCGACGTCATCGTCCCCCTCGGCTCCTGGGGGCTACCGGTATTCCAGCTGCCCGCCCTGTACCGGTTCCCCACCTCGAGGCCCTACCACGGCCACGACGAGTACGGCGGCTTCGTCTCCGGCCGCCTCTACAAGAACGGCTACTTCGTCAAGGGCGTCGCCTGATGGCGGTCGTCCTGGTCGAGGGGTTCGATACGTTCTCGCAGGGCACCGGCGGCCACGCCGCGAAGGGTTGGGTCGGCGAATACGGCGGCTATGTTTTTATCGCCGGGGGCCGCTTCCCCGGCGCCCGCAACCAGGCCGTCTCGATCATCCCGAACAACGGGATCTGGAAGGTCCTCCCTGGCGGCCCCTATGACAGTCTCGTCGTCGGCTGCGCGATCAACTTCGGGATAACCGGCAAGCCGACCAGCCTCAGCCTCGGCAA
>DASVWP010000046.1:0-9935 GCA_036393155.1 Solirubrobacterales bacterium | reverse complement strand
CACGCCTATGAGCTGCTCCAGGCACTCGACGTGATCTCCCTCGCCCTCTCCCTCCTCGACCCCACAAGGGTCACGGACCCCGGCGTGGAGCCGGTGCCGCTGCCCGCCACCCTTTCGGCGATCGAGCAGCCCCTCGGAGGGCGGCTGCTTCCAGCGGCGCCGACGGCGCCGCTCGGCGAGCACGTCGACCTCACCCTTCTGGTCGTCGCCCCGGGAGTCGCGACGATCGACCCCTGGCCGTTCGGGCGAGCCGAGATCGGGCTGACGCTGCCAGCGCGGGTCCTCCCCGGCGAGGGCCTGCCCGAAACCGCCGGGGTCGAGGCCTACCGACAGGCGCCGCCGAGCCCGATCGCCTGGACGCTCACCGCCGGATGACCGGCGGCCGGATCGAAGCGGGGACGCGATTCGCGGTCGAGACGCCGCCGGGTCGGGTCCTCTTCGGAGCCGGCTGCCTGGACTCGGTCCCGGCGGAGCTCGAACGTCTCGGCCGCGCGCGAGCCCTGCTGATCGCCGGCCCGGCGGCCGAGCGGCCCGCCGCCCAACTGGTCTCGCTGCTGGGAAGCGTGCTCGCGGGCCGCTTCGTGGCGGTCCGCCCGCACGTACCTGCCGCGGTGGGGGCGGAGGCGGTCGCCACGACCCGGCGATTCGAGGCGGATTGCCTCATCGCGCTCGGCGGCGGCTCGGCGATCGGCACCGCCAAGGCGGTGGCGCGGAAGACGGGAATCCCGATCGTCGCGGTGCCAACGACCTACTCGGGCTCGGAGATGACGCCCGTCTGGGGGGAAACGGATGCCGGCCGCAAGACGACGGGCCGCGACCCGGCGGTGCTGCCGAAGGTCGTCGTCTACGACCCCGAGCTCACGCTCTCGATGCCGGCCGCGCTGACCGCGGCGAGCGGGATGAACGCGCTCGCCCACGCCGTCGAGGCGCTCTGGGCGCCCGGCCGCAACCCGGTCACCGCGCTGCTGGCCGAGGCGGCGATCGGCGAGCTGGCGGAGGCCCTGCCGGGCGCCGTCGAACACCCGGCGGATCTCGATTGCCGCTCGGCGGCGCTGTTCGGGGCGCACCTCGCGGGATCCGCGTTCGCGGTCACCGGCTCCGGGCTGCACCACCGGATCTGCCACGTGCTCGGCGGCAGCTTCGACCTGCCCCACGCCCAGACCCACGCGATAGTCCTTCCCCAGGTCGTCGCCTTCCAGGAACCGGCGGCCACGGGATCGACGACGCGCCTGGCGGCGCTGCTCGGATCCGGCAGCCGGACCCCGGCCGCCGCCCTCTACGACCTCGCGGAGGGGATGGGCCTGCCGCGAGCCCTGCGGGATCTCGGCCTGCCGGAGGAACGGCTCTGGGAGGCGATCCCGGCGATCCTCGAGAAGGCGCCGCCCGACAACCCGAGACCGGTCGACGCCGACGGGGTTCGCCTGATCCTCGAGGGAGCTCTCGAGGGTCGGCGCCCCTGAGCCGAGGACCGACCGCATCGCTCGTTGTGGGGGGCTCACGATGCCGGCGGCCGGCGGAGATCGGAAGATCCGGGCATCGGCTGAGCGACACAGACGGGAGAGTGAGATGAAGGCGCTTGTGTACCACGGCCCCGGCCAGCGCGGCTGGGATCAGGTGGATGACCCACAGATCGTCGATCCGACCGACGCGGTCGTCCGCATCGACACCTCGACCATCTGCGGCACCGACCTGCACATCCTCAAAGGCGACGTGCCGGAGGTGGAGCCGGGCACGGTGCTCGGCCACGAGGCCGTCGGCACGGTCCAGGAGGTCGGCCCGAGCGTCACCAACGTCGCCGTCGGCGACCGGGTGCTGATCTCCTGCATCAGCGCCTGCGGGCGCTGCCGCTTCTGCAAGGAAGGGCGCTACGGCCAGTGCCTCGGCGGCGGCGGCTGGATCTTCGGCCACCTGATCGACGGCCTGCAGGCCGAATACGCGCGGGTGCCGTTCGCCGACAACTCGGTCTACAAGGTCCCCGACGAGCTGAGCGACGAGCAGGTCCTCTTCCTCGCCGACATCCTCCCCACCTCCTACGAGGTCGGCGTGCTCGACGGCCACATCTCCCCGGGCGACACGGTGGCGATCGTCGGCGCCGGGCCGATCGGCCTCGCCGCGATCCTCACCGCCCAGCTCTACACGCCGGGGCGGATCATCGCCATCGACCTCGCCGACAGCCGCCTCGAGAGCGCCCGCAAGTTCGGCGCCGACACGACGATCAACAACGGCACCGAGGACGCCGTCGCCAAGGTGATGGAGCTGACCGACGGGCTCGGCGCCGACGTGGCGATGGAGGCGGTCGGGGTGCCGGAGACCTTCGAGCTGGCCGCCGACCTGATCCGCCCGGGCGGCCGGGTCGCCAACATCGGCGTCCACGGCAAGGCCGCGAGCCTGCACCTGGAGAAGCTCTGGATCCGCGACGTCACCGTCACCACCGGCCTCGTCGACACCTTCAGCATCCCCCAGCTGATGCGCCTGATCAGCAGCGGCCGCCTCGACCCGACGGTCTTCGCCACCCACCGCTTCGCCCTCGCGGACACGATGGAGGCCTACGACGTCTTCGCCGATGCGGCCGAGACCCACGCGCTGAAGGTCGTCCTGCAGCGCGACGGCGACGGGGCGGTCGCCCAGGCCGCCTAGACCGGATCCAGCCGCCGGGCCTCAGCGCGGGCCCAGGTAGCTGGGGGACTGGCGAGCGATCGCCACCTCCAGCCGCGCGTTGTCGCCCTCCTCGATCGCGGCGACCAGCTCGCGATGCTCCTCCAGGTGCGGCCGGCCCTCGAAATCCGACAGCTCAGCCCGGTCCAGGTCCGCCTCCATCGAGTCGAGCAGCATCAGGTAGATGCGGTGCAGCGGAGCGTTGGCGCACAGCTTGGCGATCCGACGGTGCAGTTTGTAGTTCAGGTGCAGGTAGGCGCGCGGATCGGCAAGCCTGGCCTCCATCTGGTCGAGCAGGCGGTGACAGGCGGCGATGTCCTCGCGGCTGTGGTTGCGCGCCGCCTCACGGCAGATCAGTGGCTCCAGGGCATCGCGCACTGCCAGCAGGTCGGCGAACGAGCTGCCGCCGCCCTTGAACCGCAGGGTCGAATGGCTGAGCGCCAGCCGCAGTGAGCCGCTGGTGGCGAAGATGCCGCCGCCGGGCCCCGGCCGGGCTTCGACGAGGCCGCGCGTCTCCAGCAGCCGCACCGCCTCGTTGACCGTCGCCACCGCCACACCGAAGCGCTTGCGAAGTTCCTCCTTGGTGCCGATCCGATCGCCTGGCCCGATCGCCCCATCCATGATCTCGGTCTCCAGCTGAGATGCCACCGACTCAGCGCGGGAGACGCGCAAGTCCAGCGGGCTGTCGCTCCTCGAGACCATGGTCCTTACAGGCTGAGGATATTTGGGTGCCAGCGGCGACTTCAGCTCCGGCGGCATTGCCAACCACGGCGCTGCATCGCCGCGCCGGTGAAGCGAAGCCATCGCGGCCGCCGCCGGAGCGGCGGTCAGGCTCAGACCCCGTAGCCGAGCTCGAGGTTGCCGAGCGCTTCGCGCGCGTGTTTGGTCGCTTCGGTCCAGTTCAACGCGGCCCCCGGACCGTCGCCGAGGGCGCCGCAGTCGCCCGCGACCTTTTTGCCCCATTTGATGCCGAACTTCGCCTCCCGGAGCTGGAAATCGAGCCAGTTCCCCACCTGGTCCAGGGCGACCACGTAGTTGTGACGAATCCGGCGCTGGGTGATTTTTTTGGCGTCTTTGTAGAGCTCGAGCTCGCCCTTCTCGACGTAGAGGACGTCGTACTTCTGCGTTTCCGCCTCGTGGACCCACAGGCGCGAGATCGCCGCTCGAGCCTCCGGCCGGGCCCGGCAGCCGCCCTCCGCCTTCGGCAGGTCTTCCAGGAACTGGGAATACCCTTCCATCGTCCGCTCCGTCGGGCTTCCCTTGACTTCAACGAACCGGTGCACCGCCGCGGCGACCGATTTCGGCACGCCCGAACCCGGCGAGCTTTCTTCTTCGGCGTTGGCGGCGGCGGCAAACGCCCCCAGCACGACGATCACGGTCCCCAGCGCAAGCAGCTTCATCGCCACCGAACATTAATCGGTGTCGCGGCGTCCCGGCAAGGACTGGGAGCAACGCGGGCGCTCGCGATTTTGTCCCCAGCCCGGTGGGGGCAAATTCGCAGGCGTTTCCGCCCAATCGGGGCGCCCGGATTCGAACCGGGGACCTCGGCCACCCAAAGGCCGCGCGCTACCAGGCTGCGCCACGCCCCGACGCCGCTCAAGTGTAGGTTCTCTGGCGATGGCCGACGTACAGCCATTCAAGGCCCTCCACTACGACCTTGGAAAGGTCGGCTCGCTGCAGAACGTGGTCGCGCCGCCTTATGACGTGATCGACGCGGCGGGGCGGGCGGCGCTGGTCGAGCGCTCGCCGTACAACGCGGTAGCCATCGACCTGCCCAAAGCCTTCGACCCGGCCGATCCGCTCTACGCGCCGGAGGGCGACCCCTACGCCAACGCGCGGGCGACGATGGACGCCTGGCGCTCGGAGGGCGTGCTGGTCGACGACGCCGAGCCGGCCTTCTGGGCGCTGACCCAGGACTACACCGCCCCCGACGGCAGCAAGCACAGCCGCCACGGGATCCTCTGCCGGGTCCGGGTGGAGGACTACGAGACGGGCACGGTCCGCCCGCACGAGCGCACCCACCCCGGGCCGCTGGAGGACCGGCTGCTGCTGACCCGCGCCACCCTGCACAACCTCTCGCCGATCTTCTCGCTCAGCACCGAGGACCCCTGGCCCCTGGTCGAGCCGGCCGTCCAGGGCGAGCCGTGGGGCGAGGCGACCGACGAGGACGGCACGGTCAACCGGGTCTGGCGGGTCGGCGACCCGGCGATCCTCGCCGCCGTGAGCGAGCGCCTGGCCGCCGCCCAGTTGCTGATCGCCGACGGCCACCACCGCTACGAGACGGCCCGCGCCTACCGCGACGAGGTCGGCGGCGAGGGGCCGCAGGACTACACGCTGATGGCGCTGACCGGGCTCGACGACCCCGGCCTCACGGTCTTCCCCACCCACCGCCTGCTCTCCGGCTTCGCCGGCGACCCGGAGCGCTCGGGCCGCCTCGGGGCGGGCCTGCGCGAGCTGTTCGAGGTCACCGAGGTCGACGTCTCGCAGATCGACCCCACGGGCGAGCAGGGGGTCGGCGTGTTCGGCCTCTACGACAGCTTCCACAAGCAGGCCTACCGGCTGCGGCTGAAGGACGTCGGCGAGGTCGACCGGCGGCTGGCCGGCAAACCTGAGGCCTACCGCCGCCTCGACTCGGCGATCCTCGAGACCCTGGTGCTCAAGGGCCTGGCCGGGATGGACGACCACGACATCGACGCCCGCCGCGGGCTCGAGTACGCGAAGAGCGTTCCCGACGCGCTGGCGATGGTCGACGGCGGCGACTACGACATCGCCTTCATCCAGCGGTCGGTCCCGGTCGAGCAGGTGAAGGCGATCTGCAACACCGAGGAGAACATGCCGCCGAAGTCGACCTACTTCTTCCCCAAGGTGATCACCGGCATCGTCTTCAACCCGGTCGGCTAGTGGTCAAGATCTACACCAAGAAGGGCGACGACGGGACCACCTCGCTCTGGTACGGCGGCCGCGTGCCCAAGCACCACGCACGCACCGAGGCCTACGGCTCCCTCGACGAGGCCTGCTCGGCGCTCGGCCTCGCCCGGGCCCTCTGCGGCCCCGAGCAGGCCGAGCTGGCCGCCGACATCCTCCGCGTCCAGGACGGCATCTACATCGCCGGTGCCGAGCTGGCGACCGCGCCGGAGGCGGCGGGACGGCTGGAAGACGGGATCAGCCGCACGACCGAGGAGATGGTCGCCGAGCTGGAGGCGCTGATCGACCGCTACATGGCCGAGGTGAACCTGCCGCCGAAGTTCGTGATCCCCGGCGGCAACCAGCTCTCCGCCCAGCTCGACGTCGCCCGCACGGTGATCCGCCGCGCCGAGCGCCGCATCGCCGCCCTCAAGGACGCCGGCGAGCTGAGCGGCGAGACCGTGATCCACTTCGTCAACCGCGCCTCCGACCTCGCCTTCGCGATGGCCCGCTTCGCCGACGTCGAGGACCCGGTCCTGTTCGAGGGCCGCGAGCGGAAGGCCGGCCGATGAGGGTCACCGCCCGCCGCCGCGGCGAGCAGGGCTTCACCCACGACGTCGAGATCGAGGGCGGCCACACGGTCGTCCTCGACGAGCCGGCCGCGGTCGGCGGGGCCGACCTGGGCCCGAAACCGACCCTGATGCTGGCCGCCAGCCTCGCCGGCTGCACGGCGATCACGATGGAGCTCTACGCCGAGCGCAAAGGCTGGGACCTCGGCGAGGTCGAGGTCGACGTGGACGTCGCCTACGAGAAGGCCAGCCCGCGCTCCTTCGACCTCTCGGTCCGGCTCTCCGGCGAGCTCGACGAGGAGCAGCGCCGGCGACTGCTGGTGATCGCCGGCAAATGCCCGGTCCACAAGGTGATCGCCGCCGAGACCCCGGTCACCGTCTCCGACCGCATCGACCCGATCCGATGAACCTCGGCCTCGCCGGGCGCCGCTGCGCCGTCACCGGCGCCAGCAGCGGGATCGGCCGCGAGACCGCGATCCAGCTCTGCGCCGAGGGCGCGAGCGTGCTGCTGGTCGGCCGCGACGAGCGGCGGCTGGTCGAGGTGCAGGAAGAGGCCGACGGGGCCGGCGCCCCGGCCGGCGGGCGGGCCGCCGTGCTCGCCGCCGACGTCACCGAAGCCGACGCCGGCGAGCGGATGCTGGCCACGGCGACCGAGTACTTCGGCGGCCTCGACGTCCTCGTCAACAACGCCGGCGTGGCCAGCTGGCGCGACCTCGACGACGTCCCCGAGGAGGAGTGGCGGCACCAGTACGAGCTCAACGTGATGGCGCCGCTGCGGGCGATGCGGGCGGCGATCCCGCCGATGGCCGAGCGCGACTGGGGGCGCGTCGTCAACGTCTCCTCGACCTCCGGCAAGCGCCCCTCGGCGGCGATGGCCGCCTACTCGGTCGCCAAGGCGGCCGAGCTCTCGCTCTCGCGCCTGTTCGCCGACCGCTACGCGAAGAGCGGCGTGCTGGTCAACGCGATCTGCCCCGGCCCGACCGAATCGGAGATGTGGATGGACCCGGGCGGCCTGCTGGACCAGTCCCAGCGGCTCTCCGGCGCCCAGAGCCGCGAGGAGGCGCTGGCGCAGGCCGGCGCCAAACGGCCGATCGGCCGCCTCGCCGAGCCGGCCGAGATCGCCGCGGCGATCGTCTTCCTCTGCTCGGAGCGGGCCTCCTACGTCAGCGGCGCCGCCTGGTCGGTCGACGGCGGCACGGTGCAAGTGATCCTTTGAGCGCCGCCGAGATCTCCCGCCTTCTGCTCACCGCCGCGGAGGCGGAGGCGATGGAGGGCCGGGGGGGAACCCAGGCGGCGGTCCTGGTCGCGCTCTACGGCTGGCCCGAGGAGCCGGGCCTGATCTTCACCGAGCGCCGCGCCGACCTGCGCCGCCACGCCGGCGAGATCTCCTTCCCCGGCGGCCGCCAGGACGAGATCGACGCCGACCTGACGACGACGGCGCTGCGCGAGGCGCAGGAGGAGATCGGCCTGGAGCCGGCCGCGGTCGAGCTGGTCGGGGCGCTGGCCCCGGTCTCGACCTTCGTCACCGACTACCGCGTGCACCCCTTCGTCGGTCTCGTCGCCCGCCCCGGCCGGCTGGAGCTGCGGCCCAATCCCTCCGAGGTGGAGACCGTCCTCACCTTCTCCCTGCAGCTGCTGCGCGAGGGCTACGCGATGCGCCGCCTGCTGCGCCGCGGAATCCCGATCCACACGCCGACCTACGAGGTCGAAGGCCAGCTGATCTGGGGCGCCACCGCCCGCATCCTCGCGGACTTATTGGAGCGGCTCCCCTAGACGTCCTTCTCGATCGGGGCGCCGACCAGGTTGCCCCACTCGGTCCAGGAGCCGTCGTAGTTCTTCACGTCTGCCTCGCCCAGCAGCTCGTGGAGGACGAACCAGGTGTGGGCCGAGCGCTCGCCGATCCGGCAGTAGGCGATCACCGGCTTGCCCTCTGCGAGGACGCCCTTGTCGGTGTAGAGCTCACGGAGCTCCTCGGCGGACTTGAAGGTCCCGTCCTCCCGCACCGCCTGCACCCAGGGCACCGAGGCGGCGCCGGGGATGTGGCCGGCGCGCTGGGCGCCCTCCTGCTCGTAGCCCGCCATCGCGATCAGCTCCCCCGTGTACTCCTGCGGGCTGCGGACGTCGACCAGGTTGGCGCCGCCGCCGAGCGCCGCGCGAACCTCGTCGCGGAAGGCGCGGATCGAGTCGTCGCCGGCCTCGGCGGTGAAGGTGGCCGGCGGGTGGCTCGGCAGCTCCGTCGTCGTCTCGCGGCCCTCGGCGATCCATTTCTCCCGCGGCCCGTTGACCAGCTTCACCGCCTCGTGGCCGTAGTAGCGGAAGTACCAGTAGGTGTAGGCGGCGAACCAGTTGTTGCGGTCGCCGTAGAGGACCACGGTGTGCTCGTTGGAGATCCCGCGGGCGCCCATCAGCTCGCCGAAGGCCCCGGGCCCGAGGAAGTCGCGCTCGACCTGGTCCTGCAGGTCGGTCCTCCAGTCGAAGCCGATCGCCCCCGGGATGTGGCCCTCGGCGTAGAGGGCGTGGTTCTCGTCCACCTCGACGATCCGGATCGAGTCGTCCTCGAGGTGCTCGGCCACCCAGCCGGTCTCCACCAGGACGTCCTTCGCGTAAGCCATCGCTCCTCCAATCAGCTCGTCGGCGTGAGCACCGAGACGGCTGCCCGCGCCATCTCCTGCGTCCAGGCTGACAGATCCTCGGGCGCGGCCGCGACGATCGCGACCGGGATCCGCCAGGTGGCGCCCGCCGCCCGCACCAGCTCGGCGCCGCCGTCGAGCAGCGCCCGGTCGACGTTGCCCGCCGCCTCGTAGACGACGCCCCGCACGGGCGTGTCGACCAGGTGTTCGAGCAGCCGCTCCAGGCGCGGGCCGTGGATCGCCTCCAGCAGCTCGGTCCCCCCCGCCGCCGAGCCGAGCAGCAGGTAGAGCACCGCCACGTCGGCGACCAGGTCGAGGATCGTGCCCGGCCGCTCGGGGTCGGCGAGCGCCGGCTCGATCCCGGCCGCCTCGATCGCCGCCAGACCCTCCTGCGTCCGGCTGGTCCCGCGGACCGCCCATCCCTCGCCCGACAGCCGCTCGCCGAGCCCCCTGCCCCGACATCCGCAACCGACGATCAGGGCCCGGGCCATCGCCCGACTCTACCGCCGGCGATCGGGTCTTTTGGTGCGCATAGGGTGCAAAAGGGCCCGATCGCTCTTCAGGTCTCGCCGAACGGCCCCCGCCCGCGCAGCCTCAGCCGCTCGTCCTCGGCGACGCCGGCCTGCAGGTCGGCCTCGGTCATCTCCGGGGCCCCGCGGCGGCGGCGCATTTCGTTCTGCGCCTCGAGCATCTGCCGCACGTCGTCGATTTCGTTCTGCGCCTCGACTTCCGGCGAGCGGGTCGGCCGCCAGTCGACCAGCTCGGCCGAGGAGCCCGGGTAGAAGTGACCGACCAGCACGAGCACGCCGACGATCACCAGCAGCACTCCGATCGTCCCCAGCACATAGAGCACGTTCCGAGGATACGCCCGCTCAGGTAGCCTCGCCAACGGTGAACGCAGGCTTCGAAGAGCTGGCGAGCGTCGACGGCAGGATCACGCCGACCGCCGAGGCGACGATCGGGCTGAAGGACGACGGCCTGTACCGCGGCGACGGCGCCTTCGAGGTGATCCGGCTCTACCAGGGCAAGCCCTTCGCGCTCGGCGACCACCTCGACCGGCTGGTCCGCTCCGCCTCCGCGATCGAGCTGAGCTTCGACCGCCAGGTGCTGGAGGCCGAGGTCGGCGCACTGCTTGGCGCGGCCGGTCCGGTCGACGGGCAGATGCGGCTGATCGTCA
>DASVWP010000045.1:0-2836 GCA_036393155.1 Solirubrobacterales bacterium | reverse complement strand
GCTTGGGGAAGGCGACGACCTCGTCGTAGAAGTCGGCGAAGAGCTGCATCCGCTCGACCTTCGCCTCCGGCTCCAGCTGCTCGCGGACGTCGGCGCCGGCGGACAGGCTGAGGTGGTCGGAGGAGCTGAAGACCAGGACTCGCACCGCCTCGTCGCCGCGGGCGACCGCGATGTGCTCGAGCAGCTCGACCAGCATCTGCGTGTTCATCGCGTTGCGCGCCTGCGGCCGTTCGAGCCGCAGCACCGCCACTCCCCGCTCGTCGACCGAGTAGCTGGTCACCCGCTCGGCCTGGTCGGCTCCGTTGGCGTTCACGCCTCGGAACCTAACCGCTCGACGAGGCGCTCCGCTTCGTCGGCCGCCGCGCCGACCAGCGCCTCGACCTCGGGGCGCGGCTCGCGGAAGCGACCCAACACGTAGGCGGAGACGATCTCAGGGTCGGTCGAGTCGGGGCGGCCGACGCCAACCCGGACGCGCCAGAACTCGGGGTCGCCGAAGCCGCGTTTCAGGCTCTTGAGGCCGTTGTGGCCGGCCAGGCCGCCGCCCAGCCGAACCTTGATCTCGCCGAACGGCAGGTCGATCTCGTCGTGCAGCGCGATCACCCGGTCGAGCGGCACCTTGAGCGAGCCGCGGGCCGGCCCGGCGGAGTCGCCGGAGGCGTTCATGAAGGTCTCGGGGACCAGCACCGCGACCCGCGGGCCGCCCGGACCGGCGCGTCCTTCGGCGATCCGGCCGCCGAACTTCTGCCGCGGCCGCGGCAGGTCCCAGCGCCGCCGCAGCTCCTCGGCGACCTCGAAGCCGACGTTGTGGCGGGTCGCGGCGTACTCCGCGCCCGGGTTGCCGAGACCGACGATGAGGATCCGGTCGCCCTGCTCGCCGCTCTCGCGGCGGCGGAACAGCGACAGGGGCTACTCGCCTTCGGACTCGCCCGACTCGCCGCCCTCGCCCTCGGCGGCTTCTTCCTCGGCGCCGGCCTCGCCGACCAGCTCGGTCTCCTCCTCGACCTCGGGAGCGGCTTCTTCGACCCGCGGCGGCGAGAGGGTGACGATCGTGACCTCCTCCGGCTCCTCGGCGACGAAGGTGACGCCCGCGGGGGCGGCGACGGCCGAGAGCTGCAGCGTGTCGTTCACCTCCATCGCCGAGACGTCGACGACGATCGAGTCGGGGATGTCGGTCGGCAGCGCTTCGACGGTGATCTCGCGGGTCACGTGCTCCAGCACGCCGCCGCCCTTGACGCCGGGGGCGTCTTCGGCGCCGGTGAGCTCGATCGCGACCTCGGCCTGGATCGCCTCGTCCAGCTTCACCTGCTGCAGGTCGAGGTGCTGGATGCTGCCTCGAACCGGGTGCAGCTGCTGTTCCTTGACCACGACCGGGACGGCTTTGCCGCCTTCGATCTGCAGGTCGAACAGGGCCGCGCCCTCGGCGAGGATCGTGCGGATGTCGCGTTCGGCGACCTGGAAGGCCTTCGCCTCCTCGCCGCCGGAGTAGACGACGCCCGGCACGACCCCCTCGCCGCGCAGGCGGCGCGAGGCCCGCGAACCGAAGTTCTCGCGCGGGGCGGCCTTGAGAGTCGAGCGTCCAGCTGCCATCGGACGGGAGAGGATAGAGAACGGCGAGGAAAAGCGACTACCGCGGGGTTCGGCCTGTGACAACCTAGGCACGTGGCTGACGATTCGAAGATCCCCAAAGGCCGGATCCGGCGCTCGGCCAAGCTGGGCTCGATCATCGGCGTCCAGGGGGCCCGCTACGCCGGCACCAAGGCGACCAACGTCGGCCGCTCCGAGGAGGAGAGCCGCGAGCGCCTGGAGCAGCGCCACCTGGAGACGGCGATGAAGATGGTCGGCGCCCTGGGCCAGATGAAGGGCGCGGCGATGAAGCTGGGCCAGTTCGCCTCCTTCATCGACACCGAGTTCATCCCCGAGGAGTACCGCGAGATCTACCAGGAGCAGCTGGCGAAACTGCGCACCGACGCGCCGGCGATGCCCTGGGAGAAGGTGGAGCGGGTGCTGGAGGAGGAGTACGACGGCGAACCGCTGGGCGAGCTGTTCGCCGAGATCGACCGCGAGGCCTTCGCCGCCGCGTCGATCGGACAGGTGCACCGGGCCGAGCTGCTCGACGGGCGCCGGGTCGCGGTGAAGATCCAGTACCCGGGGATCGCCGAGGCCCTGGAGGCGGACCTGCGCAACGCCGGCACCCTGGTGCGGCTGGCGCGGGCCGTCGCGCCGGGCCTCGACGCCAAGGAGATCGCCGAAGAGCTGCGCGAGCGGGTGCTGGAGGAGCTCGACTACGAGTACGAGGCGCAGAACCAGCGGACCTTCTCCCGGGCCTACCGCGAACACCCCTTCATCTACGTGCCGGAAGTAGTCACCCGGCTCTCCCGGCGGCGGGTTCTGGTCACCGAGCTGGTCGAGGGGATGGGGTTCGAGGAGATCAAGGAGCTGCCACACGAGGAGCGCAGCCGCTTCGGCGAGATCGTCTACCGCGGCAGCTTCGGCTCGATCTACCACCTGCAGCACTTCAACGCCGACCCCCACCCCGGCAACTACATCCTGATGGCCGACGGGCGGGTCGCCTTCCTCGACTTCGGGATGACCAAGAAGCTCGACCGCGAGCAGATCCTGCTCGAGCAGCGGGCCTTCGACGCCGCCTCCCGCAACGACCCCGAGGCCTTCCGCCAAGCCCTGCACGATCTCGGCTTCGTCAAGAACCCCTCGAAGCTGGACGCCGAGCGGCTGCTCGACCACATGCGGGCGGTGGGCGGCTGGTTCGTGATGGAGGACCGGGACCTCGAAATCACCCCACGGCGGGTGATGAAGATCATCGAGTCGACCAACGACC
>DASVWP010000044.1:0-18532 GCA_036393155.1 Solirubrobacterales bacterium | reverse complement strand
CGCTGTGCGAAGAGGCCGCCCACATCGCCGACGCGATCCGCCGGGAGTCGATCGAGGAGGTCGGGACCGGCGGCGCGGAGAGCGAGGCCGCGAAAAATCCGAACGCGGCCGAACCGCGGATGGAGACCGCCCTCAGCCGGGTCCGGGCGGGGACGCCGGCCGACGTGACCGCCGCCGCGCCGCAGTTCAAGAGCTACGTGCGGCGCTCGCCCTACACCTACTGGCGCGCCCTGCGCTTCGGGGTCCTGCTGGTCCTCGTGATCAACGTCCCGGCCGCCGCGATCCCGATCCTGCTCGCCGTCGGCGGGCAGTGGGCGTGGCTGATCGGCGGCGAGCTGGCCTTCGTCGCCCTGGTCAGCGTCCTCGCCTTCCGCAGCCGGGTCGGCGACAAAGGCGCCACCTACGCCGAGGAGGCGTTCTACCGCGCCTACGCGGCCGACCGCGAAATGAAGCTCGAAGAACCGCTGCGCTTCTCGGCCACCCACGCCGAAGCGAAGCTGCCCTTCAAACCTGACCGCGTGCTCACCGGGCCGCTGCCCAACGGACCGACGAACGGCTCGCTGGTCCTGGTCGGCGACGGCACCAAGCGGGCCGACCGGATCGCCGTAGTCGCCGGCCCCAACGGCCCGGTCGCCGAAGCCGAGCTGCACGCCGAGGCGCCGGGCATCTCCGCCAAGCTGCTCGACTCCTACGCCGAGCGGCTGACCAAGGAACTGGCGGCGCACGCCAAATAGCGCTCGCCAGGTTGACCTCGCTCTGGCCTGGCCAATGTCGCGAGCGCGGACGGCTCAGACCCGCATCGCCGGGAACAGCAGCACTTCGCGCAGGGTCGTGGCGCCGGTGAACATCATCACCAGGCGATCGATCCCCAGGCCGACCCCGCCGGTCGGCGGCATCCCCTGTTCCAGGGCCTCGATGAAAGTCTCGTCGTAGGGCTGGGTCTCTTCGTCGCCGCGCTTGCCCTCGGCGACCTGTTCCTCGAAGCGGCGGCGCTGCTCGTCTGGGTCGTTCAGCTCGGTGAAGGAGTTGGCGATCTCGATCCCGCCGGCGAAGGCCTCCCAGCGCTCGGTCAGTCCCTCCTCGCTGCGGTGTCGCTTGGCGAAGGGCGAGAGCTCGACGGGGTAGTCGAGGATGAAGGTCGGCTGGATCAGCCCGGGCTCGACTTCGCGCGAGAGGAGGCCGTCGACCAGCTTGCCCCAGCCCTCTGCCGGGTCGGCCTCGCCGCCCATCGCCGCCGCCAGCGCCTCGCGGGTCGGGTGCTCGGCGATGTCGATGCCCGCCCGCTCGAGGATCGCCTGGCGCAGGGTGATCCGCCGCCAGGGCGGCGCGAAGTCGATCTCCTCCTCGCCCCGTTTCACCTTCGTCGTCCCCAGCACCCGCTCGGCCACCTCGGCGACCATCAGCTCGAGGTCGTGCGCGGTCTTCTCGTAGTCCGCGTAGGCCTCGTACCACTCGACCATCGTGAACTCGGGGTTGTGCTTGTGGGAGACGCCCTCGTTGCGGAAGTCCTTGCCCAGCTCGTAGACCCGGTCCAGGCCGCCGACGATCAGCCGCTTGAGGTAGAGCTCGGTGGCGATCCGCAGGTAGAGGTCGCGGTCCAGGGCGTTGTGGTGGGTCGTGAAGGGCCGGGCCAGGGCGCCGCCGTAGAGCGGCTGCAGGACCGGCGTCTCCGCCTCGACGAAGCCGTGCTCGTCGAGCCAGCGGCGCAGCTCGGTGATCGTCCGGGCGCGGGTCCGGAAGATCCGCCGGCTGTCCTCGTTGGCGATCAGGTCGAGCTCGCGCCGCCGGAAGCGGGTCTCGGTGTCCTCGAGGCCGTGGAACTTGTCGGGCGGCGGGCGCAGGCTCTTGGCCAGCAGTCGCCAGTGGTCGATCGCCAGCGACAGCTCGCCGCCGCGCCGGGTCGCCATCGCCGTGCCCTCGACCCCGACGATGTCGCCGAGGTCGAGGTCGACCAGCAACTCGTAGGCCTCGGCCCCGAGCAGGTCCTCCCGAGCGTGCAGCTGGATCTGGCCGCTGCCGTCGCGGAGGTCCAGAAAGCAGGCCTTGCCGTGGCCGCGGCGGGCGACGATCCGCCCCGCCACCCGGTGCCGCGAGTCGGTCTCGATCCCAGGCGCCAGCCCCTCGTGGGCGGCTCGCACCTCGGCGATGTCCTCGCGCTGGGAGAACTCGTGCGGGAACGGCTCGACCCCCGCCTCCCGGATCCGCTCCAGCTTGTCGCGGCGGTCGCGGAGAACATCGGACAGCTCTCTCTCTTCGGTCACGGTGGGCGAGCCTACAGAGCGGTCGCGAGGCGGTTCCGGCAGGGGTGGAGCGTCTTGTACTTTTTCGGCGCCGTCCTCCTAGGACTGCGCCCGACGTCCCATCGAAAAAGTTAAGCGGAACCCCTGCCGGAACCGCCTATCTACCCCGCGGTCTCGATCTTGGTGATTTTCAGTTTTTTCTTCGGCCCGCGCGGGACCTCGACGGTGACCACGTCGTTGCGCTTCTTGCCGACCAGCGCCTTGCCGATCGGCGACTCGTTGGAGAGCTTGTGCTCCAGCGGGTTCGCCTCGGTCGAGCCGACGATCTGGAATTTCTGCGACTCGCCGGTTTTCTGGTCTTTGACGTGGACCACCGAGCCGAAGCCGACCTCGTCGGTCGAGAGGCTCTTCTCGTCGATCACGGTGGCGCGGCGAAGTTTCTCTTCCAGCTGGGCGATCCGCGCCTCGAGCAGCGCCTGCTCGTTCTTGGCGTCGTCGTATTCGGCGTTCTCGGAGATGTCGCCGAATTCGCGCGCCTCCTTGATGCGCGCCGCGACCTCGCGGCGTTTGGTCGTCGAGAGGAACTCGATCTCCTCTTTCAGCTTCTCGAGCCCCTCCGGGGTGATGACAGCCTGACGACTCACGTGAACGACCTCGCTTTGTGGTTAAGAGGGGAGCCCCCTAGCGGCTCCCAGACCGAAAAAAACGCGCCTCGATGCGGCTTTGAGGGCCACACCCGGGCACGGAGTCGCGGGATTATAGCGGGGGCCTGAGGCGGGCAATCAAAGAGCTTCAAGCAACCGCGAGCGTCTGCCCGAGCCCGGCGATCAGCTCCCGGGCCCGAGCGAGGTCGGCCCGGCGCTGCAGCTCGTCGGCGAGCTCACGGGAGAGCTGCAGCCGCTCGGCGTACCAGGGGTAGAACTTCCGCAAATAGCGCTCGGCCCGCTCGCTTCCCAGGTGCTCCTCGGCACGGTCGACCACCCAGAGCAGCTCGGCCACCACCTCCTCGCGGCTCGGCGGCGCGCTGCGGCGGCCGATCAGCTCCTCGAACAGCCAGGGGTTGCCGAGCGAGCCGCGAGCCAGCATCACCGCCGCCGCCCCGGACTCGCGGTAGGCGCGGTGGACCGCCTCGGCGTCGCTGAGCCCGCCGGAGACGATCACCGGGACCTCGACCCGCTCCACCAGCTCCCGCGCCAGGGCGTAGTCGGGCGCGCCTTTGTGGCCCTTGGTCGCGGCCCGGGGGTGGAAGCCGATCGCCGCCACCCCGGCCTCCTCGGCCAGGCGGACCGCCAGGTCGAAGCCGGAGCGGTCCCCCGCCTCGATCCCGGAGCGCAGCTTCACGGTCACCGGCAGGCCGCTGCCCTCGGCGGCGCCGCGGGCCAGCGCCAGGGCCAGCTCGGGGTCGCGCAGCAACTGCACGCCCGCGCCCGTGCGCCGCACCTTCGGCACCGGGCAGCCCATGTTGATGTCGATCAGGTCGGCGCCCGCTTCGGCGGCGATCCGGGCCCCGGAGCGCATCACCTCGGCGTCGTGTCCGAACAGCTGCACGGAGACCGGGTGCTCGTCGGGGTGGATCCGCATCAGGTCGCGCAGGGTGCGCTCGTTGCGGTAGTGCAGGGCGAAGCTCGAGACCATCTCCGAGACCGCCAGGCCGGCCCCGTGGCGTTTGGCCTGCAGGCGCACGAACCAGTTGCCGACGCCGGCGAGCGGCGCCAGCAGGACCCGGTTGGAGATCTCCAGGTGGGCGATCCGGAAGGGGTCAGTCAGCTTTGGCGGAGTTGCGTTCATAGATCAAGCGCAGCCCCTTCAGGGTAAGCATGTCGTCCACTTCCTCGATCGTCTCGGTATAGGGGACGACGACCGAGGCATAGCCGCCGGTGGCCAGCAGGCGCGGATTCGGCAGTTCGTCTTCCATCCGCCCGACGATGCCGTCGATCAGGCCGGCGAAGCCGAAGATGAAGCCGGAGTGGATCGCGGCGCGGGTCGAGCGCCCGATCGCCTCGCGGGGCTCTTCGAGTTCGATCCGGGAGATCCGCGCGGCGCGCTCGATCAGCGCGCTGAGGGACGGTGCCAGACCAGGGCCGATCGCCCCGCCGAGGTACTCGCCGTCGCCGGAGACGGCGTCGATGTTGATCCCGGTGCCGAAGTCGACGACGACGCAGGCCTCCCGGAAGCGGTCGTAGGCGGCGATCGCGTTGACCAGGCGGTCGGCCCCGACCTCGAGCGGGTTCTCGATCCGGATCGGCATCCCGGTCTTCACCCCCGGCCCGATCGTCAGGCAGTCGGCCTGCAGGTAGCGCTCCGCCAGCCGCTCATACTGGCCGCCGAGCGGCGGCACCACCGAGGAGACGGAGACCGAGCTGACGTCGCCGAAGGACATCCCGCAGAGCGAGAAGAGGCCGGCGATCCGCTCCGCCAGCTCGTCGCCGGTCGCCCCCGAGCGCGTCTGAAAGCGCCAGTGCTCGACCAGGCGGTCGCCGTCGAAGGCGCCGAGGTGGGTTTGGGTGTTGCCGACGTCGACCGCTAGGAGCACGGCGGGATTATCCCCGGCGGCGACTGGCTGGGTAGCCAAACGGGCGGCATTGTGCATAGGATCGTGCCGTGGAGGCGAGGCTTTACGTGATTCCCGGCTCGCACCCGGCGATGGCGGCGCGGATGATGCTCGAGCGCAAGGGCATCGCCTACAAGCGCAAAGACCTGATGCCGGTGGTCTCGAAGGCGGCGCTGCGGGTGCTCGGTTTCCCGGGCACCACGGTGCCGGCACTGAAGCTCGACGGCAGCCGCATCCAGGGCTCGCGCCAGATCGCCCGCGAGCTCGACCGGCTGGTGCCGGAGCCGCCCCTCTTCCCGGCCGACCCCGAGCGACGGGCAGCGGTCGAGGAAGCCGAGCGGTTCGGCGACGAGGAGCTGCAGGCGCCGATCCGGCGCATGCTCTGGTGGGGCTTCAAGCACGACAAGAAGCCGATGGCCAGCTACGCGGCCGGGGCGAAGATGGGCGTGCCAGTCAACCTCGCGGTGGCCACCGGCGGACCGCTGATCGCGATGGCCGCGCGCTTCAACGAAGCCGACGACGAGCACGTGCGCCGCGACCTCGAGGCCCTGCCGGCGATGCTGCGGCGGATCGACGACTGGATCGCCGCCGGCGTGCTGGGCGGCGATGAGCCGAACGCCGCCGACTTCCAGATCGCCCCCAGCATCGGCCTGGCGATGACCCTCGACGACCTGCGCCCGGCGATCGAGAACCGGCCGGCGGGCACCCTGGCGAAGCGGCTGCTGCCCGACTACCCCGGCAAGATGCCGCCGACCTTCCCGGCCGAGTGGCTGGCCCCGCTGCGCAAGCAGCCGGCCGGGGCCTGAGCCGGACCTACAGCGAGCCGGCGCGGTCCACGCGCTGCCCGGGCCCGAGCGCGGCGAGGCAGTCGGCGAGCCGGGTGCCGTCGGGCAGGCTCAGCGCGGGGTCGAGCTCGAGCAGCGGCATGAGGACGAAGCGGCGACTGCGCACCTCGGGATGCGGCAGCATCAGGCGCTCGGTCCGCAGCTCGAGGTGCCCGAGCAGCAGCAGGTCGACGTCGAGCGGGCGCGGGCTGTGGCGGGCGGCCTGGAAGGAGCGGCCGCGCTCGGCCTCGACCGCCTTGCAGGCGTCGAGCAGCTCTTCGGGCTCGAGGTCGGTGGCGATGCGGATCGCGGCGTTGAGGAAGTCGGGCTGGTCGAGGATCTCGCCCACCGGCTCGGTGACGTAGGTCGAGGAGACCGCCTCGACCTCCACCCCGCGCCGCGGCAGCAGCTCGATCGCCGCCCGCAGATGGCCGGCGGAGTCGCCGACGTTGGAGCCCAGCCCCAGGTAGCCGGTGCGCCGCGGCAACTAGTCCTCTGAGTCGTCCTCTTCGGCGACCGCGCGCTCCTGGCTGACCTCCACCGCGACCTCCTGGATCGCCAGCGGCAGCGGCGGCTCCGGCTTGGCGGCGCGGACGCGCACCGTCTCGCAGCCGTAGCGCTCCATCAGCCGCGAGCCGACCACCTGGGCCAGGCGCTCCAGCGTTCGGTAGCTGCGCTCGGTCGCCGCCAGGGCGACGATGTCGCAGACCTCGGCGTAGTCGACCGTGTCCTCGAGCCGGTCGGTCAGCATCGCGTCGCAGTCGGGGACGTCGAAGGAGATGTCGAACTCGAGCCGCTGGCCGACCTCCTGCTCGGCCTCGGAGACGCCGTGGTGGGTGTAGATCGAGAGGCCGCGGATCTCCACTTCGGCGCTCGACTCGATTCCGTTGCCGTGACTCTCCATGCGGGGAACCTACCCGAGGATCGCGCTCGTCACGGTCATCGCCTGGCCGACCTCGGCGACGTCGTGGACGCGCAGGACCTCGGCCCCCTCGGCCGCGGCCAACACCGAGGAGGCGATCGTGCCGCCGAGGCGCTCACCGGCGTCGGAGCCGTCGACGCGGCCGATGAAGCTCTTGCGCGAGGTGCCGACGAGGAGCGGGCGACCCAGCTCGGTCAGCTCGCCGAGCCGCCGCAGCAGCTCCATGTTGTGGAAGTCGCTCTTGCCGAAGCCGATGCCGGGATCGAGCCAGATCCGCTCCTCGCCTATCCCCGCCGCCACCGCCGCCTCGAGACGCTCGGCGAGGAACTCGCGCACCTCGGCGACCACGTCGGCGTAGACCGGGTCGCGCTGCATCGTCCGCGGGTTGCCGCGCATGTGCATCAGCACGACCACCGGCTGGCGCTCGGCGCAGAGCGCCGCCATCGTGGAATCGCCGCGCAGCGCGGTGACGTCGTTGACGATCTCCGCTCCGGCGTCGAGCGCCGCCTCGGCCACGGCGCGCTTGGAGGTGTCGACCGAGATCTGCGCCCCATTCCCGGCGAGGCCGTCGATCACCGGGATCACCCGCCGCAGCTCCTCCGCCTCGGGTACCTCCTGCGCCCCAGGCCGCGTCGATTCGCCGCCCACGTCGAGGATGTCCGCGCCGTCGGCGACGAGCTGCAGCCCGTGCTCGACCGCCCGCTCCGGATCGAGGTACAGCCCGCCGTCGGAGAACGAATCGGGCGTCACGTTTACGACTCCCATCAGGCGTGGACCGGTGTTCACTGACCAAGCATGGCAAGGACGCAGGGAGCGTGGTGTGCTTCTGCACACGAGCGACCGAGGACGCCGCCAGGCGCCGGTCAGGGGACGCCGGTCAGGACGCGTCGCCGCCGGCGAAGCCGGGGCGCGGGCGGGGCTGGGGACGGGCGCCGCCGAGCTGGGGCCGTTCGGGCTCGGGCTCGGGCTCGGCCGACTTCGCCGGCTCCTCCTCGTCGGCGAAGACCTCGCTCTCGGACTTGCCTTCCAGCAGGGCGGCGAACTGGTCGGCGTCGATCGTCTCCCGTTCGAGCAGCAGTTTCGAGATCCGGTCGAGCTCGGCGCGGTGCTCGTTCAGCAGCCCCTTCGCGGTCTGGTGGGCGCCCTCGACGATGCGGCGGATCTCGTCGTCGATCTCGCGCGCGATCTCGTCGGAGTAGTCGGGCTCGGCCGAGAACTCGCGACCGAGGAAGGGCTGGCCCCGGTCGTGACCGAAGACCCGCGGGCCGAGCCGCTCGGACATCCCGAACCGCATCACCATCTGCTTCGCCGTCTCGGTCACCTTTTCGAGGTCGTTGGAGGCGCCGGTGGTGATCTCGCCGAAGACGATCTCCTCGGCGGCGCGGCCGCCCAGCGTCATCGCCATCGTGTCGGTCAGCTCGGCGCGGGTGGTGAGGAACTTGTCCTCGGTCGGCAGGCTGATCGTGTAGCCGAGCGCCTGGCCGCGGCTGATGATCGAGATCTTGTGGACCGGGTCGCAGTTCGGCAGCAGGTGGCCGACGATCGCATGGCCGAGCTCGTGGTAGGCAGTGATCAGCCGCTCCTTCTCGCTCATCACCCGGGTCTTCTTCTCGGGCCCGGCGATCACCCGCATGATGCCCTCCTCGAGCTCTTTCATGCTGATCTCGCGGTTGCCCGAGCGCGCAGTCAGCAGGGCCGCCTCGTTGATCAGGTTGGCGAGGTCGGCGCCGGTGAAGCCGGGGGTCTGGCCGGCCAGCGTGTCGAGGTCGATTTCCCGGGCCAGCGGCTTGCCGCGGGTGTGCACCTCGAGGATCTGTTTGCGGCCTTTGCGGTCGGGCCGGTCGACGACCACCTGGCGGTCGAAGCGGCCGGGCCGCAGCAGCGCCGGGTCGAGGATGTCGGGCCGGTTGGTGGCGGCGATGAGGATGATGTTGTCCTTCATCTCGAAGCCGTCCATCTCGACCAGCAGCTGGTTCAGAGTCTGCTCGCGCTCGTCGTGGCCGCCGCCCATGCCGGCGCCGCGGTGACGGCCGACGGCGTCGATCTCGTCCATGAAGATGATGCAGGGCGAGTTCTGCTTCGCCTGCTCGAAGAGGTCGCGGACGCGGCTGGCGCCGACGCCGACGAACATCTCGACGAAGTCCGAGCCGGAGATCGAGAAGAACGGCACCCCGGCCTCGCCGGCGACCGCGCGGGCGAGCAGCGTCTTGCCGGTGCCGGGCGGTCCGTAGAGAAGGACGCCCTTGGGGATCCGCGCCCCCAGGGCCTGGAACTTCTTCGGGTTCTCGAGGAATTCCTTGATCTCCTCGAGCTCCTGGACGGCCTCGTCGACGCCGGCGACGTCGCGGAAGGTGATCTTCGGCGCGTCGACCGACATTCGCTTGGCTTTCGATTTCCCGAAGTTCATCACCCGGGAGCCGCCGCCCTGCATCTGGTTCATCAGGAAGATCCAGAAGACGAAGAAGAGGACGAACGGGAGGATGTAGGTGAGGATCGAGAGGATGCTCGAGCCGCCGGTCCCGTGGACCTTGGTGACGTTCAGGTTGCCACTCGATTCGCCTTCTTCGAGGACTTTCAGCAGCTGCGGTTCGGTGTTCGGCGGGTAGCCGGTGGAGAAGCTTTCGCCGTTGGTTTTCTTGACGTCGAGGGTGCTGTCCTTGACGTTGACGTTGACTTCTTCGATCTTGCCGGTCGCGATCAGCCCGGTCTTCGGCTTGACGAGTTCCGTATAGGACGGAGCTTCCGGGCCGCTGGGTTGCGAAATCACCCGCTGGGCGATGAAGGCCAGGATGACCACCAGCAGGATCGGGAATGCCGCGCTCTTGAAAAAACGCCTCAAAGCTGAAATCAGCGTACCAGGGCGGTTTGGGCCGCTTACTCGTCTAGAGCGGCAACGTAATCCAAGTTGCGATAGCGCTGGGCATGGTCGAGGCCGTAGCCGATCGCGAAGCGGTTGGGGATCTCGAAGCCCACGTAGCGCGGCGAGAGGTCGACGCGGAGCCGCTCCGGCTTGGTCAGCAGGGCGCAGACCTCCAGCGAGGCGGGCCGGCGGGCGTTGAGGTTGCGCATCAGGTACTGCAGCGTCAGCCCGGAGTCGATGATGTCCTCGACGATCAGCACGTGGCGGTCCTCGATCGGCGCGTCGAGGTCCTTGAGGATGCGGACGACGCCGGAGGAATCGGTCTGGGAGCCGTAGCTGGAGACCGCCATGAAGTCGATCTCGCAGGGCACGTCGATGTGGCGCATCAGGTCGGCGAGGAAGAGGACCGCGCCCTTCAGCACCCCGACCAGGACCAGCTCGCGGCCGCGGTAATCGCGGCTGACTTCCTCGCCGAGCTCGGCGACGCGCTGCTGCAGGTCGTCTCTCTCGACGAGAATCTCGCCGATCCCGGGCTCGCTCACCGGCCGCAGTCTAGATATAGGGACGCGCTCACGATCCCCGCTCGGCCCGCAGGACCCCGCGCTCGACGACCGCCCGGATGCCGCCGCCGAGGTCGAGCATCGCGGTGCCGTCGCGGCGCAGGCCGGCGACCTGGGAGGCGAAGCGGGCGGCCCCCGGCACCGGCCGCCCCGCGGCGAGGTCGGCGAGCCGCTGCAGGACGAGCCGGCGCAGCGCCGGGTGCAGCTCGGCGAAGCGGGCGAGCGGGATCACCGGCGGGGACTCGCCGGGCGAGCCGGCCAGCTCGGCGTCGACCAGCGACTCGAGCAGCTCGGCCTCCTCGCGCAGCAGCGCCGCGGTGCGCAGGACGTTGGCGGCGGCCGCCGGGTGGACGCGCTCGAGCTCCGGCACGAGGCCGCGGCGGACCCGGTTGCGGGCGAAGGCCTCGTCCTCGTTGGAGCGATCCTCGCGCCAGGCCAGGCCGCGCGCTTCGCAGTAGGCGGTGGTCTCGGCCCGCGTCGTCCCCAGCAGCGGGCGGACCAGCCTGCCGTCGCGCCGCTTCATCCCCAGCAGCGCCCGGCGACTCGGCGAGGAGGCCAGCCGGTAGAGGATCGTCTCGACCTGGTCGTCGGCGGTGTGGCCGGTGAGGATCGCCGCCCCGGCCGGCTCGGCGAGCGCCGCGGCCGCCGCGTAGCGGGCCTCGCGGGCCCAGGCCTGCAGGTTGCCCGCGCCGGGCGTCCGCCGCGGCCGCTCGACGGTCAGCTCGACGCCGAGGGCGGCGCAGAGCTCGGCGCTGTGGCGCTCGTCCTCGTCGGACTCGGCGCGCAGGCCGTAGTTGACGTGAAGGGCGGCGACCGCCGGGGCGCCGGCGAGGCGGACGGCGAGGTCGAGGATGCAGACCGAGTCGCGGCCGCCGGAGAGCATCACCACGAGCGGCTCCCCCGGACCGATCAGGCCCTCCTCGCGCAGGCGTTCGAGCAGTACCTCGTCCACCCGGCCGAGTCTAGGAGCGGCGCCGGGGCGCGTGACGCTCAGCCGCGGACGACGAACAGCTCGGTCGGGCTCGGGAAGCCCTTGAGCTTGACCTCGCCGATCGGCTCCAGCTCCAGCCGCCCCCGCGCCTCGACCGCACCGGCGACGGTGCCGGTGACCAGGATCTCGCCGGCGAGGGCGCGGGTGACGATCCGGTGCGCCAGGTTGACCTGGCCGCCGAAGTAGTCGCCGTCGCGGTAGACCGCGTCGCCGCAGTGGATCCCGACCCGCGGCCGGGGCCGCTCGGGGAGGCGGGCGAGCAGGGAGACCGCCCATTCGGTCAGCGCCGCCGGGTCGGGGGAGACGACCATCACCTCGTCGCCGATCGTCTTCACGATCGTCGCCTCGGGGGGGAGGGTCGCTTCGACGGTGGCGACGAAGTTCTCCACCACCTCCAGCGCCTCGATGTCGCCCTCCTCCTCGGTGTAGCGGGTGAAGCCGGTGAGGTCGATGAAGCAGAGCGTCACCGTCACGTGCCCGAGCTGGATTTCCGCCGTTTCGAGCAGCTGGTCGGTCTCCATGTGGCCGACCACGTCCTGCTCGAGGAAGTAGCGCAGGTAGCGGTTGTGCAGGTACTCGGTCAGCGGCGGCGCCAGCGGCAGGATGTCGGCCGCCAGCTCCCCCATCTCCTCCGCCATCTCCAGCTCGGGAACGGCGTCGCGGATCATCGGTTCGTGGACATAGAGGTGGAACAGCCGGACCTCGGCGTCGGCGATCCGCCGCATCGACTGGACGTAGACGCGGACCAGCTGCAGGAAGGCGACCAGCGGGAAGCCGGCGGCGAGGACGCGGGCGCAGTGACGCAGCGCCGCCGCGTCGGCGCGGCTCAGTTCGCGCTGGCGCGCGGTCGGAGTGCCGAGGATGACGAGGATCCGCTCCACCAGCTCGGGCTCCAGGCCGGTGTCCGCGGCGATCTGCTCGACGGTGAAGGTCTCCTCCTCTTCGGAGAAGAGGTCTTCGGCGAAGCCGAAGGCGAGCCGGCCCTCGCGCCCGGCTTCCTTGAGGTCGGCGAGCGAGTAGCCGCGGTCGCGCATGCGCGCCACGACCCGGGCCTGGGCCGCCGCCGCGGCGGTCCAGCGACCGCGGCGCACGGGGACGATCCGCTCCTCGGCCCAGCGTTTCAGGGTGCTGGCCGGAACGCCGGAGCGGCGCGAGGCCTCGCTCAGCGATATGCGCTCCTCGGCCATCGCGGCGAGGCTAGCGCCAGCGGATGCGCCTGGGGTAAACGGTTGGCTAGGGTCGCCCCGAGCGATGCCCGCCCGCCTGCGCCCCACCGCCCCGATCGCCGCCGCCGCGGTCCTGGTCGGCGACCCCGGCCGGGCGCTGGCCCTCGCCCAGGAGCTTCTGAGCGCCCCGAAGATGAGCAACCACGCCCGCGGGCTTTGGGGCTACTCGGGGACGACGCCGGGGGGCGGCGAGCTGACGGTGCAGTCGACCGGGATGGGCGGGCCGAGCGCCGCCCTGGTGCTCGGCGACCTCGCCGAGCTCGGCGTGCGGCGGGCGATCCGGGTCGGCACCTGCGCCGGCCTCGATGCGGAGCTGACCCCCGGCGAGCTGCTGCTGGTCGAGGAGGCCCACGCATGGGGCGGGCCCGGCGGCAGGGCCGGAGAGAGGGTGAAGCCGGATCCCGACCTCACGGCGCGGTTGCGCGACCAGCTCGGGCCAGACTGCCGCGCCGGCAGCGTGGCCAGCCTCGACACGCTGCACCACCACCACCCGGAGCCCGGCGCCCTCGGCGCCGAGGCCGCCGACATGCAGACGGCGGCGCTGCTGGCCCGCGGGCGGGAGCTCGGGGTCGCTCTTGCCGCGGTCCTGATTGTCATCGAGTCGGCGGACGGCCGGCTGCTCGCGGACGAGGAGCTGGAGGTCGCGGCGAAAGCGGCCGGGACGGCCGCCTCGGCCTCATTCTAACCCTCAAGTCGAGGGTTAGCCTTTGGTTTTCGAGGGCTCTTCGCGATCGTTCTTAGCCAGCTGGCGGCGCAGCGCCCCGACCTCGCCGGAGAGCCGGTCCAGCTGTTCCTCGACGTCCTCGAGCCGTTGCGAGAGCGAGCGCACGCGGCGCTCTAGGCGTTCGACGTCGGTGGCCGAGGAGAGGTTGAGCGCGCTCATCGCCGCCTGCTGGGCCTCCAGGGCCTTCTCGCGGGCGCCGAAGGCGGCGGAGATCGCGTTGTGGAGCGTCGGGCTGTCGATCAGGGCCTGGGCCAGCTCGCCGATCGCCTGCTCGGAGCGGGCGCGCAGCCCGTCGTGATCTTCCTCGTTCACCGCGCCCGCCTTTTGCAGTCCATTCACGTCAGCTTAACGAGCGCATCCGGCTCGCCTGAAAACCTGCCGCTTGCGGCATGGATTCGGTCCTGATTAAGGCCTTGTTGGGGGACGGCGGGCGCCGTTGCGGACCCCTGGGCGAATGGGTAGCTTGGGGCGCGTCGGGAGTGGCAGGGAGGCTCTGGGGTACCGCGCTCCTCGGCAGTGGGTATCGAGGCGCATTGGGATGAGAAACAAGATCGCACTGATCGTCGTGCTCGCCGGCTTCCTGGTGGTGGCGGCCCTTGGCGCCTCGATGGCCGGCGCCGACTCGCCGAGCCTCGGCACGACCGGCGTCAACGGGCTGGGCGAAGGGGCCATCGCGATCCCCTCGCTGACGGCTCCCGCCTGCTCGAACGGCACCGACGACGACGGCGACGGCCTGGTCGACATGGCCGACCCGGACTGCAGCTCGCCGCAGGACAACAGCGAGGCCCCCGAACCGGCGGCCCCCTCGGCCCCCGCTCCCTCGACGCCCTCGACGCCGACGGCGCCCGAAGCCGGTGGCGGCCAGGCCCCGGGCGAAGCCGCCACCGAAGCGCCGAGCGAAGGCGGCTCGGGCGGCGGTTTCAAGCACGGCAGCGCGATCGGGGCCGGCGAAGGAACCGAAATGCGCGGCGGCGTGCGTCACAACCAGAGCCTCGGCGACAGCAGCGGCGGCAGCCACTCCACCGGCGCCGTGCAGGCGCCCAGCGTCACCGGCGGCGGCTCCCAGCCGCTCCCCGAAGGCTCCAACGGCGGCGCCCCGTTCTCCGCCGGCGGCGCGCCGACGGCCGCCAACCCGACGACGACGATCGCCCCGATCGGCCCGGCGCCGATCGGCGTTCCCAACTTCATCATCGAATCCTTCGAGATCCCGCCGTTCCTGCTGCCGATCTATCAGGCCTGCGGCACCGAATACGGCGTGCCCTGGGAGGTCCTGGCGGCGATCAACAAAATCGAGACCGGGTTCGGGACCAACCTCAACGTCTCCAGCGCCGGCGCCGTCGGCTGGATGCAGTTCCTGCCGTCGAGCTGGGAAACGTACGGGCTGGATGCCAACGGCGACGGTCGCAAGGACCCCTACAACCCGGTCGACGCGATCTGCGCCGCGGCGCACTACCTGAAGGTGGCTGGCGCCCAGCACAACCTCTACAAGGCGATCTTCTCCTACAACCACGCCGACTGGTACGTGCAGGAGGTGCTGCTGTACGCGCGCTCCTACGGCCGCCTCCCGGCCAACCTGGTCGGCTCGCTGACGGGGCTGACCGAGGGGGCCCACTTCCCGATCGCCGCCGACGCCCGCTACGCCGACGACCTCTCGGCCAGGGCGGCGTTGAAGCGCTCCAACACCCGCGACCGCTCCTACGGCAACGCGGCCGAAGTCATCTCCTCCTCGCCGACCCGGCGCGGGATCAACATCTTCTCCCACGCGGGCGCCCCGGTCGTCGCGGTCAACGACGGAACGATCCGCAAGCTCGGCAACTCGCCGAAGCTCGGCAGGTTCATCGTCCTCGAAGACACCTACGGCAACCGCTACACCTACGCCGAGCTGGGCAGCATCGCCCAGCAAGGCCGGACCACGGTCAGCCCCTCCGGCAAGGAAACGACCCTGCCGGTGGAAAGCCAGAACCTGCGTCCCCGTCTCTACGCCCTGCCGCAGCGGGCCCGCCGCGGGGCAAAGGGAGCGGCCGGGGTCGACCAGGCGAGCGCCGCCGGCAAAGGCCCGGCGGCGAGCTCAACCCTAAGGGTCGGGTCGAGGGTTATAGCCGGGACCCTGCTGGGCCGAGTCGGGGCTTCCCAGGAAGGCATCGACCCCCACATCAACTTCTCGATCCAGCCGGCCGGCAGCGGCGCCGAGCGGATCGACCCGAAGCCGATCCTCGACGGCTGGAAGCTGCTCGAAGCGACGGCGATCTACCGCGCCAAGGGCAAGAACCCCTTCGCCGACCAGCTGAGCGGCGCCGGCGTCCTTCTGCTCTCCAAGGAAGCGCTGCAGAAGCGGGTCCTCGGCGACAAGGGCCTCGACATCTACCAGTGCGGACGGGAAGACATCGCCGCCGGGCGGATCGACCGCCGAGTCCTGGCGATGCTGGAGTACCTGCGCTCGAAAGGCTTCCGCCTGCGGATCTCGGCGCTGGAGTGCGGTCACGGCTACCTGACCTCCTCGGGCAACGTCTCCGAGCACTCGAGCGGCGACGCCGTCGATATCTCCGAAATCGACGGCGTGCCGGTCGCCGGGCACCAGGGGCCCGGCACCCTGACCGACAAGCTGATCCGCGACGTGCTGGCACTGCAGGGGACGATGCACCCGCACCAGGTGATCTCGCTGGAGAACCTGCCGGGCGAAACCAGCTTCGCCCTCCGCGACCACTACGACCACGTCCACATCGGCTATTACCCCGAACCGGAAGCCGGCTACGTCAACCCGTTCCCCAACGCCACCGAAGGGCGCACCGACCAGGGTGTCGACTTCACCGGTACCGGCCCGATCGCGGCGATCGGCGATGCGGAAATCCTCAAGACCGGCGCCCCGGGCTGGCCGGAAGGCGGCGGCGTCCTCTACCGCCTCCTCGGCGGCTCCCACGCCGGCCAGGTGATCTTCGTCTACGAGGGCCTGGTGCCGACCGTGAAGCCCGGCGAACGCGTCGCCGCGGGCCAGCAGATCGCCACCTTCATCCCCGGCGGCTCGATCGAGATCGGCTTCGCCGACGCCAACGGCGTGCCCCTCGCCCACTCTGTCTACACCGAGGGCCTGGTGACGGAATGGGGTCAGAAGATGGCCGCCTTCCTGAAGGAACTGAACGGCAGCCCGCTGGCTCTCGACTTCAGCGGCCTCTCCGCCAGCAAGTGGAACCGCCTGATCACCCGCCTCGGCGAAATCCCGAACCCGGAAGTGAAGGCGGGGCCGTCGAAATACGCGGTGCCGGATAACTCGGCGGGGACCGCCAGGATCGGGTCTGGGAGCAGGCAGCACGGCGAATACTGAGAGGTGAGGGGGTCGGGTGACCCTCCTCACTCGACCATCGTCGAAGTAGCCACCTGCGCTGACGCCCGAAGGAGCTCGCTCCTCTGTCGCAAACCGTTCGGAGGGTCACCCGACCCCCTCGTCAGGGACCAAGGTCAGAAGCACCCAAGCTTTTACGACGAACCGGGTCCCCACGGCTCGTTACTGAAGCTTGGGTGGTGGGACGAAACGCTGGGGTGCTTCAGCCGAGCCCCCACCTCCCGCACACCCGTCCCTCCACCCACCCCACCCTGAAAGAATCGCCCCCGTGGGGACCCTGTTCGGATTCGTCCAGTTTGACTTCGCCGGAACTCTCCCCCTGGCCGACGGCCGCTACCTGTTGCGAGTTCGAGGCGGGGAGATGGTGCTCGTGGTGCGCACCACCGGAGCACCCCCGCCGGCCGGGAGGCGCCGAAGGCGCCCGCGACCGTCGGACTCCAATGCCCCACCGGCGGCCCTCCCGCTCGTGCGCGTGACGTCGATCCGGGCAGATTCGCCCTTTGAGAACGCGCAGGCGGCGCGAAAATGGCTGGAGGGGGGGTCCTGGGAGAGCGAAGCGGCGACCGGCCTCCTCGCCGAGGGATTCGAGGCGCTGAACCGGGCGCTGTACGTGCAGGCCATCGCGAACGCCGATCCCCAGGTGATCCAATTGACTCCCGAACGGGCCGTCGCCGTCCGGCTCGGCTACGGCAGCGGCGAGGAGACCGCCGAGGGGGAGTTCAGCGAGGCGCGCGAGGTCGACGTGCGGGCCGCCGCCTCGCGGCGGCAAAGGCGTCAGGAGGAGCTGCGACCGCAGGAGCGGCTCGCCGCGGTGCTCGGCGGCCGCGAGAGCCTCGATGCCTGCGAGACGATGCTGCTGCGGGCCCGCGGCGACCTCGACGCCGGCCGCGCCCGCGAGGCGGCGCTGCAGCTGCGCGTCGGCCTGGAAGCGCTGCTGGTCGAGCTGGCCGGTGCCGTCGCCGACCCCGGCCACGAGCGCGACATGGCGACGCTCGAAGAGCGGCAGGAGCAGGCGAGCGAGATCGCCGCGGCGGCCCTGCGCGGCGAGCCGAGCGCCGGCCAGCGGGACGATCTGCGGGAGCTCCTGGAGATCGCCGAGCGCGTGCTGCGCCGCCGCCGCGTCCTGCACAGCTAGCTAGGACTAGAGCGCCAGCTCGCGGGCGATCACCGCGTCGAGCAGCGACTCGGCGAGGTGGTGCGCTTCTTCCAGCGCCACGCCCTCGATCGAGGGCACGCCGATCACCGTCAGCCCCGCGGCTCGCGCCGCGGCGACGCCGGTCGGCGAGTCCTCCAGGGCGACCACCGCGGGGCCGGGGGTCACCCCCAGCCGCCGGCAGGCCTCCAGGTAGGGGTCCGGAGCGGGCTTGGGGGCCGCGACCTCGTGGGCGCTGACGACGACGTCGAAGTGGCCCTCGAAGCCGACCAGCTCCAGCGAGCGCAGGACGAAGGGCAGCGGCGAGTTGGAGACCAGGCCGATCGGGGTGCCGCGCCCGCGCAGCGTGCCGAGCAGCTCGCGCGCCCCGATCATCGCCTCCACCCCGTGCTCGAGCTCGGCCACGACCAGCGCGTTCAGCTCCTCGATCAGCTCTTCCGCGCGGCCGGGCTCGCCGAGCCGGCGCTCGAGGATGCCGCCGGCGATCTGCGCGGAGGTGCCGACCAGCTCCCGCTTGTCGGCGGGGGTGAACTCGAGGGCGCGGCGCTCGAAGAGGTCGCGCTCGGCGCGGGTCCACACCGACTCGGTGTCGAGCAGGAGCCCGTCGTTGTCGAACACGACGGCGTCGGGGAGGGGGGCGGCCACGGCGAGGATCATTCCAATTCCGCCGCTCCCACCCGCCGCCGTGACGACAGCGGGCGCGAAACCCGCTAGCGTCGCCGCCCGTGTTCCACGTCGAGATCAGCGCCGGCTACCGCCACGCCCGCGTCTTCAACCTCTCCCGCGAGGACGTGATGGCCAAGGTCGTTCAGCCGTGGCTGGAAAACCGGATCATCGAGGCCGGCGAACGCGAATGGGAACCGAGCGAGAGCAAGCTGCGGGTCCTCGAGGGGCCGCGGATGGAGAACTCGGACCTCTCCTTCGGACAGGGCTGGGCGAACGCCGAGCGCTCCTGCGAGGACGTCACCCGGGCGATCGTCGAGGCCGCGCCGCCGCCGACCCTGCCCGACGCCTTCGTGATCGAGACCGATCGGCCCGAGACTCTCACCGCCGAGATCGTCGACGGTCACGACGGCCGGCCGGTCCACTGGAGCGACGCGCAGCGCTGGATCGACGGGCGCGATCCGGAGATCGCGGCCGTGAT
>DASVWP010000043.1:0-9548 GCA_036393155.1 Solirubrobacterales bacterium | reverse complement strand
TCGCGTTCACGCCAGTCCCTCCGCCAGCTCGGCGCGGATCTTCTCCAGTCCCAACCGCATCCGCCCCTTCACCGTGCCCAGCGGCAGGCCGAGCATCCGCGCGATCTCCGACTGGCTGAAGCCGCCGAAGTAGGCGAGCGCGATCACCCGCGACTGCTCGTCGGGCAGAGCGCCGAGGGCGCCGCGCAGCTCGCTGGCGGTCTCGCGCCGCACCGCCTCCTCCTCGGTCAGCTCCTCGGCCGGGCGCTGCTCGAGGATCGCCTCGTCGTCGAAGGCCAGCCTCGGCGCCTTGGCGGCCCGGCTGCGCAGCGCGTCGATCGCCCGGTTGCGGACGATGCTGAGCGTCCAGGAGCGGACGCTGCCGCGGGCGCGGTCGAAGCGGGCGCCGCTGCGCCAGATCGAGACGAAGGCCTCCTGGGTGACGTCTTCGGCCGCGCCCCGCTCGCCGACGATCCGGTAGGCGAGCGAGTAGGCGGCGCCGCCGTGGCGGTCATAGAAGACCGCGAAGGCCTCCGGGTCCTTCTCGCCGATCAGCGGCATCAGCTCCTCGTCGGCCAGCCGCTCGACTCGCTCGCGCCCGATCGTCACTTCCCCGTCGCTCCGCTGATCGCCATCAACTCCTCCTACGGGAGACCCGGCGGCGCGGATCAGCGGCCTGAACCCCGGGCGCCCGCTCAGCGAGCGCCCGGTGGCCCCTAGAACGCCCCGATGCCGAGCGGCGTGCCGACCCCGGTCGGGCCGTCGTATCCGCTCCCCGCCTGGCACATGATCGTCGAGCAGCTGCTTGCGTTCGAGCCGCTGGTCACGTCGTGCAGGACCGTCGCGTCGCCGAGGTGCCCGTAGAGGCCGGAGGCCGCGGTGGTGCCCGCCGGCAGTCCGCCCGCCAGGGCGTAGACGCCGGCCACCAGCGGCGAGGAGAGGCTGGTGCCGCCCACCTGGAACCAGCCGCTGCGCCCCTGGTACTTCACCGTGTCGTAGACCGCGGCGCCGGTGCTGGGGTCGGCGTCGGCGGCAACGTCGGCGGTCCCGCGCATGCCGGCGCAGGCGCCTAGGAAGCTCTGCCATGAGGGCGCCGTGACGTACTTGCTGCAGCCGCTGCCCGAGCCGCTCCAGGCGGTCTCGCCGCCGTAGGCGTTGCCGGGGCCGAGCGTCAGGGTCGTGCCGCCGACCGTGATCACCGAGGAGAGGGCCGCCGGGAAGCCGAAGGAGCCGTAGCCGCTGTCGCCGGAGGAGACGGTGACGGCGACCCCCGGCTGGTTGTAGGGAGCCGCGTAGGCTTCTTCGAGCTCGCCCGAGAACTCAGAGCCGCCGTAGCTGTTGGAGATCTCGCTCGCGCCCAGCCTCGCCGCCGTCTTGACCGAGGCGGCGAGGTCGCTGAGGCTGGCCGAGTTGGCCTCCACGAGGAGGATCTTGCAGTTCGGGCAGATCCCGTGAGCGACCTCGACGTCGAGCGAGATCTCCAGCGACCAGCCGGCGTCGCTGCGGGGGAACGGGCCGGTGGCGCTGCCCGACTCGTTCACCTTCTGGAAGCAGGGGTTGGCGCTGTTGCACTGCGGCAGGCCGAACTGGGTGCTGTAGGCGCCGAGGTCGCTGGCGATCCTCGGGTCGTCGAAGGCGTCGACGATCGCGATCGTCTGGCCGCTCGGCGCGGCGGTCGGCAGGCTGTAGGCGCCGTGGAACTGGGCCGGGCCGTAGCCCTTCGGCGACGTGCTTGCCTGGGGCGTCCCCTTGGCGTCGGTGACCACCCGGGCGTGACAGAGTGCGCTGCCGGCGCCGACGGGACCGGGACACACCGGCCGTTGAGCGGCACTCGCCGCACTCGCCACGAGCAGCAGAGCGGCAACCGCCGCTGCCATCGCCCACAGCCCGACCCGCATCCCCCTTGAGACCATGCTGAAACCCCTCTCGTTCCCGAAGTGACCGGGGCATCCTAGACGCAAATGGGAACCGCGACGGCAAGAACGGGCAGTGGGCACCGCCGCGCGGTGGCGCTGACCGTGAGCTCGATCGTCTCGGTGCAGTCGGGGTCGGCCCTGGCGACCGGCGTCTTCAACTCGATCGGACCGCTGGGGACGGTCTTCCTGCGCGCCGTCTTCGGGGCGCTGCTGCTCGTCGCGCTGACCCGCGGGGCGGTCCTGCGGACGCGCCACCGGCCCCACCGCGACGTCGTCGCGCTGGGGGCCGCGGTGGCGGGCGTCAACCTCCTCTTCTTCGCGGCGCTCGACCGCCTGCCGCTCGGCATCACCGTCACCCTCGAGTTCGCCGGGCCGCTGGGGGTCGCCCTGCTGGGCTCCCGGCAGCGGCGCGACCTCCTCTGGGCGCTCCTGGCCGCGGTGGGGATCGTGCTGCTCTCGGCGCGCAGCGGCGGCGGCCGAGTCGACGCGCTGGGCGTGGTGCTGGCGCTCGGCGCCGGCGTCTGCTGGGGCGCCTACATCGTGCAGAGCGACCGGGTCGGCGCCAGCCACCCGGGGATCGGCGGGGCGGCGATGGCGGCGCTGATCTCCGCCTGCCTCACCGCCCCGCTCGGGATCGCCCAGGGCGGATCGAACCTGCTCGTCCCCGCCAACCTGCTGGTCGGCGCCGCGGTCGGGCTGCTCAGCACCGCCGTTCCCTACGTCTTCGAGATGGAGGCGCTGCGCCGCCTGCCGCGGGCGACCTTCGGCGTCCTGATGAGCCTCGAGCCCGCGGTCGCCGCGGCGATCGGCTTCCTCGCCCTCTCCCAGGGCCTCTCGGCGCTGGAGATCGTCGCGATAGCGCTCGTGGTCGTTGCCTCGGCCGGCGCGCTGCGCGAGGCCGGCAGCCCGCCCGCCCACGACTAGACGATCCAGCGCTGTCTGACCAAGCAGAGCAAGGACGCAGAGAGCGTGGCGTGCTCTGCACGCGAGCGACCGAGGACGCAGCTATGCGCCGGTCAGACAGCGCTGGAGGCGCGGAGGCGCTCCAGTGCGGAGGCGATGCGAGAGACGCCCTCGGCGGCCCGGTCGGCGGGCACGGGGGCGAAGGAGAGGCGGAGGCTGTTGCGGCCGCCCTCGATCATGAAATCGGGGCCGGCGACGAAGGAGACGCCGGCGGCTTTCGCCTCGGCCAGCAGGGCCACCGTGTCGGTTCCCTCGGCGAGGTCGAGCCAGAGGAAGTAACCGCCGCCGGGGACGACGAACTCGGCCTCCGGGAGCTGCTCGCGCAGGGCGGCGACCAGGGCCTCGCAGCGCGCCTTCAGCTCGGCTTTGACGAAGGCGATGTTGCGGTCCAGCTCGCCCGTGGTGCAGAGGTCGAGGACGATCGACTCGGCCAGCATGTTGGGCGAGATGTAGGTCTCGTTGGCGCGTTTGGCGAGCTTCGCGATCTCCGCCGCCGGCCCGGCGAGGTAGCCGACCCGGATCCCGGGGCTGACCGTCTTGGAGAAGGAGGAGGCGTGGACGACGCGGTCGGCCTTGTCGATCGCCAGCATCGTCTCCAGCGGCTCGCCCTCGAAGGGCAGCTCGCGGTAGGGGTCGTCCTCGAAGATCCAGAACCCGTGCTCGGCGGCCAGTTCGACCAGCCGCACCCGCTTCTCGGCCGAGAGCGTGCAGCCGGCCGGGTTGTGGGCGTTGGGGATGATGTGGGCGAGCTTGATCGGCCCCTCGGCGAGCGCCGCCTCCAGCTCGCCGACGTTGACCCCGTCGGCCTCCAGGGAGACCGGCACCAGCTCGACCCCGATCTGCTGCAGGAGCAGCAGGGTGCGGTCGTAGGTCGGCTGCTCGACGACGACCCGGTCGCCGGGACCGAGCAGGTGGCGGAACAGCATCGCCCCCGCCTCCAGCGACCCGTTGGCGATCATCACCTGCGAGGCGTCGAGCCCGCCGTGACGGTCGGCGACCCACTGGCAGAGCCCGGGATGGCCGATCCCGACACCGTAGGAGAGCGCCGTCTCCCAGTCCTCCGAGAGCGCCCGCTCAGCCGCCGCCCGCACCTGCTCGTGCGGGAGGATGTCGGCGCTCGGGGCGCCGCGCGCGAAGGAGATCGTGTCGGGCATCGGTCCCGACCCTAGCAATGCCCGCTAGCCGAGCGAGCGCAGGGTTTCGGCGGCGATCGCCGCCGTCTCGGTCGGGCTTTCGCCGACCCGTACGCCCTTGGCTTCCAGGGCGTCCTTCTTCGCCTGGGCGGTGCCCGAGGAGCCGGAGATGATCGCCCCGGCGTGGCCCATCTGCTTGCCCGGAGGGGCGGTGAAGCCGGCGATGTAGGCGACCACCGGCTTGGAGACCTCGGCGGCGATGAACTCGGCCGCCCGCTCCTCGGCGTCGCCGCCGATCTCGCCGACCATCACGATCAGCTCGGTCTCGGGGTCGGCCTCGTACAGCTTCAGGATGTCGATGAAGTCCGAGCCGATGATCGGGTCGCCGCCGATCCCGACGATCGAGGAGTTGCCGGTCCCGGCCTGCTTCAGCTCGCTGCCGATCTGGTAGGTCAGCGTCCCCGACTTGGAGACGACGCCGATCGGGCCGGGCTCGAAGAACTGCGCGGGGATGATGCCGACGTTGGCCTTGCCGGGCGAGAGCACGCCGGGGCAGTTGGGCCCGATCAGCCGCACCCCGGCCTCCTTGGCCTTCCAGTAGGTGTTCAGCATGTCGAGGACCGGAATGCCCTCGGTGATCGCGATCACCGTCTCGACGCCGGACTCGATCGCCTCGTCGATCGCCGGCGCCGCGAAGCGCGCCGGGACGAAGATCATCGAGGTGTTGGCGCCCGCCTGGTCGACCGCCTCCTTGATCGAGTCGAAGATCGGCACGCCCTCGACGTCCTGGCCGCCCTTGCCGGGCGTGACGCCGGCCGCCAGATAGGTCCCGTAGGCGCGGTTGCGCAGCCCGTGGAAGGACCCCTCGCGGCCGGTCAGGCCGGAGACGACGAGTTTCGTCTCCTCACCGACGATGATGCTCATGACGCACCTCCGGCCAGCTCGACGACCCGGCGCGCCGCATCGAGCATCGTCGACTCCTCGTGCAGGTTCGGCAGGTTGGCCTCGCGGAGGATCGCCCGGCCCTCTTCGGAGTTGGTGCCGTCGAGCCGCACGACCAGCGGCAGCCCCAGCCCGATCTGCTCGGAGGCGGTGAGGATGCCCTTGGCGATCTCGTCGCAGCGGGTGATCCCGCCGAAGATGTTGAAGAGGATCGCGTCGACCTTCTCGTCGGAGGTGATGACCTCCAGCGCGTTGACGATCGCCTCGGCTTTGGAGCCGCCGCCGGCGTCGAGGAAGTTGGCGGGGGCGCCGCCGGCCTGGGCGACGACGTCGAGGGTCGACATGCAGAGGCCGGCGCCGTTGGCGAGGATGCCGACGTTTCCGTCGAGTTTGACGTAGGTGAGGCCCTTTTCCTTCGCCATCTGCTCATGGGGGTCGTCGGCGGTATCGGCGACCTCGGCCAGGTCCTGGTGGCGGAACAGCGCGTTGCCGTCGATCGTCACCTTGGAGTCCAGGGCGACGACGTCGCGGTCGGCGGTGACGATCAGCGGGTTGACCTCGATCAGCGTCGCGTCCTCCTCGCTCGCCACCGCGGCCAGCTTCGCCAGCACCTCGGCCGCCTTGTCGAGCGCGTCCTCGGCGAGCCCGGCATCGGCGACGATCGAGCGCGCGTCGGCGGCGGTGAAGGGGCGGGTCGGGTCGACGTGCCGTTTGACCAGCGCCTCGGGGTCCTCGGCGGCGACGGCCTCGATGTCCATGCCGCCCTTGGCGGAGACCATCGCCAGCAGCTTCTTCTCGCCGCGGTCGAGGATGATCGAGGCGTAGTACTCCTCGGCGATGTCCGAGCCGCCCTCGACCCAGACCTGATCGACCCGGAACGGGCCCTCGCCGTGGGGGCCGACGATGTCCATGCCGAGGATCGCGTCGGCGTACTCGCGCGCCTCGGCGGCGTCCTTGGCGATCTTGATCCCGCCGGCCTTGCCGCGACCGCCGATCAGCACCTGCGCCTTGATCGCGCAGGGGTAGCCGATCCGCTCCGCCGCGGCGACCGCGTCCTCGACGGTGTCGGCGACCTCGCCGCTCGGCACGGAGATCCCGTGCTTGGCGAAGAGCTGCTTGCCTTGGTACTCGAGAAGATCCATTTCAGAGGTGGCGCCGGGGGGAGCGCGACGCGGCACACTATCCGAATGCCATAATGCCGCGCTCCGCGATGGCCCTGCCCAGTCTAAAAACCATCAATTGGGTTACCACCGATTGCTACGGAACCCTGATCGACTGGGAGAAAGGGATCGTCGAAGCCTGCAAGAAAGAGGCGGCCAAAGACGGCTTCAGCTTCGAGGAAGGCCCGTTCCTGGAGCGCTTCATGGAGGTCCAGGCGGAAATCATGGCCGGCTCCTACGAGCTCTACGCCGAGGTCCTGCGCCGGACGATCGTCAAAGTCGCGGGCGAGCTGGGCTGGGAGGTCGAGCCCTCGCGCGCCCAGTTCCTGCCCAACAGCGTCGCCTACTGGCTGCCCTTCCGCGAGGCCAACGCGGCGATGGACCGGCTGGGGAAGAAGTACGAGATCGGGATCGTCTCCAACATCGACGACAAACTGCTGGGGATCTCGCGCCGCCACCTGCGGACCGAACTCGACCTCGTCGTCACCGCCCAGCAGGTGCGCAGCTACAAGCCCGACCCGGTGCACTTCAAAGAGGCCGCGCGGCGGATCGGCGGCAAGAAAGGCTGGGTCCACATCTGCTCCAGCTACACCACCGACGTCGCGCCGCTGCTGAAGATGAACGTGCCGGTGATCTGGGTCAACCGCCACGACGAGAAGCTCGAAGGCCGCAAAGCGCCGAGCGCCACGGTCAAGAACTTCCGCGACGCGGTCAAAAAGCTCGGCGCGTCCTAAGCGTCATCTAGCTTTCGCGGCGCAACTCCGCCTTCAGGCGCCGGTTTCAAGCCGGAGCGGGCTCCTCCCCCGCGAATCACCTGAGATATGGACCGACAGCCACATAGTCGCGCGCGCCAAGCCGTCCGCACGCTGATCGTCGCGGTCGCCCTACTGACCCTGGTGACGGCGGCGGTGCTGCTGGCCGACCCGCGCGCCAAGGCCGTCGCCGAAGGCTCGCTGCGCCCGAGCTTCGTCGTCATCCAGACCGACGACCAGACCCTCGAACAGCTCTACGCCGCCTTCGCCCCGGTGGGCACGCCGATCGAAGCGATGCCCAACACCCGCGCCCTGATCGCCGAACGGGGCGCCACCTTCAACCGCTACTACACCCCCTACTCGCTCTGCGCACCCTCCCGGGCCTCGCTGCTGACCGGCCGCTACGCCCACAACGACGGCGTCCGCGGCAACGTCTCGCCGAACGGCGGCTACCCCGGCTTCGCCCAGCGCGCCGCCGCCCAGCACAACATCGCGACCTGGCTGCAGGCCGCCGGCTACCGGACGATCCACGTCGGCAAGTTCCTCAACGGATACGGCGAAGCGCCCTACTCCTCGCCGACCGAAGAGCCGCCGGGCTGGAGCGCCTGGCACACGGTGCTGAACTCCGACAGCGACCACTACTACTACGGCTACGAACTGAACGACAACGGCGCGGTCGACGGGCCGTTCGGCGACTCGGGCAGCTGGGAAACCCGCGAATACGGCGAACGCGACGACTTCGGCTGTCCGACGGCCCCGCTGAACGGCAAACCGTGCCTGTACGAGACCGATGTGCTGAGCCGGATCGCCGCCGAAGAGCTGTCCGGTACCCCGGCCGAAAAACCGTTCTACCTGCAGCTCGACTACACGGCGCCGCACGGCGACTTCCGCCGCCCGGCCGGCCCCGAGCCGCCGACCCGCTACTACGGCCTGTTCGAAGGCGCCGCGCTGCCCGACGGCAGCTCGGAAGGCTTCAACGAGGGCAACGTCAACGACAAGCCCCGCTTCATCCGCGAAGCCCCCTTCCTCTCGCCGACCGAAATCCACACCTACCGCGTCTACTACGACAACGCGCTGGCCTCGCTGCGCGGCGTCGACGACGGGGTGAAAGAGATCATCGACACCCTCGGGGCGCTGCACCGGCTGCGCAACACCTACGTCATCTTCACCTCCGACAACGGCTTCTTCTACGGTCAGCACCGGATCGTCGGGGGCAAGTTCCTCGCCTATGAGCCCTCCACCCACCTGCCGCTGCTGATCCGCGGGCCTGGGATCAAACCGGGCACGGAAACCGGCGAGCTGGCCTCGACGATCGACATCGCGCCGACGATCCTCGAACTCGCCGGCGCCGAAGCCGACAAGAGCATCGACGGCCGCTCGCTCTACCCGTTCGCCCACGACCCGACCCTGCGCACCCGCCGGCCGCTGCTCTTCGAGTCCTTCGTGCAGACCGCCGACGTCGAAGAAGAAGGCGGTGCCAAGCCCTCGGTGGCCGACCGCGCGAACCGCGCCGTCCACGCCCGCTCCAGCGGCGGCGGCGCCACCGCCTCGATCCTCGCGCCGCCGAAGAACTACGAGGGAATCCGCCTCGGCCCCTACAAGTACATCGAGTGGCCCGACGGCGAGAAAGAGCTCTACGACATCAACAAAGACCCCTACGAGCTCAACAACATCGCCCGCGACCCCAACTACTTCCCGATCCGCTCCTTCCTGCACACCGAACTCGAACGGCTCGAGTCCTGCGTCGGGCGCGTCTGCCAGGAAGTCTCCCCGCCGCTGCCGCTGACCCGCAAGGAACAGCTGCGGATCAAACGGCAGAAAGAAAAGGAACGGCGGGAAAAAGAACGCGAACAGAAGAAGAAACACCACCACCACTGAGGCGCCGGCCGCGCCCGGACCTAGCTCGGGCGCAGGACGCAGCGGAAGCCGATGTGGCTGGTCGAGCTGTCGAGGGCCTCGCCCTGGCGGGCCGCCGGCCGGTAGCGGAAGCAGTAGCTCGGCGAGCAGAGGTGGGAGCCGCCCTTGATCACCTTGCGCGGGATGTGGGCGACCGGGGCGGCGAGGTCGTAGCTGCCCTCCGGTGAGGCGACGCGGGGGTTGCGCGGCACGCAGCACGGGCTCGGCGCCTCCTCGGGGTGGCGGGACGAGAAGAAGTCGGAGGTCCACTCCCAGACGTTGCCGGCCATGTCGTAGAGGCCGTAGCCGTTGGGCTGGAAGGCGCCGACCCTGGAGGTGCCGCGAAAGCCGCCGGCGCCGAGGTTCTCGTAGGGAAAGCGGCCCTGCCAGGTGTTGGCCAGCAGCCGGCCCGGCTGCTGGTCCTCCTCGCCCCAGGTGAAGAGCGCGCCGTCGAGGCCGCCGCGCGCCGCGAACTCCCACTCGGCCTCGCTGGGAAGCTCCTTGCCCGCCCACTCGGCGTAGGCGGCGGCATCCTCGTTGGCGACGTGGACGACCGGGTGCTGGTCGCGCCCGCTGGTGTCGCTGCCCGGCCCCTCGGGCCGCTTCCAGCAGGCGCCGGGGACGTAGGCCCACCAGGCGCGGAAGTCGTTCAGCGGCACCGGGCCGGCGGTGCCGGTGAAGACCAGCGAGCCCGGGACCAGCGCCGCCGGGTCGATCCCGGGGTATTCGGCCGGGTCGGGCTTGCGCTCGGCGACCGTGACGTAGTCGGTGTCGCGCACGAAGTGGCGGAACTGGCGCACGGTGACC
>DASVWP010000042.1:0-5125 GCA_036393155.1 Solirubrobacterales bacterium | reverse complement strand
CCGAAGGTCTCGTCGCGCATCACCTTCATCGAGTGGTCGACGTCGACCAGCACGGTCGGCTCGAAGAAGTCGCCGGGCCCCGCCACCCGCTTGCCCCCGACCAGCGCCCGGGCGCCCGAGGCGAGGGCGTCGTTGACGTGGTCCTCGACGATCCCGATCTGGTTCGGCGAGGTCATCGCGCCGACGTCCATCGGCGCGGCGGCGTCGTCGGCGCCCTGGCGCAGCTTGCCCACCTCGCGGGTCAGCTTGCCGACGAACTCGTCGTAGGCCGGCTCCTCGACGTAGATCCGCTCGACCGACATGCAGATCTGACCCGAGTTCATCATCCCGCCCCAGACCGCGGCGTTGGCGGCGCGGTCGAGGTCGGCGTCGGCGAGGACGATCATCGGGTCCTTGCCGCCGAGCTCGAGGCTGACCGGGGTCAGCGTCTCCGCCGCCCGGGCCATCACCTTGCGGCCGGTGCGGTCGGAGCCGGTGAACTGAATGAAGTCGACGGCGTCGACCAGCGCGCCGCCGGTCTCGCCGATGCCCTGCACGCAGTCGAGCACGTCGGGTCCGCCGATCTCCGTCTTCCACGCCTCGACCAGCTCCGCCAGTCCCAGCGGGGTGAACTCGGAGGGCTTGACGACGACCGCGGCACCCGCCACCAGGGCGGGAATCGCGTCGCCGATCGAGAGGATCAGCGGGAAGTTCCAGGGGCTGATTATGCCGACCACCGGGTGCGGCCGGTACTGGATCCGCAGCTTCTTGGAGGCCAGCAGAGCGGAGTGGGGGCGGACGCTCTCCTCGCCGATGAACTTCGCCCCGCGGGTGCCGTAGAAGTTGATGATGTCGGCCAGGTAGACCGGCTCGTTGGCGGCGTCGGCGCGGACCTTGCCGGTCTCCGCCTGCATCGTGTCGAGGATGCGGTCGCGGTTGTCGAGCACCCAGTCGCGCAGCTTGCCCAGCCAGTGGTAGCGGCCCTCGATTCCCATCGCCTCCCACTCGGGCTGGTTGGCGCGGACGCGGGCCACCGTCGCGGCCACGGCCTCGGGCGGGTCGACGGGGATCGTCGCGATCGTGGCGCCGGTCGCCGGGTTGAGGACCGCGATCGTCTCGGCGCTCGCTGCTCCCCCGTTGGTCCCGTTCGTCTGCGTGCCGCTCGTCGCGGCCGTTCCGCTCTCCACCGGTGCTCCCTTCGTCGAGCGTTTGGCTGGTCAGCCAACTTTAGCCGCAGACGGGCGCCCGGGCGCGGAAATTCGCCCCGGGTTCCTCTATTCGCCCTGGTGCGAGCGCTTGCCGCCGGGCTTGATTTCGACGATTTCGCCGCTGTCGGTGACTTCGGTTTCCGGCAGTTCGGCGGTGACGTCGGTGGCGAAGGACCCGCCGGGGGTGGCGCCCCTGCCGGTCTCGGCCTTGGCGGTCCCGCTGACCCCGGCGTCGACGGTGAACAGCAGGTTGTAGTGGCCGGCTTTGACCGCGCTCAGCTTCCAGACCGCTTCCGTCGTGGCCCCGGGCTTCAGGGGCCCGAAGGCGAAGGTCCGCGCGTTCGAGGTGCTGGCGCCGCCAGGCTTCGAGGAGCCGGCCAGTTTGGGATAGCTCTGGGCAAGCACCCAGACCGGGCGGTCGGGAATCGCCAGGCCGGGCTCGGGGTCCCGGACGCCGAACGGCAGGACCGAGTCGACCCCCTGCTTGCCGGCGATCGTGAAGCTGATCGTCAGCGCCGGGACGGTGTGCTTGCCGCTGTTGCGGACCCCGAGCCTCAGCAGCGAGGTCTGGCCGAGGCGCTGCTTGGTCGGGAAGCTCGCGGTGGTCACTTCGACCGGGTACCTGCCGGCCGGCTGGTTGGAGTCCGAGGACGATTCGCCGCAGGCGGCGAGCGCCATCGCGATCGCCGCAGCGGCCGCCGCTGCCGCGACGGCGCGGAGGTGGGCACGTCGAAGATGTCGTCCTCTCCCCCGCAAAGCGGCCCGAACATAGCACGGGGTTTTCCCGTCTCCGCGGGGGGTTTCCCGGCTCGCCGAAGGGTTAGCCGGATCTCAACACTGGGCTAACCGTTGCCGGGGACCCATCCCCTAGACTCAGACCACCGAGTGGGGCGTCGCGCGTGCGGCGCAGCTTGCCTGGAGGAGCTGATGGTCGGATCCGCGGTCAACAGGGCATTCCTGCCCGCAAAGTCTGTGTTCGAGCAGGTGGGGGAGATGATGATCCTCACCGCGCGCACGATCGTCTCCGCGATCCGCCCGCCGTACCCCTATGGCGAGGAGTTCATCGGTCAGTTCCTCTTCGCCCTGCAGCTCTGCTGGTTCCCGCTGCTGGTCTCGACCGTCGCCTTCGGCTTCGGCGCCCCCGGCCTGCAGGCGGCCAACTTCCTCTCGCTGTTCGGCGCCCTCGACCGGCTCGGCGGCTTCTTCGTGCTCGCCTCGATCCGCGAGTTCGCCCCCTTCGTCACCGCGGTCGTCGTCGCCGGCGTCGCCGGCACCGCGATCACCGCCGACCTCGGCGCCCGCAAGATCCGCGAGGAGCTCGACGCCCTGCAGGTGCTGGGCGTCGACCCGATCAAGAACCTGGTCGTCCCGCGCTTCCTCTCGTTGATGCTGATCACCGGGCTGCTCGACATCTACGCCCTGGTCTTCGGGATCAGCGGCGGCATCCTCACCGAGCTCCTCTACAACCAGCCGCTCGGCGGCTTCTTCGCCACCCTCTTCTCCAACGCCTCGATCACCGACCTCTGGGGCTCGGTCCTCAAGTGCACGCTGTTCGGGGCGATCATCGCGATCGTCTGCTGTTACAAAGGCATGACCGCCTCCGGCGGCGCCGCCGGCGTCGGCCGCGCGGTCAACGAGGCGGTGGTGATCGCCTTCATGGCGGTCTTCGCCTTCAACTACGTCTTCACGCAGACCCTGCTGGCGACCAACCCGGAGCTGCAGACGATCCGGTGAACGCCTGGCTGGAAATCCCCCGCGGCTGGCTCGACTCCTTCGGCGAGATCGCCCGCTTCGGCTCGCGGATCGCCGGGCTCGTCTACTCGGGACGGGTCTTCCGCTTCTTCGGCGAGGCCCTGCGGCAGGCCGGGATCCTGATCCTCGGCTCCGCGCTGATCATCTGGGGCCTCGTTTTCACGCTCGGCCTGCAGTGCGGGATCGAGGGCGCCTACCTGCTGCGCGCCCAGGGCGCGCCGGCCTACGCCGGCGTCTTCTCGGCCTGGTGCGACCTGCGAGAGATCATGCCCTACGCCTTCGGCTACATGCTGGCGGCCAAGGTGGGGACCGGGATCGTGGCCGAGCTCGGGGCGATGCGGATCTCCGACGAGATCGACGCGCTCGAGGTGATGGGCGTGCCGCCGGTGACCTTCCTCTGCGCGACCCGGCTGCTCGCCGCCTGGATCACCTTCCCGTTCATGTACCTGGTCGGCATCGGGGTGATGTACCTGGCCAGCTACCTGGCGGTCGTCAAGCAGATCGGCGACGTCAGCTCGGGCGGCTATTTCCTGATCTTCTGGATGTTCCAGAACCCACCCGACCTCTTATTCAGCCTGATCAAGGGGATGGTGATGGCGACCGCGATCGTGCTGGTCGGCTGTTACTACGGCTATACCGCCTCCGGCGGGCCGGTCGGGGTGGGGACCGCGACGGCGAAGTCGATGGTCCTCAACATCGTCTTAGTCCACATCATCGGGATGCTTGGGACCCTTGTCTTCTGGGGGGCCAACCCACGCGCGCCAATAGGAGGGTGAGGTGTCGATGGACGAGCAGGAGCGCATGAACGAGACCGCGGGCGAGGACTTCGAGCCCGAGGCCGAGACCAGCGCCGAGATGGCGCCGCCGGTGAGCGACGGGGACAGCAGTCCGTACGTCAGCGAGGACGGCGCGGTGATGGGGCGGGACTTCATCATCCCCGGCGTCGACCCGCGCGAGCACGATCCCTACAAATTCCACACCGGCCGCAAGCGCGACCACGGGGGCGAGGACGCGATCGAGATCATCGACCTGGTCAAGCAGTTCGGCCGCGCCCGGATCCTCAACGGCCTCAACCTCGGGCTGCCCGAGGACCAGGTCTCGATGGTGCTCGGCCCCTCGGGGACCGGCAAGAGCGTGCTGATCAAGCACATCGTCGGCCTGCTGTACCCCGACTCCGGCGACGTTCTCGTGCACGGCGAGTCGATCCCCAACATGACCGACGACGAGCTCTTCGACGTGCGGAAAAAGTTCGGCCTGCTCTTCCAGGACGGCGCCCTGTTCGGCTCGATGAACATCTACGACAACACCGCCTTCCCGCTGCGCCAGCACACCGACAAAAGCGAGGAGGAGATCGGCGAGATCGTCAACCGGCGGCTCAAGGAGGTCGGCCTCACTGAGGCCACCTACAAGATGCCGAACGAGCTCTCGGGCGGGATGCGCAAGCGCGCCGGCTTCGCCCGGGCGCTGGTGCTGGAACCGGCGATCGTGATGTTCGACGAGCCCGACTCGGGCCTTGACCCGGTGCGCACGGCGCTGCTCTGCGAGCTGATCCGCGAGGTCCACGCCGAGAACGGCGGCTGCTACCTGGTGATCAGCCACGACCTCGGGACCGCGCGGCGGATCGCCGACTTCATCGCCGTGCTGTGGAGCGGCAAGATCGTCGAGTCGGGGCCCAAAGAAGAGCTGTTCGATTCCAGCAACCCGTTCGTCAGCCAGTTCCTCAACGCGGACGTCAGCGGCCCGCTCTCGATGGACTGAGGAAGCGGCCCTGAGTTGACCCCGGGGCTGTGGTTCGGCCGCGCCGCGGCGTGGGCGGTTCGGCACGCGTGGCCGATCCTGGCGCTCGCCGCGATGGTGGCGGTCGGGGCCGGCGTGGGCGCGACCCGGATCCCGACCGACGCCGGCACCGGCACGCTCACCGACTCCGGCTCGCCCACCTACCAGGCGACCCAGCGGGTGCGCCGGGCCTTCGGCGAAGAACCGGTCGTCGTCCTCGTCAAGGGCGAACTGCCGAACCTGATCCTCACCGACAACATCTTCAAGCTGCTGCGGCTCGAGGGGTGCCTTTCCGGGAAGGTGCCCAAGGGGGCGAAGCCGATCCCCGGCCCGTGCGCGGAACTGGCGGCGATGGAACCGGTGGAGTTCGTCTCCGGCCCCGCCACCTTCCTCAACGAGGCGGTGGTGCA
>DASVWP010000041.1:0-6022 GCA_036393155.1 Solirubrobacterales bacterium | reverse complement strand
CTTCGAGGGCTTCCAGTGGGGCGGCCAGCTGCAGAACACGACCGAGGTCGAGAACTACCCCGGCTATCCCGAGGGGATCATGGGGCCGGAGATGATGGGCCAGTTCCGCGCCCAGGCCGAGCGCTTCGGGACCCGCTTCGTCACCGACGACGTCGACCGCGTCGAGCTCTCCGACGGCGGCGTGCAGAAGGTCTTCCTCGGGGACGAGGAGCACCGGGCGAGGACCGTGATCCTGGCGATGGGCGCCGAGCCCCGCCGGCTCGGGATCCCCGGCGAGATGGAGCTCGGCGGCCGCGGCGTCTCGACCTGCGGCGTCTGCGACGGCGCCTTCTTCAAGGGCCACCAGGTGATCGTGGTCGGCGGCGGCGACTCGGCGATGGAGGACTCGATCTTCATCTCGAAGTTCGCCGAGCACCTGACGATCGTCAACCGCCGCGACGAGTTCCGCGCCTCGAAGATCATGTTCGAGCGGGCTACCGAAAAGGACAACATCAGCCTCAAGACCCCGTTCGTCCCGGAGGAGTTCGTCGCCGGCGAGGACGGGAAGCTGGAGAGGATCCGCCTGCGGCACGCCGAGACCGGCGCCGAGGAGGAGATCGAGGCGACCGGTGCCTTCGTGGCGATCGGCCACATCCCGAAATCCGAGGTGGTCGCCGGTCAGGTCGAGACCGACGAGAACGGCTACATCGTCACCGAGGGCGACTCGACCCGGACCAACCTGGCGGGCGTGTTCGCGGTCGGCGACGTCGTCGACCACACCTATCGCCAGGCGGTCACCGCCGCCGGCAGCGGCTGCAAGGGCGCCCTCGACGCCGAGTGGTACCTGCGCGACAGCCCGCCCCCGGTCGAGGCGCACTGGTTCCCGGGCGGGGAGCCGGTGGAGATGTCGCCGACCGGCTCCTAGCTTCACCAGGTCCGGTGAAAACGCAGTTGCTCCCGGTATGCGGGACGAACTGCGTTCTCAGTGTTTCGGTTTCGCGCTGACGATCCTCACGCTCTGGGTGGCGTTGCTGGCGTTGCCGGCGGCGTCGGTGGCGACCACGTGGATCGAGGCCTTGACCACCTTGTCCTTGCCCAGGGCCGCTTTGATCTTGGCGCGGGCGGCTTTCGGAATCCCGAGCGGGAGGGCCGTCTTGACCGCGGCGGTGGCGGGGACGGTGGTGGGGGACAGCGAGAAGGCGCCGGCGTTGGGGATCGAAACCGAGCCGCTTGCCTTCAGCGTCGCCCCCTCGGTGACCGTCGCGATCCCGATCACGGCCCCCTTCTTCAGGGCCGCTTGGCGGGTCTTCGAGCTGAGGGCGATGCCCGGCGCGGTGGTGTCCGGCCCCGGTGCCGGACCCGGCGCGGGAGCGGGGGCCGGGCATGGCGGGAGGTGCGCGGTCGGGTCGGCCGGACAGGCGTCCTGGGTTTCGTCGCCATAGCCGTCGTGGTCGGCGTCGGGCTCGACGGTGGCGGCGATCTCGATTGCGCTCTGGGTGGTTCCACCTTCGGCCGTCGCCGTGGTGCCCGCCGGCACGTTGACGGAGGGTCCGAAGCCGAACAGGTGGTATCCGCTTTTGCCGGGCTGGTAGGACTCGCAGTTGGTGCCGGTGCCGTAGAAGCCGATCAGGTCGCCGGCCTGGACCGGGATGCGGACGCCGGTCGAGAAGATGGGGGAGGTGTTGGCGGCGATGCTGTGCGGCCCCTCTTCGCCGATCACCTGGTAGCGCCCCGCGGTGCCGGCATAGCGGAAGACCTTCAGGGTCATTGCGCCGGCGTTGCCTGCGGTCCGCGTCTGCCAGGAGGTGATGACGCCGCCGCCCGCCGGGACCGCGTACGGGGTGGTCCCCGTTTCGACCGTGTCCTGGACGGCGGTCGCGCCGCAGATGCCACCTTCTTGTGGAGGCAGCAGCTGGCCGATCGTCGTGCTGGCCGACGCCGACGGCACGGCGAAGGCAAGGGTCAGGAGGGCGGCGGCAAGGGCAAGGCGAAGAGCGCGCAAGCGATGTTCCTCTTGGGGGAGGCGAGTGCTCGCTCTTAGACGAGCATGTTTCTTGGGAGAGGAACCTAAACCAACCGCTATCGTCCTGTCACGGCTTCCGAGTGCACTCATCTCGACGCGGTCAACTACCTCGACCTTCCCGGTGAGGTCGCGGGCTGTGAGGAGTGCCTGGCTGCGGGGATGCGCTGGGTCCACCTGCGGATGTGCCAGACCTGCGGCCACCTCGGCTGCTGCGATAGCTCGATCGGCAAGCACGCGACCGCCCACCACAAGGAGACCGGTCACCCGATCGTCCGCTCCGCCGAGCTGGGCGAGGGCTGGAGCTGGTGCTACGTCGACGAGGTGATGCTGCGGCTCAGCGCGAGTTGAGAAGGAGCGGCGCCGGCGAGTACGCGGCTCCCCGCTCGCGCTCCAGCTCGCTCAGCAGCTCGGCGGCGCGGGCGGCGCCGATCAGCTCGGTGACCGCCAGCGGGCCGAGGGGCCAGTTGAGCCCCAGCCTGACCGCGGTCTCCATGTCCTCGGGGGAGGCGATCGCCTCTTCGCGAGCGAAGGCCGCCTCGTTGGCGATCTGGGCGAAGAGGCGGCCGAGGATCTGCTCGGCGGCGGGGTCGAGCTCAGCCAGGAGGGCCGGGTCCATGGTCGGTCCGAGTGGCTCGCGGTCGCGCTCGGCCCCCTCGTACTCGAAGGGGAAGGCGCCGCCCTCGGCGTCGGGGCCCTCGACGTAGGAGTAGTAGCCGGCGCCGCTCTTGCGGCCGAGCCGGCCTTCGGCGACCAGCCGCTCCTGGATCGGGCTGGGGCGCCAGCGCTCCAGGCCGCCGGCCTGCTCGTGGAAGGAGCGGGCGATTTCCAGGTTGACGTCGAGCCCGATCAGGTCGATCAGTTCGAAGGGGCCCATGCGGAAGCCGCCGCCGAGGCGGACCACGCGGTCGATCCGCGGCACGTCGGCGACCTCGTCGCCGAGGATCCGCAGCGACTCCAGGGCGAAGGGGCGGGCCAGGCGGTTGGCGACGAAACCGGGGGTGTCGCGGGCGCGGATCGGCGTGCGGCCCATCCGCCGCGCCGCCTCGGTCGCCAGCGCCAGGGGCGCCTCGGCGGAGCGCTCGGCCGCGACCACCTCGACCAGCTTCATCAGGGCCGGGGGGTTGAAGAAGTGCATGCCGACCACCCGCTCGGGGTGGGGGACGCCGACGGCGATCTCGCTGACCCGCAGCGAGGAGGTGTTGCTGGCGAGCACCGTCTCGGAGCCACAGGCCTGCGCGGCGGCGGCGAACAGGTCGCGCTTCAGCGCCAGGTCCTCCGGCGCCGCCTCGATCGCCAGCACGCAGCCCGCGAGCTCGCCGAGCTCGGTGGCGGGGACCAGGCGCCCGGCGGCCGCGTCGGCTTCCTCCGCGCTCCAGCGGCCGCGCGTCGCCCCTTTCGCCAGCGCCGCCCGCGCCCGCTCGGCGCCGGCCTCGGCGGCGGCCGGGATCGCGTCGTAGAGCTGGGTCCGGTAGCCGCCGAGCGCCGCGACCTGGGCGATTCCGCTGCCCATCGTCCCGGCCCCGAGGACGGCGAGCCGTTCCTCGCTCATCGGCCCCTGAACTCCGGGTCGCGTTTCTCGAGGAAGGCGTGCATGCCCTCGACCCGGTCCTCGGTTGCCATCGCCTGCTCGAACATCTCCCGCTCGGCCTTCAGGCCGGCGGCGAGGCCGGTGTCCTCGGCGGTGAGGACGGCGCGCTTGGCGAGGCGGGCGGCCAGCGGCGGCCGCTCGGCGACCTTGCGCGCCAGCTCCACCGCCTCCTCCAGCCAGCGGCCCGGCTCGGCGACCCGGTTGACCAGGCCCCAGCCGGCCGCCGTCGCGGCGTCGAAGCTGCGGCCGGTCAGCACCAGCTCCATCGCCCGCTGCTTGCCGAGCACCCGGGTCAGCCGCTGAGTGCCACCGCCGCCGGGGATGATCCCGAGCCGGATCTCCGGCTGGCCGAAGCGGGCCCCCCGCTCGGCGACGATCATGTCGCAGCTCAGCGCCAGCTCGCAGCCGCCGCCCAGCGCGTAGCCGGCGACGGCTGCGATCGTCGGCGTCTCGACCGCCGCCAGGCGCGCCCAGAAGGCGGGTCCGGCCGGGTCGGGCGGGGCGTCGAGTGGGCGCTCCGCCATCGCCTTGATGTCGGCCCCGGCTGCGAAGTACTCCGAGGAGCCGGCAAGGACGATGCAGCGCACCTCGGGGTCGCCGTCCAGGCGCTCCAGGCCGGCGGCGATCTGCTCGCGCATCTGCGCCGAGAGGGCGTTGCGGGCCTTCGGGCGGTTCAGCCGCAGCACCGCGACGCGGTGCTCGTCGACCGTTACGTCGACCAGCTCCGCCACGCTCGCCTCAGCCTTCCTCGAAGGGCAGCATCGCGTTGACCCCCGTGGCGAGGCGGCCGAGGATCAGCTTCTGGATCTGCGAAGTCCCCTCGTAGAGCGTGGTCACGCGGGCGTCGCGCAGGTAGCGCTCGACCGGATAGTCGTCGACGTAGCCGGAGCCGCCGTGGACCTGGATCGCCAGGTTCGCGCACTCGACCGCCGCCTCGGTCGCGTAGAGCTTGGCGACCGAAGTCTCCATCAGGTTCGGCTTCTTTTCGTCCTTCAGCAGCCCGGCGCGCAGCACCAGCATCCGGCTGGCGTCGCGCCTGAGGATCATCTCGGCGATCATCTCCTGGACCAGCTGGAAGCGGGCCAGCGGCACCCCGAACTGCTTGCGCTCCTTGGCGTAGTCGACCGAGGACTGCACGCAGCCTTCGCAGATCCCGACGCAGCCGGCGGCGACGCTGTAGCGGCCGTTTTCCAGCGCGCTCATGGCGACCTTGAAGCCGTCGCCGACCTCGCCCAGCATCGCGTCCTCGCCCACCTCGACCTCGTCGAGCGAGATCTCCGCCGTGTCGGAGGAGCGCAGCCCGAGCTTGCCGTGGATCTCCTGCGTCGTGAAGCCCTCGCTGTCGGTGGGGACGAGGAAGCAGGCCAGGCCGCGGTGCTTCTTCTCCGGGTCGGTCTGGGCGAAGATCAGGGCCAGCTCGGCGAAGTTGCCGAGCGAGATCCACATCTTCTGGCCGCTGATCGACCAGCCGCCGTCGGTCCTGGTCGCCCGGGTGCGGAGGTTGGCGGCGTCCGAGCCGGTGTCGGGCTCGGTGAGGCCGAAGCAGCCCAGGCCCTCGCCGGAGCACAGGCGCGGCAGCCAGCGCCGTTTCTGCTCCTCGGTGCCCCACTTCTCGATCGGCCCGGAGACCAGCGAGGTGATGACCGAGACGACGGTGCGGGCGGAGGAGTCGGCGCGGCCGATCTCCTCGGCGATCAGCCCGTAGCTGACGTAGTCGAGCCCGCGGCCGCCGTACTCTTCGGCCACCGGGGCGCCGAGGAAGCCGATCTCGCCGAGCTTGCGCGCCAGCTCGCGGTCGAAGCGCCCGGCCCGGTCGTTCTCCCGCACCCGCGGCACGATCTCCCGCTCGGCGAATTCGCGCGCCGTCTCGCGGATCAGCTTCTGCTCGTCGCTCAGCTGGAAGTCCACTGTCCCCGCCTTCCCTTCCTGGTTTTTCTTAAAGCTCGCGCAGCTCCCGGCCCAGCGTCTCCGCGAAGGCCTCCTGCGCCTGGCGCGTCCGCGGCCCCGGCGCGGCGGGGAGGGTGCGGCCGTCGATCGCCGACACCGCCTGGATCTCCCGCGTGGTCGAGGCGAGGAAGGCCTCGCTGGCGGAGCGCAGGTCGTCGATGTGGAAGCTCCCCTCTTCCACGTGCAGGGCCTTGACCAGGCGGTCGCGGGTGATCGACTCCAGCACCCCGTCGGCGATCATCGGCGTCCGCAGCTCGCCTTCGGGGGAGACCCAGAAGACCGAGGAGGTGGGGGGCTCGAGCACCGTGCCGTCGGGGCGGATCAGCACCGCCTCGTCGGCGCCCTGGCCCTTGGCGATGCGGGTCGCCTGCATGTTGGCCGCGTAGGAGAGCGACTTGACGTGGTTGAGGATCACCGTCGGGCAGTAGGTGACGCTGGCGAGGGTGAGGGTCTCAGCGTGCTCGGGGATCGGCTCGGTGGCGGCG
>DASVWP010000040.1:0-3863 GCA_036393155.1 Solirubrobacterales bacterium | reverse complement strand
GCGCTTCTTCGACCATTTCCTCAAGGGCGAGGACAACGGCTTCGACGCCGAGCCGCCGGTGCGCCTGGAGGTGCGCGAGGACGGAGCGACCGTGCGCGAGGTGCGGGGCGAGGCGAGCTGGCCGCCGGCGGGCGTGCGCTGGACCGAGCTCTTCCTGGACGGCGAGGGGACGCTCGGCGCCGACGCGCCGGGGAGCCCGGGCGTCATCGCCTTCGCCACCCGCTCGGGGCGGCCGAGCTGGAGCTGGACGGTGCCGCGCGACCTCGAGCTGAGCGGGCCGATGGCGCTGCGGCTGCGGGTCGAGCTGGCGGGGGCCGACTGGGCCAACCTCTTCGCCGGGGTCGAGAAGTGGCGCGACGGGCGCCAAGTCGGCTTCGAGGGCTCCTACGGATTCGGCCGCGACCGGGTGGCCACGGGCTGGCTGAAGGTCCGCGGGACCGGGCCGACCGAGGTGGAGATCGAGCTCGGCCCCTCCGCCACCTGGTTTCGCGCCGGCGAGGAGCTGAGGCTCGTCCTCGCCGGTCGCTGGCTCTCGCCGCGCAATCCCCTCACCGGCCAGTTCCCGGCCGCCTACGAGCCGAGCCGGGCGGCCACCTGCCGTGTCCACTGCGGCGGCGAGCAGCCCGCGCGGCTGCTGGTCCCGGCGCTCGGCTAGCCGTCCCAGCCGTCGAGGCCGAGGCGGTCCCGGAGCCCGACGCGGCCGGTCTCGGTGACCGCCACGGCACGGGGTATCGACCGGCGCTCCAACCAATCCAGCTCGAACATGCGCTTCGTCAGGGCGACACCGAGGCGGCCGGCGAGGTGGGGCCGTCGCTCGCTCCAGTCGTTGCAGGTCCGCCCGGCGCGGGGCGGCGAAACGACGCCCAGCTCGCGCATCCAGTCGCGACCGTCCTCGGTCAAGAGGAATACGTCGGCCTCACGGTCGAGAAGCCCCCGCTCCTGCATCGCCTCGGCAATCCCGACGCCAAGGCGTCCCGCAAGATGGCCGTAACAGGTACGGGCGGCACCGAGGGCGCCGGCCCGGTTGTGTTGACGCAGCGAGCGGACCGGCTGCCGCGGCGCCAGCGCCGCCAGGGACTCCACCGCGGCGGCGATCTCGGGCCCGGCGAGCCTGTAGTAACGATTGCGGCCGCCCCGCTCGACGGCGAGGAAGCCGGCATCGTGGAGCTTGCCCAGGTGCTCGCTGACCGTCGAGCGCGAAACGCCGGCCACCTGCGCCAGCTCGCTCGGCGGCAGCGCCCGCCCGTCGATCAGCTCGACCAGGACGGCGGCCCGGGTCCCATCTGCCATCAGCGCCGCCGCTGCCGCGATGTCGACGTCTCCTTCCACTCCCTAAAGGGTAGGAAGCGGACGATTCGGCCGGGACCGAACCGTTTCGGCCCTACGGTGAACGCATGACCGATTCCGGCAGCCAACAGGCCCCCCAGCGCCGGCGCAGCGCCCTCGTGGTCGCCAGCGCGGGCTACTTCTTCGTCCTCCTCGACGTGACGATCGTCAACGTCGCCCTCGCCCACATCGGCTCCGATCTCGGCGCCTCGCGCAGCGACCTGCAGTGGGTGGTCGACGCCTACGCGCTGGTCCTCGCCGCCTTCATGCTGGGCAGCGGCGACCTCGCCGACCGGCTCGGCTCGCGTCGCGTCTTCCTCGCCGGCCTGGCGGTCTTCGGGCTCGCCTCGGCGGCCTGCGCGGCGGCCCCGAGCGCGCCGACCCTGATCGCGGCGCGGGTCGTCCAGGGACTCGGCGCGACGGCGATCCTTCCCACCTCGCTGGCGGTCGTCAACCAGCTCTTCCCTGATCCGGGCGAGCGCCCGCAGGCGATCGGCGTCTGGGCGGGCGTCGGCGGCAGCGCCCTGGTCGCCGGCCCGGTGCTCGGCGGCGCTCTGGTCAGCGGCATCGGCTGGCGGGCGATCTTCTGGCTCAACGTCCCGCTCGCCGCCCTCGCCCTGGGCTTTGCGGTGGCCGTGCTGCCGCGCTCCCCGGGCTCGACCGGCCGCCGGCTGGACCTGCGCGGCCAGATGCTGGGGACGCTGGCGCTCGCGGCGGCCGTCTTCGCCCTCATCGAGGGCGGCCGCAACGGCCTCTCCTACGCCCCGGCGGTGCTCGCCGCGATCGTCGCGGTGCTGGCCTTCGCCGCCTTCCTCGTCGCCGAGCGGCGGCGTGAGGGGCCGATGCTCGAGCCCTCCTGGTTCGCCCGGCCGGAGTTCTCCGGCGCCAACGCCGGCGCCGGCCTGATGAACCTGGGGACGCTCGGCGCGCTGTTCGCGATCAGCCTCTTCCTGCAGCAGGAGCAGGGGCTCTCGCCGATCGAAACCGGCCTCACCCTGCTGCCGCTGGCGCTGCCGCTGGCTGCGCTCACCCCGTTCACCGGGCGCCTGGTCGCCGCCGTCGGCCCGCGCCACCCCGCCGGCTGGGGCCTGCTCGCCACCGGCGCCGGCTACCTCGGCCTCGGCTTGCTCGGATCGAGCCTCGACAGCCCCGCCGGGTTCGCGCTCCTCGCCCTCGCCGGATCCGGGATGGCGGTCGCCGTCCCCGGCCTGGTCGCCGGCGCCACCGAGGCGCTCGGGGAGGACCGCGCCGGCATCGCCTCGGCGGTCAACAACACCAGCCGCCAGGTCGGCGGGGCGATCGGCGTCGCCCTGATCGGTGGCTTCTCCAGCGTCGGCGCCTCCCTCACCTCCAGCGCCAGCGCCCTCCTCCTCGGCGGCTCGCTGGCGCTGGGACTCATGCGCCCCAGCCTGGGACAAAGCGAGGCCCAGCCCTCCGCCTCCCGCGCGGAGCGCGGCCGCGCCGGAGTAGCCAGCCGACAAGCAGAGCGCGCCGGATGAAACCCAGCGTTCCCAGAGTTCGAGGGCCTATGACCCCCAAAAAGCCAAAGCGCGAGGCGGTCCGAGGGGGAGGGTCGGGGGCTCCTCCCAAAACACTCAAAAGCGAGCGCAGCGAGCGAGTTTTGGGAGGGGCCCCCGGCCCTCCCACCCCCACCACCCTTACGCGGTTTCTTCGGTGAGCCCCTCGCCCGCCGGCCCGATGTCCTGCGGCGCCGCCTCGGTCACCAGGGTTGGCCGCCGCCCCTGGGCGATCGTCTCGCGGGTGACCACGCACTTGGTCACGTCGCGCCGCGAGGGCAGCTCGAACTGCACGTCGAGCAGCGTCTCCTCGAGGATCGAGCGCAGGCCGCGGGCCCCGGTCTCGCGCTCCAGGGCCTTGTCGGCGATCGCCTCCAGGCTGTCCTCGGCGAAGACCAGCTCGATGTCGTCGAACTCGAAGAAGCGCTGGAACTGGCGGGTCAGCGCGTGGCGCGGCTCGGTGAGGATCGTCACCAGGTCGTCGCGGGTCAGCTGGTGGATCGCCGTGATCACCGGCAGGCGGCCGATGAACTCGGGGATCAGGCCGTATTCGATCAGATCCTCGGGCAGCACCTGCTCGAACCATTCGCCGGCGTCCTTCTTCTCACGGGCGGAGATCGCCGCCCCGAAGCCGACGCCGCGGTCGCCGACCCGCCGCTCGATGATCTTGTCGAGTTCGGCGAAGGAGCCGCCGCAGATGAAGAGGATGTTGGTGGTGTCGATCGTCAGGAACTCCTGGTGGGGGTGCTTGCGCCCCCCCTGCGGCGGCACCGAGGCGGTCGTCCCCTCGAGGATCTTCAGCAGCGCCTGCTGCACGCCTTCGCCGGAGACGTCACGGGTGATCGACGGGTTGTCGGCTTTGCGCGCGATCTTGTCGATCTCGTCGATGTAGATGATCCCCGTCTCGGCCTTCTTGACGTCGAAGTCGGCGGCCTGGATCAGCTTCAGGAGGATGTTCTCGACGTCCTCGCCGACGTAGCCGGCCTCGGTCAGCGCGGTCGCGTCGGCGATCGCGAACGG
>DASVWP010000039.1:0-2405 GCA_036393155.1 Solirubrobacterales bacterium | reverse complement strand
ATTCCCGGCTGGTTCTTCGAGCCCCTGCGCGACGCCCTCCGCGAGGCTGGCCACCCTGTCGCCTACGCCGTCCTGCGCCTGCCGCTCGACCTCTGCGTCGAGCGGGTCGAGCGGCGGGAAGGGGGCCCGTCTATCGACCGCACCGTCGTCGGCCAGCTCTGGAGCCAGTTCGCCGAGCTCGGCGAGCTGGAGCAGCACGGGGTGGACCTCGCCGGGCAGTCGCCCGGCGAGGTCGCCGACACGCTGGAAGCCCTGCTGGCCAGCGGCCGGCTCGCGGCTATTTGACCGTCAGCGTCCCTTCCATGCCCGCCTGGCGGTGGCCCGGGACGGTGCAGAAGAATTTGTAGGTCCCCGGTTTCAGGTTGACGACCGTGGAGGTGGAGCCTTCGGCGGTCAGTTCGGTCTTGCCGACCTCTTCGCCGCTCGAGCTTTCGATCGCCACGTCGTGTTCCAGCGGCTGGGGGTTGGTGAAGTCGATCGTCACCTTGCCCGCCTTGGCGGTCGCTTCGGTGGAGGTGTAGGCGAGGTTGCCGCTCGGGTCGGCTTCGATGTTCACCGTGCTGGCGCTGCCGGCGGACCCGCCTTCGGCGCCGCCGCCCGCGCCGCCGCTTTCGCTTTCGGCCGGGGTGCTTTCGCTCGTTTCGCTGCCCGAGCTGCTGGACGAGCTGCCGCCGCAGGCGACGAGCGCGATCGAGGCGATGACCAGTATCAGGGCAAATGCGGCTTTCTTCATCAGGGTCCTTTCCCGCTTTAGGACATGCTTGACGTCATTCGACTGTACCCCGATACGCAGGCGCCAGACGGCCGGTTCAGCGACCGGTCCAGGCGGGCTTCTCGCCGCCGAAGAACGCCGTCACGCCGGCCTGCAGGTCCTCGGTCGCCATGCTGTCGGCGATCCCGTGGCGCTCCAGCTGCAGGTGCTCGGCGATCCCGTTGCCGATGCTGACCTCGCAGAGGCCTTTCGCCATCCGCACGTAGTGGGGTGCCATGGACGCCAGCTTCTCGGCCTTCGCCCGCGCCTTCTCGGCCAGCTCCTCGGCGGGGACGACCTCGCGCACGATGCCCTCGGCAAGCGCCTCGGCGGCGCTCATGTTCGGGTCTTCGAGCAGCAGCTCCAGGGCCCGGCTCGGCCCGACGACCCGCGGCAGGAAGTAGGTCATGCCGCCGTCCGGCGAGGCGCCGATGCGTCCGTAGGCGCAGGCGAAGAAGGCGCCCTCGGCGGCGATCCTGGTGTCGCAGGCAAGGGCCAGCGAGAACCCGGCGCCGGCCGCCGGGCCGTTGATCGCGCCGATCACCGGGTAGGGGATCCGGCGCAGGTCGACGATCCCCTGGTGCAGCACGTCGGCGCCGTGGCGGACGTTCGCCGGCAGGTCGACGTCGGCCTCTTCCATCCCTTTGCGGAACCAGGTGATGTCGCCGCCGGCGCAGAAGGCCTTGCCCGCGCCGGTGATGACCAGCGCCCGCAGCGGCGCCTGATCGGCGAGCCAGCTGAAGGCGATCGGGAACTCGGCGATCATCTCCGGGCTCATCGCGTTGAAGGCGTCGGGTCGGTCGAGGGTCAGCGTCCCGATCTCGCCGTCGATCTCGATCCGCATCGTGTTCAGCCGCGGCGGGTTGACGGTCTGGCTGCTCATTTCGCTTTCTCCCTCGTTTCTCGTTCTTGGCCGGCTGGCCAGGAGCCTACCCTTTGACAAAGTGGCGCAAGTGGATGGAAACGGGTCCCTCTCGCGGGCCGAACGAATCGCCGAGCAACGCCGCGGGCTGCCCGACCAGCCCGGCGTCTACCTGTTCTACGACCGCGCCGGCGACCTGCTCTACGTCGGCAAGGCGCGCTCGATCCGCAAACGCGTGGCCTCCCACTTCTCCGGCGGCGAGACCCGGCTCACCTCCCGGGTCGAGCGCATCGAGACCCTCATCACCGCCACCGAGGCGGAGGCGCTGCTGGCCGAGCAGAGCTTCATCAAGCGCCACCGGCCGCGCTTCAACGTCCGCCTCCGCGACGACAAGTCCTACCCCTACGTCTGCGTCAGCCTCGACGAGGTGTACCCGCGCGTCTACTTCACGCGCGAGAAGCACCGCGCCGGGCGCGCCTACTTCGGCCCGTTCTCGAGCGCCAAGCGGGTGCGGGAGACGCTCGACCTGCTCGGCAAGCTCTTCCAGTTCCGCACCTGCGAGGGGCGGGAGCCCGGCCGCCGCTCCGGCAGCCCCTGCCTCGACTACTACATCAAGCGCTGCGGGGCGCCCTGCGTCGGCAATATCAGCCAGGAGGAGTACCGCCGCAACATCGAGGCGATCGTCGACTTCCTCTCCGGCCGCTACCGCCAGGTCGAGCGCGAGGAGGAGGGGAAAATGAAAGAGGCCGCGGGGGCGCAGGAATTCGAGCGGGCGGCGATCCACCGCGACCG
>DASVWP010000038.1:0-2706 GCA_036393155.1 Solirubrobacterales bacterium | reverse complement strand
GCACATAGTCGGCGACGAACATCGGGATTTGCTCGCCGTTGACGGGGTTGACGACGGAGCGGCCGAGCGGCACGCCGGTCTTCTCCCGGTCCTCGGCGCCGCGTTCCTCGGCCGACTCGCGGCCGACCCGGTCGACGTACTCGCGCACCGCCCGCTCGGCCGGGGTGCCGGCGATGAGCCGGTCGAGCTCGGGGTGCTCGGGCGCCAGGACGAAGAAGGTGGCGCCGAACAGGGTGTCGGGGCGGGTGGTGAACACCGGGAAGTCGAGATCGGCCTCCTCGCAGCGGAAGACGACTTCGGCGCCCTCGGAGCGGCCGATCCAGTTGCGCTGCATGGTGATCACGTGCTCGGGCCAGGACTCGAGCGCCTCGAAGTCGGCGAGCAGGCGATCGGCGTAGTCGGTGATGCGGAAGAACCATTGCTCGAGCTTGCGCTGCACGACTTCGGTCCCGCAGCGCTCGCAGCGCCCGTCCACCACCTGCTCGTTGGCCAGCACCGTGGCGTCCTTCGGGCACCACTGGACCGGCGCCTCGGTGCGGTAGGCGAGGCCCTTCTCGAACAGGCGGAGGAAGATCCACTGGGTCCAGCGGTAGTACTCGGGCGTGTGGGTGCCGATCTCCCGAGCCCAGTCGATCGAGATCCCCCACTCCTCGAACTGGCGGCGGAAGGAGGCGATCGAGCGCTCGGTGGCCACGCGCGGCGGCTCGCCCGTTTTGATCGCGTTGTTCTCGGCCGGCAGGCCGAAGGCGTCGTAGCCCATCGGGTGGATCACCTCGAAGCCGTGGCGGCGGCGGAAGTGGGCGATCGCGTCCCCGACCGCGTAGCACTTGAGATGGCCGACGTGGGGCTCGCCCGAGGGGTAGGGCAGCATCTCCAGCACGTAGGCCTTCGGCTTGGAGGGGTCATGGCCGGGCTGACCGGGGTTGGCGACCTCCCAGGTCCTCTCCTCGGCCCAGACCTGCTGCCACCTGCGCTCGATCGCCTTGGGGTCGTAACCGCTCATGAACGGCGATCTTATGCGCGGCGGGCGATCGATCCCCGGCTCAGAAGACCGGCGAGATCGCTTCCAGGATGTGCGGCCAGACGTAGACCTCGATCGTCGCGGCGACCAGCAGGGTCGGGACGGCGAGCCCGACGGTGATGAAGGTCGCGGCCAGCAGCTGGTTCCACTGGCCGCGGCGGCTGGCGATCAGCCAGGCGGCAAGCGGCAGGAAGAGTGCCGTCAGCTCGGGGATCGCGTGCGGAAGGACGCTGAGGATCAGTTCGAGGCGGCTGACGTGGAGCTGGTAGGCGAGCGTCGCGCCCTGGAAGCCCAGGTACAGGGCCTGGGTCATCAGCGAGAAGAGGGTGACCGCCGCGACGAAGAGGATCGCCAGCTCACCGGCCTTGACGTGGACCCAGCGCGAGAAGCCGGTCCTTTCCGCCGCCGCGATCGGCATCGAGGCGCCGGCGATGAAGCCCGCCACGCAGGCGCAGGCGTGCAGGGCCAGGACCAGCGCGTTGCGCCAGAGGATCGGCAGCAGGTCACCCGGGCTGGAGGCTTCGGTGAGGCCCGGAAGGTGGATCGGCGTGATGTCCGGCGTCAGCGTCCCGGCGACGAACCAGACGGCGGTCAACAGGACGATGGCGATCGTCATGCTCAACGCCACCCAGCCCTGGAGCACCGACCACGGCTGACCGTTCCAGGCGTCGAAGGTCTCGCGCGTGTCCCGCATGCCATGCGAGAGGACGTGCTGATTGCCGCTGCTCATGCCCTTCACCATCGACAAGAGTAGGGAGGCGGTTGAGCCAGGCAGAGCGGCGGTCAGCCGCGCGGTGGCCGGGCGGGCGTGGGCGAGGCGACCGGTGGGCCAAGCCGTGCGTAGGGCCGTCCGTGGCGGCGGATCAGCACTTCGCCGCCCGCCGCGGCGCGCTCCATGTAGACGCCGAAGTGGTTGCGGAACTCGTGGGCGCCGACCTCTTCGACGCCGGAGGCAACGGGAGAAGTGGAGCTGAGGGGGCTCGAACCCCTGACCTCCGCCATGCCATGGCGGCGCTCTTCCAGCTGAGCTACAGCCCCGAGTCGGTACTTCTCCGCCCAGTTTAATGAGGCGCGCTGTCCGTTTCTCGCTGGGGTCAATCTCAACCTCATCGAGCGCTTCCCGTCGACCTCCGCAACGGGGATCAAGAAGCACTCGCGAAGAGCCTCGCAGTACGCGCCGATGGCGTCGATCTCATCCGCCGAATAACTCGTACGCAGATAGCCCTCAGCGGTGCGCCGGCTCGTCGCCAAAGTAACCGAGACGACATCACCAAGGTGCTTGGCCCACTTGCACTGGACTCGCAGCAGCTCGCCTGCCATTCCCAGCACGAGGTCGTAGCGCTCGTGCTCGGTGAGAGGCTTCAAGACAGAGAGGCCAAGTTTCGCCGCCGCGGCTGCGAACGCCAGCTCGGCGACGTTTCCTTTGACGTTCGGATCGTGGGTGGTCGGCACGAACCTATGTTCGCAACCGCCTCGGACGGAACGTTTTGTCTTCGCAGGCGCTAGGTGACGAGCCCAGGGACGTTCCGAACGCGGTGAGATAGATCCGGGTCCACCGAGAGGCTGTGGGTGTCGAAGCTCACGACCTCAAGGAGGACCCGGATGCAGCACCGTAACGCCCCGCTCACCCCGAACGGAAGGCGTCGCCTGGTGGCGCTCGTCGAAGAGCAGCGCCTCACGTTCGA
>DASVWP010000037.1:0-7620 GCA_036393155.1 Solirubrobacterales bacterium | reverse complement strand
CCGCCGACGATCACCGCCTCGACGTCGAGCAGGTTCTGGGCCGAGGCGATCCCGGTTCCGAGCGCCTCGACCGCGCGGTGGATCAGGTCCTCGGCGAGATGGTCGTCGGCGTCGATCGCCCGCTCCCAGATGCCGCTGGTGAGGCGGGGTTTTCCGTGCTTCTCCATCAGCTTGAAGAGCTCGGTCTTCTCGCCCTCCTCCTCGTGGCGCCGACGCGCCTCGGCTTCCATCGCCGAGCGTCCCGCGTAGGCCTCGAGGCAGCCGCGGCGGCCGCAGGGGCACCTGGCGCCGCCGCGCTTGACGACCATGTGGCCGACCTCGCCGGCCGCGCCGCGGCCCAGCCACGGCTTGCCGTCGAGCACCAGGCCGCCGCCGACGCCGGTGCCCCAGAAGAAGCCGACCAGGCTGTTGAACTCGCGCCCGGCCCCGAGGTGGAACTCCGCTTCGGTCGCCACCTGGACGTCGTTGCCGATCCGCACCTCGGTCCCCAGGGCGTCCTTCAGCTTCTCGCCGAGCGGGAAGCTGCCCTCCCAGCCGGGCAGGTTGCGGGCTCCGGAGACGACCCCGGTCTTCTCGTCGGCATCGCCGGGGGAGCCGACGCCGACGCCGCGCAGCTCGGCCGGCTCGACCCCGGCTTCCTCCGCGGCCTCGCGCAGCGCCGCCGCCATCGCTTCGGCGACGCCCTGAGGGCCGCCATCGGTCGGCGTCGGGCGCCGGGCCTGTCCCTTGACCTCGCCGTCGGCGTCGACGACCGCCGTCTGGATCTTCGTGCCGCCGAGATCGATCCCACCGCGAAGCTCGCCCATGGGCGGCAGTCTAGGAGGCCCGCCGGGCGCGGTTAGGGTTGCGGGGTGGCCGAGCACTCGCAGCGGGGTTGGCGCCTGTGGTGGCAGAAGCGCCGCTGGTATGAGCGCAACCACCGGCTCTCCCGCCGCTGGCGGATCGATCGCCACGCCGCCCGCGGGGGCTTCTACGTGCGCCACCCGGTGGAGGGAGAGGTGCTGGAGGCGCTGGAGGAGGGGCGGCTGCGGATCGCCCCCGGCACCCTGCTGGAGCCCGGCTGCTGGCTGACCCTGGCGCCGGAGGCGGAGATCGAGATCGGCGAGGGCTGCTTCCTCAACCGCAACACGATGATCGCCGCCCAGGGCCGGGTCTCGATCGGCGACCACACGATGTTCGCCAACGGCTGCTTCGTCGGCGACGCCGAGCACCGCTACGACGACCCCACCAGGCCGGTGACCTGGCAGGGCTTCACCTCGAAGGGGCCGGTCGCGATCGGCGCCAACTGCTGGTTCGGGGTCAACTGCGCGGTGACCAGCGGGGTGAGGATCGGCGAGCGCTGCGTGATCGGCGCCAACTCGGTCGTCACCCGCGACCTGCCCGGGGGGACGATCTGCGCGGGGGCGCCGGCCAAGCCGCTGCGCAAGATCGAGTTCGCGGCGCCGGAGGGCGGGTAGTCAACCTCTGTGCGCGATCCGTGCGGACGTGCGCCTATACTTTTCTCCAGCAACGGCCGTGACCCGTGAGGGCATGGACCTATGAACTCGATCCTCTCCACCGGCGACACTCTCTCCAGGCATGCGTCCGCGCGCCTCGTGCGGTCCAAGGCCGAGCTGCGCTCGGCGCTGGCCGAGCCGCGCCGCCAGGGCCAGACGATCGGCCTCGTGCCGACGATGGGCTACCTCCACGAGGGCCACGTCTCGCTGCTGCGCGCGGCCCGCGCCGAGTGCGACGTGGTGGTGATGAGCCTGTTCGTCAACCCGACCCAGTTCGGGCCCGGCGAGGACCTCGAGCGCTACCCGCGCGACGAGGAGCGCGACCTGCGCCTGGCGACCGAGGCGGGGGTCGACCTCGCCTTCGCCCCCGGGGTCGCCGAGGTCTATCCGGAAGGCTTCTCGACCAGGGTCGAGGTCGGCGGCACCCTGACCGAGGTCCTCGACGGGGACCGCGCCCGCCGCGGTCCCGACCACTTCCGCGGTGTCACCACGATCGTCGCCAAGCTCTTCAACGTGGTCGGCCCCGACGTCGCCTACTTCGGCCAGAAGGACGCCCAGCAGGCGGCGGTGATCCGCCGCATGGTCCGCGACCTCGACTTCCCGCTGCGGGTCGCGGTGCTGCCGACCGTGCGCGAGCCCGACGGCCTGGCGATGAGCTCGCGCAACGCCTACCTGGAGCCCGCCGACCGCGAGCGCGCCGCCGCCCTCTCCGCCGCCCTGCGGACGGTTGAGCGCGAGGCCCGCGCCGGCTCGCTGGCCACTGCCCTCGAGGCCGGCCGCCGCGAGCTCGCGCAGGCGGGCATCGAGCCCGAGTACCTGGAGGCCCGTGACGCCGACCTGCTGGAGCCGGTCGAGGAGCTCGCCGGCCGCCCCGTCCTTGTTGCCGTCGCGGCCCGCGTCGGCAGCGCCCGCCTGATCGACAACGTCTTGATCCGACCCTGAAACACGTGAAGGAGGCCACGTGCAGAGACAGATGCTGAAGTCGAAGATCCACCGCGCGACGGTGACCGACTGCGACGTCGACTACATCGGCAGCATCACGATCGACACCGAGCTGATGGCCGGCGCCGATCTGATCACCAACGAGCAGGTCCACGTCTGGGATGTCGACAACGGCTCGCGCTTCGTCACCTACGTGATCGACGGCGAGCCCGGCTCGGGGACGATGCAGGTCAACGGCGCCGCCGCTCACCTGGTCGAGCCCGGCCACAAGATCATCGTCGCTTCCTTCGGCGCCTACGACGAGAGCGACCTCGAGCGCTACTCGCCGATCGTCGTCCACGTCGACGACGACAACCGTGCCATCGCCGTCGACAGCCACCCGGAGGTGCTTTTGTCATGAGCTCAGGAGCGAGGTCCCACACCGCGTCCCCCGACGACGTCCGGCCGGCGATCGGCCTGCCGCAGCTGGTCGAGATGAAGGCCAACGGCGAACCGATCGTCATGGTCACCGCCTACGACTACCCCTCGGCCCGCGTCGCCGAGGAGGCCGGCGCCGACATCGTCCTGGTCGGCGACTCCGGCGCCAACGTCGTGCTCGGCTACCCGCGCACCGACCTGGTCTCGATGGAGGAGATGATCGTCCTCGGCAAAGCCGTGCGCCGCGGCCTGCGGACGCCGCTGATGGTCGGCGACCTGCCGATGGGCAGCTACGAGTCGAGCAACGAGCTGGCGATCCAGAGCGCCCAGCGCCTGGTCAAGGAGACCGGCTGCCAGGCGGTCAAGCTGGAGGCGGGGGGGATGATCGTCGAGCGCGCCCGGGCGATCGTCCGCGCCGGCATCCCGGTGATGGGACACGTCGGCCTGACGCCGCAGACGGCGACCGCGCTCGGCGGTTACAAAGCCCAGGGCAAGACGGCCAAGGACGCGATCAAGCTGCTCGAGGACGCCCTCGCCCTGCAGGTCGTCGGCTGCTTCGCGATCGTCTTCGAGGCGGTCCCGGCGGCGATCACCGAAACCATCGTCGAGAAGCTCGACGTGCCGACGATCGGCATCGGCGCGGGCCCCTCGACCGCCGGCCAGGTGCTCGTCTTTCACGACCTTCTGGGGATCACGACCGGCCACATGGCGAAGTTCGTCAAGCGCTACGCCACCCTGCACGAGGAGATGGTCGCCGCGGTCGGGCGCTACGGCGAGGAGGTCCGCAGCCGCCACTTCCCCGAACCCGACCACGTCTACAGCGTCGAGCCCGGCGAGCTGGCCGAGTTCCGCCGCTACCTCGACAAGGAGAGCCTGGTCTCGGCCAAGGGCTGGGAGTGGGAGCCGCTGGTCTGAGCGCGCACTACGATTGACCGGCGGATGCCGATCTACGAGTTCGAGTGCGAGGAGTGCGGGGCCCGCTTCGAGGATCTGATCGCGGCCGGGTCCGGCTCGGTGGCGTGTCTCTCCTGCGGCTCCCTGCGCACGCGGCGGCTGATGTCGGCGGTCTCGCCTCCGGGTCGCCAGCCGCGCGGGGCCGGGGTGCGCTCCGACGAATCGCGGCGGCGCGAGCGCGAGGCGGCCCGCGGCGAGCGGATCGCCGAGGCGAAGAAGCGGCGGGCGCGGGGGGAGACGCCGTGACCCCGAGCGCGGCCGAGCGCCGCGAGTCGCTGGTCGAGCTCTACCGCGAGGTCCAGGCCTGCACGAAGTGCCCGCTGCACGAGACCCGGACCAAGGCGGTGTTCGGCTCCGGCAACGCTGACGCCGACCTGATGTTCGTCGGCGAGGCGCCGGGGGCCGAAGAGGACCGCCAGGGGCTGCCGTTCGTCGGCCGCGCCGGCCAGCTGCTGAACCAGATGCTCGAAGGGATCGGCCTCTCCCGCGAGGACGTCTTCATCGCCAACGTCCTGAAGTCGCGCCCGCCCGGCAATCGCGACCCGCTGCCGCTGGAGATCGCCGCCTGCGAGCCCTACCTCTGGGAGCAGGTGCGGCTGATCGAGCCGCGCGTCGTCTGCACCCTGGGCAACTTCGCGACCAAGCTGCTGACCGGCAGCCCGACCGGGATCACCCGGGTCCGCGGCACGCCGCAGGTCCACGAGCTCGGCGGGCGGCCGGTCTTCCTGCTGCCGCTCTTCCACCCGGCCGCGGCGCTGCGCACCCCGGCGGTAAAGGAGACGTTGCGGGCCGACTTCGCGACGATCCCGGAGCTGCTCGAGCGGCCCCTGCCCTCGCCGGTTCCGAGCGCCGAGGAGATCGCCGAGGCCGAGGCCGAGGGCGGCTCGACTCCGCCGCCGCCGGCCGACCAGCTGGACATGTTCGGTTAGCCGTGGAGACGGTGGAGAGCCGCTCGGCGGCAGACACCGAAGCGCTCGGCGCGCGCCTCGCCGAGCGCCTGGAGGCCGGCGACCTCGTCGTGGTCGCCGGCGAGGTGGGAGCCGGCAAGACGACCCTGATCCGCGGCGCCTGCCGGGCGCTCGGGGTCGACGGCCCGGTCACCTCGCCGACCTTCACGATCGGCCAGCGCTACGCGGGCGGCCGGCTGCCAGTCTCCCACCTCGACCTCTACCGCCTGCAGAGCCTCGAGGAGGAGGACCCGGCGCTGCTCGACGATTACCTGCGGCCCGAGGGAGTGGCCTTCGTCGAGTGGCCGGCGGCGGGCGCCGGGCGGCTCGGGCGCCCGGCGCTGGAGATCCGGCTCGAGCACTCCGGTGGCGAGCGGCGCCGGATCGAGATCCGGCGCCCCGCGGACTGACGTCCGCAAGCGCAGCCTCGGGCGCTGGGCCGTGTTTGGGAGAGCAGGCGATCGCGCGTTGCGGGCGAACCCAGCTTGTAGCATCGCTACCCGAAATTCAGCGACGAAAGGGAAGACCCCCATGAAGGGATTGAAGGTGCTGTCGGCGGTTTTGGTCGTGTCCGGGGTGCTCACGGTGATGGCGCCGGCGAGTGCGGACGCGGCGGCCTACACGCACTACGTCGCCTGCGGCATCTCCAAGAACGCGAAACCCTCGCACGTCTGCCCGAAGAAGAGCAAGAAGGGGGCCTTCTTCAAAAGCAACAACGGCACCGTCGTCTACACCGTCTGCGTCAAGTTCCCGAGCGGCAAGAACCTCTGCGCCCAGGCGCAGGAAGCCGAAGAAGGGACCCTGTACGTGAACAAGATCACCTCGACGATCCCCGGCAAGCACCGCGTCAGCTGGTTCGTCAAAGGCCAGAAAGTCGGTTCCTTCGTCTTCAGGGTCAAGGGCTAGCCGACCCTGGTCGTCGTCGGCTTCGATACCGCGACGGTCGACACCGCCGCCGGCGCCTGGCGCGACGGCGAGGTGCTGGAGGAGTCGCTGCTCGGCCGCTCCCGCGAGGGGCGGCCCCGCCATGCCACGAGCCTGCTGGAGGAGGTCGAGAAGGCGGCGGCCGCGGCGGGCGGCTGGGATGCGGTCGACCTGATCGCGGTCGGCCTCGGACCCGGTTCCTTCACCGGCCTGCGGGTCGGCATCGCGACCGCCCGCGGCCTCGGCGTCAGCCGGGGCATCCCGGCGACCGGCGTCTGCACGCTCGACGCCGTGGCGGCGGGCATCAGCGAGGCGGGGGCCGACGGGCGGCGGCTCGCCGTCCTCGACGGCTTCCGGGGCGAGGTCTTCGCCGCGCTCTACGAGACTGATGGCAGCCGGACCTGGGATCCGTTCGTCTGCCGGCCCGCGGAGCTGGCGGCCCGAGTCGCCGAGCTCGACTCGCCCCCTGCGGTCGCCGGCTCGGGGGCGGTACGATTTCGGGACGAGCTGGCCCGGAACGGCGTCCGGATCGCGGACGATGCCGACCCCGTGCACAGGGTCGCCGCGCGGCACGTATGCGCGCTAGCGGCGGCGTCGCGGGGCGGGGAGGCGCGTCCCGGGCTCGCCCCCATCTACCTGAGACCTCCAGACGCGGAGCGGTGGCGTGAGCGAGATGCTGTCCCAAGAAGCGAGTGAGCTGACCCAGGAGGTCCGCGTCCGCCGGCTCGCCTACAGCGACCTGCCGGCGGTGATCGCCGTGGAGCGCCGCTCCTTCCCGACTCCCTGGTCGCTGGCGATGTTCGTGCTCGAGCTCTCCAAGCCGACCGGGATCTGCCTCGCCGCCACCGCCGGGGAGGACCTGCTCGGCTACGTGATCTGCTCCCGCTACGACCAGGTCTGGCACCTGATGAACATCGCCGTCGCCCCCGAGCACCGGCGCACCGGGGTCGCCGGCCAGTTGCTGCGCCGGCTCTTCGAGGAGGGGCGCGGCCAGCTGCCCTTCACGCTCGAGGTCCGGGTCTCCAATCGCGACGCGATCGGCATGTACGAACGGTTCGGCTTCCGCTCCGCCGGCGTGCGTCCCCGCTACTACCACGACAACGGCGAGGACGCGCTGATCATGTGGCTGGACTAGGTGGCGACGTCGAGATGATCGAGCTGAGCGGGGCCGTGCGGTGATCCTGGCGATCGAGACCAGCTGCGACGACACCTGCGCGGCCGTGCTCGACGGCGCGCGGATCCTCTCCAACGTGATCTCCTCGCAGGCCCAGGCCCACGAAGGCTTCGGCGGCGTCGTGCCGGAGGTGGCGGCCCGCCACCATCTCGAACTGGTGGAGCCGGTGGTCGAGGCGGCGCTGGGCGAAGCCGGCGCGACCCTGGGCGACGTGGAGGCGATCGCCGTCACCGCCGGTCCCGGCCTGATCGGCGCCCTGCTGGTCGGCGTCAGCACGGCGAAGGCGATCGCCGCGGCGCGCCGCCTGCCGCTGATCCCGGTCGACCACCTGCAGGGCCACGTCGCCGCCAACTTCCTTGAGCCCGAGCCGCTGGAGCCGCCCTTCCTCTGCCTGATCGCCAGCGGCGGCCACACCCTGCTCGCCGGGGTCGAGGGCCACGCCGGCTACGAGCTCCTCGGCCAGACCCTCGACGACGCCGCCGGCGAGGCCTTCGACAAGACCGCCCGCCTGCTCGGCCTCGGCTATCCGGGGGGGCCGCTGGTCCAGAAGGAGGCCGAGGGCGGCGATCCCGAGGCCTTCGAGATGCCGGTCGCGATGCAGCGTGACCCGGGGCTCGATTTCTCCTTCTCCGGCTTGAAGACCGCGGTCCTCTACCGCTGTCGGGACCTCGGCGAGGACGCGCTGATCATGTGGCTGGACTAGGTGGCGACGTCGAGATGATCGAGCTGAGCGGGGCCGTGCGGTGATCCTGGCGATCGAGACCAG
>DASVWP010000036.1:0-22706 GCA_036393155.1 Solirubrobacterales bacterium | reverse complement strand
GGACTGAGAGCAGGGACAGGCCATAGGCTCCGGCTCGCAAGCGATTCCCCCTTCCCTGGGAACGAAGGGGGCTCTCCAGCGCGGCCCCCCGGCGGACACAAGCGTTTGCTTTATATCAGTTGAGCGCTTGCAGTCAAGAGGTCTTGAGCGATACCGCTGTGTTCCTCGGGCAAGCCGTGCGTGAGAGCCTCGAACTGCCGTTGACTTCAACGATTAATCGACTACTGTTGTGCATCCGATGGAGGCTGCACGCGGGAGCTCGGAGTCCATCACGCTGGTCACCCTGGGGCCGACCGGCACCTGCCACGAGCGCGCCTGCGAGCGGTACATGGCCTTCCAGGGAGTCGAGGATTACGAGTTCGAGTTCATCGGCGACTTCATGGACGGGCTGGAGCGGATCCGCGGGCGCGACGACGCCTTCCTGATCCAGTGCAGCGCCCATCCGAAGGTGCACGAGGTGACCGAGCACCACTGGAGCGAGGTCTTCGTCGTCGACACCTTCATCTACCCGACCAAGGCCTTGGCGGTTCTGACCCGCCGCGAGGTCGAGCGGCCCAGGACGCTCGGCCTCGTACCTGCCACCGCCGGGTACATCGACCGCGAGGACTGGGAGGAGATCATCGACGTCCAGTCGAAGCCGATCGTCGCCGAAGAGCTGCTGGAGGGCCGCTACGACTCCGGCCTCACCCACCTCGAGCACCTCGCCGAGCACGAAGACGAGCTGCGGCTCGACCTCGAGATCGGCGAAATCGACACCACCTGGGTCGTATACGGGACCCGGAAGCGCTTCCGCGGCGAGGTGATCGGGATTCCCTCGCGAGACGTCCTCCGCCCGCCCGCGCCGGCGACCGCCTGAGGCACGCCACCCCCTCCGGGGCGGCCTGACCCTCTCGGCCGGTGCTCCAGGCTGTTTTAGCGTTGCGACCGCGTGGGTACCGAGAGAGGCACGCAGCGGGTAAAGCCTGCCGGCTAGGGAGAGACGTGACCAGGCAATCGAGGAACGGAACATGGGCGAGGGCCAGACTGAAGCGCGGGCGCAAGACACCACGGACAGCGAGGTGTGCGCCCCGGGGACCTCGGTTGCCGACGTCCTTCGACTGCTGAGCGCCGGCGCCAGCGGTGCCATCGTGATGGCCCTGGGCGGCGGGCCGCTGCGGACCAAGAACCTGACCCAGGTGGTTCGCGGCTACACCCCGCGAACCATCTATCGCTACGCGGGCAAGCTGGCCGAGCTCGACGTCGTCGAGCGGCACGAGGAGCCCGGCGTGCCGTCGAAGGTCGTCCACAAATTGAGCCATCCCTGCGGCAGCGACCTCTACGAGCTGCTCAGCGGCTTCGCCGATGCCTCGATGAGTCGCCTTCCGAACGGAGAAATCGACGCCCACGCCTGGGGGTCGATGGGCCTGCTCGCCGACCTCTGGGAATCCGGGATGATCGAGGAGCTCAGCTGCGACCCCCGCTCACCCACCGAGTTGGCCCGCGGCCCTCACGGCTGGAGCTTCCACCAGGTCAACCGGCGGGCCAACCTCTTCCGGATCGGCGGCCTGGTCTCGGTCGCCCCTGGGGTCGGGCGCCGGACTCTCTACACCCTCACCGGCAAGGCGCGGCGGTCGATGGCGCTGCTCGCCGGGATCGGCCGCTGGCGCCATCGCCACGTGGTCCCCGAGGACGAGGAGGGACTGACGGCAGCAGAGGTAGCGACCATCCTCCGGACGGCGCTGCCGCTTGTGCGGCTTCCCAGCCACGCCGGGAAGTGCATCCGGCTCCAGGTGGTGGGCCGCGACGACCGCCCCGGGGCGGAGGGCGAGCTGGTCTGGGTTCAGGTGGAAGCCGACGGGCGCGTCCACAGCTGTGCCACCCCGACCGCATCGGTCGACGGATGGGGCCGCGCCAGGGTCCCCGGCTGGATTGCCGCGGTCCTGGATCGCCGAGCCGACGGGGTCCACCCCGGCGGCGACGAACCGCTTGTCGAAGCCTGCCTCGCGCACCTGCACCACGCGCTCTGGTCCGCCGACGCTGCCCGCGGCTGACATTTGTCACCCGGCACTGGTTGTCACCGGGACCCCGCCCACACGCGGACAAATACATGGTTCGATGTCGCATTATCGAGCCGGCCAGGGGGCCCACCGCATGGATAGCAGCGCAGCACTGAGAGATTCGGCACTGTCCGAGACCGCCGGGAGCGCCCAGTGCGCACCGCCGACGATCGGGACGCTGCTCCGCCTGCTCAGCGCCGGGGCGGGTGGCCCGATCCTGATGGCTCTTGGCTCCGGACCGCTGAGGACGAAGGAGCTGGTGGAACGCGTGCCCCACTACGCGGCGCGGACCGTCTACCGCTACGCCGAACGGCTCGTCCAGCTCGGCCTGGTGGAGCGCGAGGAGCGAGCCGAGATCCCGTCGGTCGTGATCTACAACCTCGCTCCCGGAGCCGGCACCGACCTCCACACCCTCCTCTCCGCGCAGGCTGCCAGCTGGCTCTCGGCGCAGCCGAGTGGCCAGATCGGCGCCCAGGCGTGGGCGTCGCTCGGCATGCTGGCCGACCTCTGGGAGCTGGGAATCGTCGAGGAACTGAGCCGGGGAGGGCGTTCGGTGACCCAGCTCGCCCAGGGATGCCGTGACCTCACCTTCCATCAAATCGCCCGGCGGACGAACCAGTTCCTGGCTGCCGATCTACTGGAGAAGCGACCTGGCGCGGGCAGCAGCAAGCACTTCGGGTTGACGCGTCAGGCGCGGCGCGGAATGGGTCTGATCGCGGCCGTCGGACGGTGGCGACACCGACACCTCGGCGCTTCCGGCGAAGCTGGGCTGACGAGAGGGGAGATGGCGACGGTCCTGCGGGCGACCCTCCCGCTCGTTCGTCTGCCCGCTCACGCCGGCCTGCGGTTCGCCCTCTGCGTGGAGGACGCGGAGGACGAGGTGCTGGAAGCCGACGGCGCCGTCCTCGGCGCCACCGTGGGGCGCAACGGCTTGGTCCACCCCGATCCCGAGGCCGTGGTGGCGGCGGAAGCGTGGGCGAGGGCCAGGGTCGGCGACTGGCTTGACGCCCTGATCGACGGGGGGTGCGGCGGCGTCCGGGCAGGCGGGGCCGGGGAGCTGGTGGAGTCCTTCCTCGATCACCTCCACGGCGCCCTCTGGGCGGCCGGGCGCTAGTTCTTCTTCGTCAGCTCAGCGTGCTTGCGGCCCTCGCGCCGGTGCCGGAGGACGATCGGCGCGACGTAGCCGAGCAGGGCGCCGAGCGCGGTGAAGACGAGCAGGACGACGATCAGCGGCGCGTTGAAGCTGGCGAACAGCACTTCGACGCTGACTTCCTGGGAGTTCTGCAGGGCGACGACGAGGACGAGGGCGGCAAGCACGCCGAGGGCCCAGGCGCGCCAGTTGACCGGCTTCTTCTGCGGGGCCATTCAGGAGGCCGCCGAGGCGGCGGTGCGCTCCGCCCAGGGGCGCGCCGCTTCGACCTGGGAGGCGACGCGCAGCAGCGTCGACTCGTCGAAGGGGGCGCCGGTCAGCATCACGCCGACCGGCAGGCCCTCGGCCGTGGACCCGAGGGGCAGCGAGACCGCCGGCTGGCCGGTGACGTTGGAGAAGGCGGTGAAGGAGACCGAGGCGACGACGTCGGCGACCGGCTGGTCGGGGGCGGCGTGCTGGGCGGCGAGCACGGCGCCGGCCTCGGGCGGCAGGATCGCCGAGGTGGGCGTCAGCAGGAGGTCGAAGTCGCTACCCCAGCGGGCGACTTCCTGCCGCGAGAGGCGCTCCAGCGCCTGCACGGCGGCGACGTAGTCGAAGGCGCTGACCTGTTTGGTCGCGACCTCGTAGCCGTGGCGGATGTGGGGCTCGGTCCGCTCCCAGTCGATGTCCGGGTAGTCGGCGAGGCCCGAGCTGGTCATCACGATGAAGGGCCCGATCAGCTCCGCGGAGACGGTCGGCACCTCGACCTCGCCGACCTCGTGGCCGAGCTCCTCCAGCAGCGCCGCGGCCTCGCGGGCGGCGGCGACGGAGGCGGGGTCGGTGGGGATGCCGAGCGGGGCCTCGGCCATCAGCCCGACCCGCAGCCGGCCCGGGTCGGCGCCGAGCTCCTCGGCGAAGGGACGCAGCGGCGGGATCGCGTTGTTCCAGGCCAGCAGGTCCGGGCCGGCGGTCTCGTCGAGCACCACGGCGGCGTCGGCGACCGTGCGGCTGACCACGCCCTCGACCACCGCCCCCATCCACGACTGGGCGCGCCGCGGCACCCGGCCGCGGCTCGTCTTCAGCCCGACCAGGCCGCAGTAGGAGGCGGGGATGCGGATCGAGCCGCCGCCGTCGTTGGCGTGGGCGATCGGGAACATGCCGCCGGCCACCGAGGACGCGGCGCCGCCCGAGGAGCCCCCCGAGGTCCGGTTGGTGTCCCAGGGGTTGCGGGTGATCCCGTAGCGACTGTTCTCGGCCACGGTCAGGGGGCCGAACTCGGGCGTGTTGGTGCGCCCGCAGAGCACGAAGCCGGCCCGCTGCATCGCTTCGACCACCAGCTCGCTCTCCTCGCTCGGGCCCTCCTTGGCGCCGGCCGAGCCGTAGGTGACCGGCCAGCCGGCGACCGCGGTCAGGTCCTTGATCGGGATCGGCACGCCGAGGAACGGGGCCTCCTCGCCGGCGGCCAGGCGCTCGTCGGCCGCGCGGGCCGCCGCGCGAGCGGCCTCGTCGTCGCGCCAGATCACCGCGTTCAGCTCCGGGTTGCGCTCGTCGACCGCAGCCAGGCAGGCGTCCAGCAGCTCGACCGCAGAGAGCTCGCGCGCCCGCAGCGCCGCCGCCAGCTCCAGCGCGGGTGCGGTCGGTCCCAGGTCGCCCATGCGCCCAACCATAAACCGCCGCGGGCGGCGGCGAGAGCCTGCTGGCTGGACAACCAGCCCGGCTCAGTACGCCGTGCAGCGCGAGCGCGGCCGCGGGACCGACTTGTAGCGGGGTTCGCGGCCGCGGTTCCAGAGCGCGGAGTCGATCTGCGGCGGGGTGAGCCGACCGGCCGCGGCTGCGGCAAGGAGCTCTACGGCGTGCACGGCGCAGGCCCGCAGCTCGACCTCGGGCGGGGAGCCGTGCTCGAGCAGCTCGCCGGCTTCGATCGCGGCGGTCAGCTCCGGGTCCAGGCGGAGCACCCCGTCGACCCGCAGGACGTGCGGAACCAGGTTGTCGGCGAAGGCGGTGAGGTGGCCGAGGTCGCGCAGCGCGACGACCGCGGCGCGGTCGAGGTCGGCGGCGGCGAGCTGGGCGCGCTTGAGGAAGGGGACCTCGCGTCCCTCGTATACCGAGACGTCGGCGAACGCGTCCCAGCCGGCCAGCAGCTCGGCCAGCGCCGGCGCCGAGCCGCCCCCGGCGTCGGCCACCGCAGCGAAGCTGCTGCCGTGCTCGTCTGCGACGTGGGTGCCGACGTCGCGCAGCGCGGCGGCGAACTGGGCCATCAGCGGATGCTCGGGGTCCTGACGCAGCACCTCGGCAACCCCGCGGGAATCGAGGTGGGTCAGCCCCTCGGCCCGCCACGGCCCCGCGCCGAGGAAGCGCTCGCGCACCCCCGCGGCCACCGTGAAGAAGCCGCTGTGGCCGGGCCGCTTGCGGATCGTCGGCCACCAGCCGGAGCCGAAGTTGATCGCGTCGAGGCAGATCGCGAAGGCGGCGCGGGTCTCGCGGTCGGCCCCGGGCAGCTCCAGCGCCGGGTCCTCGCCGCCCGCCGGCTCCGGCAGCCCGGCGGCATAGGCGGGGATCGCCGCCTCCTCGATCCGCACCGAGCGCGCCCGGCCGGCGACCCAGGCGCAGGCTTCGCGGACGCGGTCGGGGAGGGAAACTGAGGACATGACCGCAGCAGAGATACCGGTTCGGCGCGCCGGCGTCGAGGACGCCGAGGCGATCGCCCGGCTGCTGCACCGCTTCAACACCGAGTACGGGGAACCGACCGCCGACGTGCCGGCCCAGACGGCGATCGTGCGGCGGCTGCTCGCCGCGGGGGAGATGGTCGGCCTGCTCGCCGGCGGCGGCCCGGACGGCTTCGCGGTCCTGCGCCTGCGCCCCTCGCTCTACGCCGAGGGCGCGGAAGGCTACGTCCAGGAGCTCTACGTGGTCCCGGACCGGCGCGGTCGCGGGATCGGCCGGGCGCTGCTCGAGGCGGCGATCGCGGCAGCGCGCGAAGCGGGGGCAGTGTCGATCGACCTCAGCACCGGCGAGACCGACACCGCGGCGCGCGGGCTTTACGAGAGCAGCGGCTTCACCAACCGCGAGGGCGGGCCCGGCGGGCCGCCGATGCTCTTCTACGAGCGCGAGATCTGAGCCGAGAGATCGGCGAAGCCGATCGCGCCCGGCGGCTCCAGGCGATCGGGGTGCAGGAGGTGGCCCAGCAGCTCCACCCCGTCGATGAGCCGCGGCCCCGGGCGCGAGTAGGTCGAGGCGGCGTCGACGGCGAAGACCCGGCGCGCTCCCAGCGAGTCGATCCGCTCCCGCTGCGCCAGCGCCTGGGTCGTCGAGTCCTCGACGTACCAGCCGCAGGGCATCGCCACCACGACCTCGGGATCGAGGCCGGTCAGGTCCTCCCAGGCGACCTGCGGCGACTTCTCGCCGGGCCGGCCGGCGACGTCGCGGCCGCCGGCGATCTCGATCATCTCCGGGATCCAGTGCCCGCCGACGAACGGCGGGTCGAGCCACTCCAGCGCCAGCGTCCGCACCGGCTCCTTGCCGTCGACGGCGGCGCGCACCGTCGCCAGCCTGCCCTCCAGCTCGCCGCGCAGCTCGTGCCCGCGCTCGGGCACCCCGGCCGCCTCGCCGAGCCGGTTCACGTCGGCGAGCACCTCGCCGAGGCTCGTCGGGTCCTGCTGCAGGACCCGCGGCGAGCCGGGCAGCCGCGCCGCCACCTCGAGCACGTCCTCGTAGGAGACCGCGCAGACGTCGCAGACCGCCTGGGTGACGATCAGGTCGGGCCGCAGCTCGGCCAGCCGCCGCTCGTCGAGCGTGTACAGGGCGCGGCCTTCGCCGACCACCTCCTTCACCGCCGCGTCGATCTCGCTCGCCTCGAGGCCGTCGGGGAGCACCGTCGCGGTCAGGTGCGGCAACGCGGCCGCGGCCGGCGGGAAGTCGCACTCGTGGGTGACCCCGACCACGCTCTCGCCGAGCCCGAGCGCGAACAGCATCTCGGTGGCGGAGGGAACGAGGCTGGCGATCCGCATCGCCCAAATATGCCAGCCGGCGGCGCGGCCGCCGCGGCACTCAGCCGGTATACGGGTGGGTCGGCGTCGTGCCGTTGGGGGCGAGCAGGTCGAACCCGTCGGGGATGTGCAGGTGGTCGGGGCCGCGACCCGCCTGGCCGGTCACCCCGTACTGCCAGACGATCTTCTTCGTCTTCGGGTCGATGATCACCACCCGCTGGCGGTAGTCGTCGTTGACCGCGATCAGCCCGTTGGGCAGCCGCTCGGCCAGGCTGGGATGGTTGAGGCGGGCGTTGCCGGAGGTCGGGTTGTAGGACCAGACGATGTGGCCGGAGCGGGTGAACTCGTAGATCCCGCCGGGGTTGTGGTAGTCGACCGTCAGGTAGAGGTCGGGGCCGAGCTTCTGCGGGTCGGAGGGGTAGGAGATCGGCAGCTGCACGCTCCACAGCAGCTTGCCGTTGGGGCTGAGTTCGTCGATGTAGGAGCCGTTGACCTCGGAGACGAGGATGTCGCCGTTGGGCAGCGGCGTGTCGCCGTTCGGCGAGCCGAGCGCCTTCGGCGGTTCGTGGGCGCAGTATTCGGGCGAGCCGAAATCCTTCAGCACCTTCCCCTGCGGGGAGATGATCAGGATGCGGCAGTTTTCGGCGTCGGCCACCGAGACGTTTCCGTTCTTCAGCAGGTAGGCGTCGTCGGGCTCGTGCAGGTAGCCGGGTTCGGAGCCGGTGACCCCCGGGTGGCCGAAGGACCAGAGCAGCTTCCCGGAGGGGTAGGCGAGCTGGACGATGCGCTCGTTCTGCTCCTCGTTGGAGATGATCCCGGTGCCGCCGTGGATGAAGAAGGCGTCGTCGGGGAAGTAGAAGCCGCCGGGCGGCGCCGGGTGCGCCTTGGAGGGGAAGCGCCAGAGGACCTTCTTCTGGGCGTTGACGACGATGATCCGGTTGTTGCCGCGGTCGGCGATCATCAGCTTGCCGACGAAGGGCGGCTTGCCGCCGGCCGCGCTCGCCGAGGCGGACCCTTCGCCGCCGGAGCCTTCCTTGTCGCCGCTCGGCCGCGGCGGTCGCCGCAGCTGCAGCTGGATCACGCTGGAGAGCGTTTCGCCCCCGGCGCCCTTGCCGCCGACCAGGTAGGCGGTGTTGCCGACCGTCGCCGCGGCCCCGCCGGCGACCGGGCCCGGGAGCGGAGCGGCGGCGGTGACCCGGCCGGAGGCGGGGTCGAAGCGCCAGGTGCTGTTGGTCGGCGTTTCCCCCGCTTCGCCGCCGAGGACGTAGATGCTGCCGCCGAGCACCACCGCGGCGGCGTGGGAGAACGCCTTCGGCATGTGGCCGATCACCTTGGCGGTGCCGCGCTTGGGGTCCACTTCCTGGATCGCGTTGGTCTCGCCGCCACCCGCGGTCTCGCCACCGAAGGCGTAGATCCGCCCCCCGAGCGCCGCCGTGGCGAGGTAGCGCGCGGGCACCTGGAGGTCGGCGACGTGGGCGAAGCTCGACCCGTCCGAGGTCGCGAGGACCGCCGGGTCGGGCGTCGTCCCGTCGTAGCCGCCGAGCACGTAGGCCCGTGAGCCGATCGTCACGGCGCTGAGGTCGGAGCGCACCGCGGGCAGCTGACCGGCCGCGCTGGCGGTCGCTTCGCCGCCGCTGGCCGGCAGTTCCTGCACTTCGTCGGTGCTGGTTTCGGTGCCGCCGCCGAAGACGAGGACGCGGGATCCCAGCGTGGTCGCCGCCGCGTCGTGGAGGGGACCGGAGAGCGAGCCCGCCGGCTGCAGCTTGCCCTGGGAGTCGAGCAGGAAGACGCCGCTGACCGAAGCTTCGCCGGAGTCGAGGCCGCCGAGGATCAGCACACCGCCCGGAACCGTCGCTGCCGCCTCGCCTGAGATCGGCGCCGGCAGCGCGGCCAGCTTCTTCGCGCTGAGGCGCAGCGGCGGGCGCGAGGAGGCCGAGGCGGAGGAGGCCCCGCCGCCGGAGGCCCCGCCGCCCAGGACGCGGGTGATCGCGAAGACCACGAGCACCAGCACGGCGATGGGCAGCAGGAGCCGGCGTCGGCGAGCTGCGCGCTACGGAGGCCTCCGGCGCGCTCGCCTCGCTCGATCCGCCGGCTGCTGCTGCACGGCGGGCAGCTTCGCCCTTCGCCGTGAATCGCCTCTAAAAGCCACCGAAGAAGGCTCTCATTGATGCGGCCATGCGCGCTTTCCGCCGCTGGCGGCCGTTGTACGGTGCAACAGCCAGCAGGCAGGACACGCAGAGGAGAGAAGCAGATGGATCGGTTGGACGAGAAGGACGAGGCCCCCCGCGGCCAGGGCGGCCTGACCCGCAAGGAGCTGCTCGGTTCCGGCGCGAGCGCCGCCGCCGCGGCCCTGATCTCCCAGGCCACCGGCGTCGAGCAGGCGCTGGGCGCCGGCCGGGGCAAGAGCGCCGCCGGGATGAACGTGCTCCTCTTCCTCACCGACCAGGAGCGGGCGATCCAGCACTTCCCCGAGAACTGGCTGCGCAAGAACCTGCCGGGGATGCGGCGGCTGAAACGCCACGGCGTCAGCTTCGAACGCGCCTTCACCAACGCCTGCATGTGCTCGCCGGCCCGCTCGACCCTGATGACCGGCTACTTCCCCGCCCAGCACGGCGTCAAGTACACGCTCGAGGAAGACATGGAAGCCTCGAAGAAATACCCCCAGGTCGAACTGCCGACCGACCTGCCGAACCTCGCCACGGTGATGCAGGCCGCCGGCTACACCACCGTCTACAAGGGCAAGTGGCACTGCTCCAAGCCGGCCGAAAAGGAACACGCGGTGCCCGCCGACCTCGAAAAGTACGGCTTCCTGCGCTGGGACCCGCCGGACGCCGGCGCCAACCAGGACCTCGACGAGGCCGGCGGCGGCACGGTCGACAACGACGGCCGCTTCATGGAGGAAGCGGGCGAAGTGGCGGCCGGCAAGGAGGGGGCGCTGCAGTACCTCAAATCGGCGGCGGCAGGGCAGCAGCCGTTCTTCATGGTGATCTCCCTTGTCAACCCCCACGACGTCCTCTTCTACCCGAGCGAAAAGTTCGGCGAAGACGGCTACGACCAGTCGTGGCTGGAAGGCGACATCGGCCTGCCGGCGACGGTCGCCGAAGACCTCGCCGAGAAGCCCTCGGTGCAGGAGGAATTCGTCCGCATCTTCAACCTCACCGGGAAGCCGAAATCGAAGCAGGAAAAGCTCAACTACCTGAACTTCTACGGCAACCTGATGAAGTCCTCGGACGCCTACCTGGTGGAAGTCCTCGACACCCTGGAAGAACAGGGGCTGCTCGACGAGACGCTGATCGTCCGCACCTCCGACCACGGCGAGATGGGCCTCAGCCACGGCGGCATGCGGCAGAAGAACTTCAACTTCTACGAGGAGACGATGCGGGTGCCGCTGGTCTACTCGAACCCGACCCTGTTCCCGAAGCCGGCCAGCTCCGACGCCCTGGTCTCCCACGTCGACTTCCTGCCGACCCTGGCCAGCCTCGCCGGGGTGCCGAAGCAGGCGCGCCGCGACTGGCAGGGCAAGGATTACTCCTCCCTGGTCCTGCACCCGCACGGCAAGGGCTCGGTCCAGGACTACGTCGTCTTCACCTACGACGACTTCCAGTCCGGGCAGAGGACCCCGCCCTACCCCAAACCGCCCAACCACATCGTCAGCATCCGCGAAGGCCGCTGGAAGCTCGCCAGGTACTACGACACCGCGAAGCACAACCCCGAGCCGCCGCAGTGGGAGATGTACGACCTCGAGCGCGATCCGCTGGAGCGCAAGAACATCGCCCACCCGGGCTTCAAACGCTCGCCCCGGCAGGAGGAAGAGCTGCTGCGGCTGAAAGCGAAGCTGAGGCGGGTCGAAAAGACCCGCCTCCAGCCTCTGTAGGGGTTCCTATTTCGCGGCGGCGAGGAGGGCGGCAGCGCCGCCTTCCATGCCAGCGAGGTTCGGGTGCAACGGAGCCGCCGGGTTGCTCGGCACCAGCGGTTCGACCCAGCGCACCGAGGAGCTCTTGCAGGCGTCGTGGCCGATGCTGGCGCTGTACCAGTTGACCAGCGTCGCGCCGTGAGCCGCCGCCTCCGTGGCGAGCATCGAGTTGAGGTTCTTCTCGACCGAGCGTAGGTAGGGCACGTCTTCGAAGCCGAGCGGCAGCTGCGGCCAGCAGCCGTAGCCGGTCTCGGGGAAGATCGCCGGATAGTTGAGGACGTAGATCCGCGCGTGCGGGGAGAAGGTGTGGATGTCTTCCAGCACGCCGGCGACTTTCGGGGCCGTGGCGGCGATCCGTTCGGCGAGGATGTCATGGCCGCCCGGGTCGTATTTGTCCTTGCACGGATGGCTGAACGGGTTCAGCGTGATGCAGCTCTGGGCCACTTCGGAGAACCCGATGTCGTTGCCGCCGATGGTCAGCGAGACGACTTCCGTGTCCCCGCTCAGGGCGTCGATCTGCGGCGGGTTGGGGCCGTCGATTTCGATGCTCTGCGGATTTGTCATGTCCGCCGTGGTGGCGCCGCTGCAGCTGGGGTCGCGCAAAGGCAGCCCGAGCCCCGGCGCCGCCAGGTGCGGGTAGTTGTGGTCCGACTTCAGGCAGCCCAGCGGCAGCACCGGGTTGGGGATGAAGGGACCGGCGGTGTAGGAATCCCCGAGCGAGACGTAGTTCGGTTCCGCCTGGGCGCCCGCGGCCAGGGCCAGCGCGAGGAGCGCGGCGAGGGCCAGGGCCAGCGCGGCTGCGCTCAGGCGCCGCCGAGGCCGAGTTCGGTTCAACGCGTTCATGGATCTCTCCTTTGGACTTGGTTCGCCTGCCGGTGTGCCCCTGGCTCCCCAAATGCTCAGGACATTCTGCTACAAAGTTTTATTACCAGTCGTCGGAGGGAGAGATCATGCGCCGCCAGCTTGCCGTCCTGTTCACCTCGGCCGCCGCCGTGGCGGCGATCGCCGCCCCACCCGCGCGGGCCAGCCTGCCGGTGATCTACGACGGCGTCTGGGGCTACGCCCACGTCAGCCCGACCGCGAGCCCGCCCGGCGCCAACGACTTCTCCTGCAGGCCGAGCGCCGCCCACCCGCGGCCGGTGATCCTGGTCCACGGCACCTTCGCCGACATGTCCGACAGCTGGCAGGCGCTCTCGCCGCTGCTCTACGACCACGGCTACTGCGTCTTCGCGCTCAACTACGGCTCCTACGCCGGCAGCGGCGCGCTGGGGATCTACGGCGTCGGCGAGATCCGCCAATCGGCGCAGGAACTCTCCGCCTTCGTCGACAAGGTCCTCGCCGCCACCGGCGCCTCCCAGGTCGACCTGGTCGGCCACTCGCAGGGCGGGATGATGCCCCGCTACTACCTGAAATTCCTCGGCGGCGCCGCCAAGGTCCACACCCTGGTCGGGCTGGCGCCGTCCAACCACGGGACCTCGCTCGACGGCCTGTTCACGCTCGCCTCCTACTTCCCGGGCGCCGAACAGTTCACCGGCGCCCTCTGTCCAGCCTGCGAAGAGCAGACCACGGGCTCGGCCTTCCTGACCGAACTCAACTCCGGCGGTGAGACCGTGCCGGGGGTGGAATACACGGTGATCCAGTCGCGCTACGACGAGGTCGTCACCCCCTACACCTCGGCCTTCCTCTCGGGCTCAGGCGTACACAACATCACCCTGCAGAACCAGTGCATCCTCGACCTCGGCGAGCACCTCTCGATGCCCTACGACCACATCGCCGACGCCGACGTGCTGACCGCCCTGGACCCGGCCAACCCCCAGCACCCGCTCTGCACGCCGATCGCCCCGGTCTCCGGCGGGTAGGCCCGAGGGCCTCGCTCGTTCACTTTGGGGGTCTGGAGACCCCCAAAGTGAGGGAACGCCCGGGGTTCAGAGCTCGATCGCCGAGCCGACCGTGACCGTGCGGTTGGGCGGCAGGTGGAAGTACTCGACCGGGCTGGCGGCGTTGCGCGCCATGGTCACGAAGAGGCGCTTGCGCCAGCGCCGGTACCAGGGCGCCGGGCGGGGGGTGAGCGCGAGCTGGGAGAGGATGTAGACGGCGCCCTCGACGTCGATCGCGCTCTCCACCCCGGTTTCCGCGGCGAGCGCCAGCAGGCGCGGCACGTCGAGGTTGTCCTGGAAGCCGTAGTGGGCGGTGATGTGGGTGATCCCGTCGTCCTCGTAGCCGAGCGGGTCGATCGTCATCCGCTCGGACTCCGGCACGTAGGGGGCGTTCGTGGTGACGATGGAGACGATCACCACCGACTCGTGCAGCGCGTGGGTGTGCTCGACGCCGGTGCGCATCGCCAGCGGCGTCGTTTCGCGGCGCGCGTTGAGGTAGACGGCGGTGCCGGGGACGCGGACCGGCGGCGGGTCCATCGAGCGCAGCTCCTCGACGAAGTCGCGCAGCGCGCCCTCCTCCTCGATCCGCTCGGCGTGGACCCTTTCGCTGCCGCTCTTCCAGGTCGCCAGCACGGTGAACACGAGGACCCCGACCGAGAGCGGGAACCAGCCGCCGTGCGCCGCCTTGGTCAGGTTGGCGCCGAGGAAGGCGAAGTCGACGGTGAAGAAGACGACCGCGCCGAGCGCCACCAGCCAGGTCGGCTGGTGCCAGAGCTTGCGCACGACGACGAAGAAGAGCAGCGTGTCGACGGTGATCGTGCCGGTGACCGCGATCCCGTAGGCGGAGCCGAGCTTGGTCGAGGAGCCGAAGCCGACGCAGAGCGCCAGCACCGCCGCCATCAGCGCCCAGTTGATCGCCGGCACGTAGACCTGGCCGATCTGCTGCTCGGAGGTGTGGCGGATGTTGAGCCGCGGCAGGAAGCCGAGCTGGACCGCCTGGCGGGTGACCGAGAAGGCGCCGGAGATCACCGCCTGGGAGGCGATCACGGTGGCCAGGGTGGCCAGCATCACCATCGGGATCCGGCCCCAGTGCGGCAGCAGGAGGAAGAAGGGGTTGGAGATCGCGCTCGGTTCGTCGACGATCAGCGATCCCTGGCCCAGGTAGTTGAGGGTCAGGGCGGGGAAGACGACGAAGAACCAGGCGCGGCTGATCGGCCGGTGGCCGAAGTGGCCCATGTCGGCGTAGAGGGCCTCGGCGCCGGTCAGGGTGAGGACAATCGCCCCCAGCGAGATGAAGGCGACCCCCGGGTGGCGGCCGAAGAACTCGACGCCGTAGGTCGGCGAGAGCGCTTTGAGGACCTGCGGGTGGCCGAGGACCCGGCCGAGGCCGGCGGCGGCGATGGCCCCGAACCAGACGACCATTACCGGGCCGAAGACGCGGCCGACCGCGTGGGTGCCGAAGCGCTGCACGGCGAAGAGGCCGGTGAGGACGGCGATCGCGATCGGCAGGACCAGCGAGCCGAGGCTCGGCTCCACGACCTTCATCCCTTCGACCGCGGAGAGGACGGAGATCGCCGGGGTGATCATCCCGTCGCCGTAGAAGAGCGCGACGCCGAACATGCCGAGGGCGATCAGCAGCGCCTTGGTCCGCGGCCGCCGCAGCTTCACCGTCTCGACCAGGGCGATCAGCGCCAGGATGCCGCCCTCGCCGTCGTTGTCGGCTCGCATGATCAGCAGCACGAACTCGACCGAGACGATCAGCGTCACCGACCAGAAGACGAGCGAGATGACGCCGTAGACGTCGGCCCCGACCGGCTTCACCGCTCCGTGGTCGGCGGAGAACACCGACTGCAGCGAGTAGAGCGGGCTGGTCCCGATGTCGCCGAAGACGACGCCGAGGGCGCCGAGCGCCAGTAGCGCGAGCCCGGCCTGGCGGCGACTCGGGGTGAGCCGGGAAGCCGGCGTCGTGGGGGGCGCGGCCTGGGCCATGGGCAGGCCGCGATTCTCCCAGCCGGCGCGGCGCTGGCTCCCCGAGTCCTGTCCGCGACCGATTCGCCCCGGCTCAGGGCATTTCGGTCGTGGAGAGGGTTTCCATTGTCATGCCGACCTGTTCGCCTTCTATCCCTTCTTTGTCTTCGACCCCTTTGAGTGCCAGCTTGCCCAGATAGGTCGCTTGGTTCCCAGACGCCGGGATTCCCCACAGAGCACAGCTAGGTCCCTGACTGGTGTAGGCCAGATCCATTTCCGCTTTGATGGTGACTGTGAGGTGCATTTCCCTTTCGCCGGCCCCGCTCTGCACGTTCGCGTAGTGCGCACCGTTGAAGGTCTGCGAACCGAAGAACAGGGTGCATCCGGAGTACTGTGTTTCGCTTTGTTCCCCCGACGGACAGACGAAGCCGATCGGCGCGAGTTCTGACGCACCTGTTTCACTCTTGAACTTGAAATGACACCCGTGGGAAAGCCAACTGCCTCCTTCGCCGAGTGAGGTCGTGCAGCTCCCGAAGTGGGGTTCGCCTGTCACTTCTGTCGATCTGTCGGTGGCCGTCGATCCCGTTGTCGAGAATTCTTTACAGGTCGTGCTGAAACCCCCTGTAGTCAGGGTGAGGACCTGGTTCGGTTCACTTGGATCGGCTTCGGCCTTCACGAAGGCGCTGCTACCCGCGGGAAAGGTCCGCAGTGTGTCGAAGCTTGCCTGGGCCCCCTGAGCCTCGATCGCACCCAGCGCCGTGACCGCGAGCACGCTTAGCGCGAGGACTTTGAGGTTGTGTTTCATGGTTCCTCCTTTGGTCGTCGCCCGGCCTCGGGCGCTCGGCCTTAGTAGGGCGGATGGCGCATCGGAAAGCAACAAACCCCCCGCGGTCCTCGCTGCGATCGGGCCCCGATCGCGGATCGATCCTGCAAATCCGCCACCACCACCAGGCGCGTGCGCTCGATGCGCGCGCGCAAGGACGGTCGACGGGGAAGCTTGCCGGGCGGGGCGGAGGCCTCGACCGAACGCGGCCGTCCCGGCGATATGGCATGTTTTCCCCGCCATGGGCACCGCCAAGATCCCCGACCCGACCGAGTCGGTCCGCCATCAGCTGCGGCCACTGTTCGACCAGGTGGTGATCAAGGAGCTCGACCAGGACCGGGTCCGCCGCTCGGGTCTCGTGGTCCCGCCGGGCACGCACGAGCCGCCCCCCGAGCAGGGGATCGTCCTCGCGGTGGGCCCCGGCCTCGACTGGTGGGCGAGCGCCGGGGTAGAGATGCCGGTCGGGCCCGGCGACCACGTCGTCTTCCCCTCGGCCGCCGGCGTCTGGGTCGAGGTCGACGAGGAGCGCCTGCTGGTCCTCCGCGTCACCCAGATCCTCGGCGTGCTCGAGTCGGCCTCGCTGCGGGAATAGAAGCTCGCGCTATGCGGCCGGGCCCTGCCAGATCCCGATCTGGCTTCCCTCTTCGTAAACCCCTGTTTCCGTTTCTTTGAGGTCTTCGTAGCCGCGGACTGTGAATTCGCCGGCGATCTTCACGGTGCCTTCTTTGGCGATCCCGATCAGCGTGCATGCCGAGGCGCTGTTGCTGGTGTAGGCGAGCCCTTCGGCTGTCAGAGTGGCCTTGACGTCCCAGCGGTTTTCTTCGGCTGGTTTGTTGTTCACGTAGCGCACGCCTGCCGCGGTTGACGTCTGGGTCGGGATCTTGATCACGCAGGTGGTACCGCTGGTGAAGGTCGTTTCGATCGCCCCGGTCCCGCATTCGATGCCCAGCGCGGCGTGGCCGCTGGCGCCTGTCGACCCGGCCAGGCGATAGTGGCATCCCGTCGTCTTAACCGGTAGGACGCTGCTCACCCCCTGGATTTTGCAGCTGCTCCCGAGACCGCCGGTGCCGAAGTAGGTGGGGTGGACTGTCAGGTTCTGCGTTGTGTAGCTGAGGCCCAATTCGCCCATGTGTTCTTCGCCGGTTTCTGTGCCCGCCAGAGTCGCACCCGCGCATTCGACCGGCAAGCTGGATCCTTCGCCGGGGGGGATGTAGGTGAACAGCTGGGCGCCGAGCGATTCGCCTGTGAAAATCGCCCTCGCCGGATTTTCCTGCCCTGGGCGCCAGTGGAAATAGCCCGTTTCGGCCTGCGCCATCGAGGCCGCCACGAGGGGGACGCAAAAGACCAGAAAGGTCAGTGCTGCCGTTTTAAGGATTCTGCTCACCACTCCCGCTTCCGTTCAGTCCCAATGTTTAACGGTTCCCAGGCAATTACACAAGGAAAGTTGAGCAGATGTCCCCGCAGAAGCTGCTCGTGTGGCTGGGCGCGCTGGTGTCAGGAGGCCCTCGGCGAGGCCGCGAGCCAGTCGGCGACGATGCAGGCGACGTGGCGGGGGTCGGTCCCGCAGCAGCCGCCGAGCACGCGCAGGTTCGGCAGCCGCGGCTTCAGCTCGGCGTAGAGGCGGCCCAGCTCCTCGGGGTCGCCGCGGTCGAGGTCGGCCGCTTCGTCGAGCTCGGCGTGGCTCTTGCGCGAGGCGTTGGGGCGGAAGCCGCCGATCCGCGCCATCCACTTCCCGCCGTCCCCCAGCGCCTGGGCGAGGTGGGTCGGGTGGGCGCAGTTGACCATGAAGTAACGGGTGGCGCCGTCGGTCTCCGCGTCGACCTCCTCGATCGCCTCGCCGAGCGCCTGGCCGCTGGGCAGGCGGCCGTCGGTCTCGACCGTGAAGGAGACCGAGATCGGGATCCCGGCCGCGACCGCGGCGCGGACCATCCCGATCGCCTCAGCGGCGTAGGGCAGGGTGTAGGCGCTGACCATCTCGGCGCCCGCCTCGGCAAAGGTCGAGATCTGCTCGGCGTGGTAGGCCTCCGCCTCCTCGGGGCTCATCTCGGCCTCGGCGGCATAGGCGTCCCCGCGCGGCCCGAGCGTGCCGCAGACGGCGATCGGGGACTCGGGCGCTTCCTCGGCGCCGCGGATCTCCTCCGCCAGGGTCACCGCTCGGCGGTTGACCTCGGCCAGCTCAGCGGGCGGATAGCCGAGCCGCTCGCCCCAGTCGCGGCTGGCCCGCCAGGTCGGCGTGTCGAGCGTGAAGCCGAGCCCGTGGGCGCGGGCCAGCGCCAGGTAGGAGTCGTAGTAGCGCCGCAGCGCGGCGATCCCGGCCTCGTCGCGCAGCAGCAGGAAGGAGGCGAAGCACGGCAGCTCGATCCCCTCGGAGAAGATCATCGTCGTCTCCAGGCCGCCGTCGCCGAGGAACAGCCGCTCGCTCCGCGGGCTGGGCAGCATGCGGCAACGCTAGACGATCGCCCGCTCAGCGCCGCAGCGCCGGCTCGCCGCCTCGCTTGAGGCTCAGCATCCGCTCGTCGGCGGAGCGCAGCAGGGTCTCGAAGTCGGTGCCGTCGTCGGGGAAGACAGCCCAGCCGATCGAGGCGCTGGGAGACGGCGCCGCGGCCTCCGGATCGCCGAGGCTGATGGCGGCCTGGATCGACTCCGCCATCCGGCGGGCGCCGTCGCCGTGGGCGCCGGGTGCGATCACCGCGAACTCGTCGCCCCCGATCCGCGCCAGGGTGTCGGTCGAGCGCAGCATCGAGAGCGTGCGGCCGGCGGCTGTGCAGAGCACCGCGTCGCCGACCTGGTGGCCGAAGTGGTCGTTGACGCCCTTGAAGTCGTCGATGTCGATGATCAAGAGGGCGAGGGGCGAGGTGTCGGCGTCGCGGCGGCGGCCCACGGGTCCGGTCCGCGCCGCCAGCTCGCCCTGGAGGATCGCGTCGAAGCTGCGGCGGTTGCCGACCCCGGTCAGCGGGTCGCGGTGGGCGATCGCCCGCTGATGGGCCTCGGCGTCCATCAGCCGGCGTTTGAGGCCGACCATCACCCAGGTCGCCGCCATGTAGCCGGCGGCCAGGGTGAGGAACCGCGAGGGGTAGGCGTTTTCGACCGCGTGGCTGTCAAAGATCAGGGGCGTGGCGCCCATCAGCACCAGCTCGATCGCCAGCGGCCAGGCCCAGCGGGCGGGGAAGAAGAAGGCCGCGTAGAGCAGCGAGCAGACCATCAGCGGCTCGACGTAGCTGAGCGAGCCGCCGCTGAGGTAGAGGCCGAGGGCGACCACGGGGACCGTCACCGCCATCCCGATCGCCAGCGCTTTCATCGAGGCCCGCTCCCAGGGGATCACCCCGGTGGCGCTGCCGATGCCGTAGAGGAGGACGACGACGCTCATCGTCAGGACCCACGGCGTGCCGACGTGCCTGGCACCGGGCAAGAAGGTGGCGGTGGCGGCGGACAGCGCCGCGACGATCCAGAGCACGCCGGAGATCCGGCCCATGCGGGCGCGCTCCTCGGGGGCTTGAGTCAATGCGGGGGGCGTCCGGGGGGCCTGAGCCTGGCGTCTCAGCATCCTTCTTGATCGGCTCGTAAACGCAGATTTTTTAGAGGCGCTCTCAAGATCCCGAACAAGCGGCTGTTCGGTGACCAAACAGAATCCCCGGCTGGCCATCCGGCCAGGCCGAGCGGCGACCTCAGCCGGCCTCGGAGTAGGCCGGCTCGGGGTCTCCCGGCCCGTCCTCGGCCTCGCCCTCCGGCGCCGCCATCGCCGGCATCGGCGCCGAGCGCAGGACGAAGAGCGCGATCGCCACCGCGATCGCCGCCAGGCCGGCCCCGACCAGGTAGGCGACGTGGTAGCCGGAGGTCAGCGCCGAGGCTTCCGAGGCGCCGTTGCCGATCAGGGCCTTGGTGCGCTCGGCCGAGAGGGTCGCCAGGACCGCCAGGCCGATCGCCCCGCCGACCTGCATGCTGGTGTTGACGAGGCCGGAGGCGAGCCCCGAGTCGCTCGGGGTGGCGCCCGACATCGCCACCGTGGTCAGCGCGGGGAACGCGGTCCCGACCCCGAACCCGATCAGCAGGAAGGGCGGCAGCAGGTCGAGCGCGTAGCTGGCGTGGACCTGCGTGCGGGCAAACAGCAGCAGCGCGACGACGATCGCGCAGACGCCGGGGATCAGGGTCCGGCGGGCGCCGAAGCGCATGATCAGCTTTTCGGAGAAGCCGAGGGAGAGCGTCCCCATCACCAGGGTGGTGGGCAGGAAGGCGAAGCCGACCTCCAGCGCGTCGTAGCCGAGCACCCGCTGCAGGTACAGGGCGCCGAGGAAGAACATCCCGAACATCCCGGCGACCAGGAAGGCCTGCATCACGTTGGCCCCGGAGACGTTGCGCGAGCGGAACAGGCGCAGCGGCATCAGCGGCCTGGCGATCGTTGCCTGGCGGCGGATGAAGGCGGCGAGCAGCGCCGCCGAGATCGCCCCGAGGACGAGCGTCCGGGTGTCCAGCCAGCCCCACCGTTCGATCTTCAGGATCGTGAAGACGCCGAGCATCAGCGAGCCGGTGATCAGCGCCGCGCCGGGGTAGTCGGCGCCCTCGCGGATCCCGATCCCCTCCCGCGCGTCGACCAGCCGCAGCGCCAGGTAGCCGGTGAGGATCCCGATCGGCAGGTTGATCAGGAAGATCCAGTGCCAGCTGATCGTCTGCGTCAGCACGCCGCCGAGCAGCAGGCCGATCGAGCCCCCTGCCGAGGCGACGAAGCCGTAGACCCCGATCGCTTTCGCCTGGTTGTTCGGCTCGGGGAACATGGTCACGATCATTCCCAGGATCACCGCCGAGGCCATGGCGCCGCCGATGCCCTGCACGAAGCGGGCGCCGACCAGCATCGCCTGGCTCTCGGAGGCGGCGCAGACCAGCGAGGCGGTGGTGAAGATCGTCAGGCCGATCAGGAAGACCCGGCGCTGCCCGAGCAGGTCGCCGATCCGCCCGGCCAGCAGCAGCAGGCCGCCGAAGGGGATCATGTAGGCGTTGATCACCCAGGCGAGGTCGCTCTGGGAGAAGCCGAGGCTCTCCTGGATCGTCGGCAGGGCGACGTTGACGATCGTCGCGTCGAGGACGATCATCAGCATTCCCGTGCAGAGGACGTAGAGGGCGAGCCAGCGCCGGCGCTCGTCGACGGCGCCGTTCTCGTTCTGGGTGTTCTCGATGGCGTTCATGTAGCTGGAGGCTCCGAGCCAGGCGAGAACCTGTCGCTCCTCCCCGTTGATCCGTTCAGTCCGCGCGATCCGGCAGCCAGAAGCGCTGGAACGCAGAATCGACCCACCGGTGACCGGGGGCCAATCCGGCAACCGAGCATAGCCGCCCGGGCTGCCGGCGGGGGCGGGCTCAGGCCTCCCGGTCGTAGTAGTCGACACCGTTCTCGCGGCGGACCATCAGGTCGGTCTCCGGGTCGCCCGTCCAGATCCCGATCTTGTCGCTGTCGGGGTAGACGGTGGCGGTGGGGACGACGACGGTGGAGAACATCAGCACCCGGGCGGGCGCCTCGGTCTCGTTGCGGATCCCGTGCGCGCCCTCGGGCCCGCGGGGGAAGCAGACGACGTCCCAGGGATCGAGGCGCTCGGAGCCCTCCGGGGTGCGCAGGGTCGGGTGGCCGTCGAGGACCAGCAGCCACTCCTCCTCGCCGACCTCGTAGTGGTAGGGACAGACGGCCTGGCCGGGCGGCAGGTCGTAGACGCTGATTCCCGACTCCTTCGCCCCGAGCGCCCTGCCGAGCCGCGCCATCCCGGCGCGAAAACCCTCCGGATCCTCCGGGTCGTGCTCGAACTCGGGCGCCGCGATGTTCAGCCGCCGCATCGCCTCGACGCTAGCAAGCGACCGTCCCTTATCCCCCACCATGGCGGGGAGAAGCGATCAGCGCTTCGGCGGCGGGCGGTCGCCGAGCCAGTAGCGGGGGCCGGAGCCAAGGCCCGCGGCGCGGTCGCCGGGATTGGCCAGCCGGCAGCGGTCGAGCGAGAGGCAGCCACAGCCGATGCACTCGGTGAGCCCGGCGCGCAGGCGCTCCAGCTCGGCGATCCGCTCGTCGATGCGCCCGGTCCAGGTGGAAGTGAGCCGCGACCAGTCGCGCCGGCGCGGGGCGCGGTTCGGCGGCAGCTTCTCCAGCTCGGCGGCGATCTCCTCGAGGCTCAGCCCGACCCGCTGGGCGAAGACGATGAAGGCGACCCGGCGCAGGACCGAGCGCGGGAAGCGCCGGTGGCCGGAGCCGGCGCGCTCGGACTCGATCAGGCCGCGCTCCTCGTAGAAGCGAAGGGCCGAGGCGGCGACGCCGCTGCGGCGCGCGGTCTCGCCGATCGTCAGCAGCTCTTCGCTCGGGGATCCCATCCCGGGATCCAACCACGATCCGGGCTTGACTTCAAGCTCACTTGAACTTGTAGTTTGGCTGCGAGACGAGCCGGAACGACGAGAGGAGCATCCGATGACCACGACGCTGACCGCCAGCGAACGGATAACCGAGGCGGTGACCTCCTGGCCCGGAGTGCAGGCCGGCCGCGGCAGGCGCGGCGAGCTCGCCTTCAAGCTCGGGCGGCGCGAGATCGGCCACCTGCACGGAGACCACGCCGCCCACTTCTTCTTCCCCGGGGAGACGTGGAGCGAGCTGCGCTCGCAGGGGCGGATCGGGCCCCACCCGGTCTTCCCGGACCGCGAGGGGCCGGCGGCGCGGCAGATCGAGGGCGACGGCGACGTCGAGGACGTGATCGCCCTGATGCGGCTGAACTACGACGCCGCGCGCCGGGCCGCGGAGGAGGCGGGGCGGCGATGAGCGCCTTCGCCGATTCCGAGCTCTCCTACCTGACCGGCGAGCGGCGGCTGGGCCGGATCGCCACCGTCGGCGGCGACGGGACCCCGCACGTCGTCCCGGTCGGCTTCGCCTACAACCCGGCCGAGGACGCGATCGACGTCGGCGGGCACGACCTCGCGGCGACGAAGAAGTTCCGCGACGCGGCGGCCTCCGGCCG
>DASVWP010000035.1:0-2919 GCA_036393155.1 Solirubrobacterales bacterium | reverse complement strand
GGCGTCGAGCACGACCGTGGTCGGCAACCCGCTGAAGCCGAAGCGCGCGCCGGCGACCCCGGCGGGATCGCTGAGGATCGGGAAGGTCCAGCCGTACTAGCGGATGAAGGCGTGCGCCGGGCCGCTCTGGTCGGTGTAGTCGACGCCGACCAGGTTTGCGTTGCCGTGCAGCGTGCGGTCGAAGGCGGCGACGCTGGCGGCCTCTTCGCGGCAGGGGTCGCACCAGCTGGCCCAGAAGTTGACGAGGGCCGGCTTGCCGCGCAGGTCGGCCAGGGTGACGGCGGGCGGCTGAAGGACCTTGGTCGGCAGCGGCGGCGAGGGCTCGGCCACCTGCTTGTCCTTGCCGGCGCTCAGCACCTCGAAGACGATCCCCGCGGCTACCACGAGGACGAGGAGACCGGGAATCAGGACCCGGCGCACGCCTACCTCTGGGCGAGCAGCGGCACGTCGTGGACCAGTTCCTGGGGCTTGAAGTTCGCCGGGTAGAGGGTGGTGATCTTGCCGTCGGCGCCGATCCCGTAGATCTCCGCCGAATGCTCGACCAGGTTCGGGTTCGCCTTGTCGGTTTTGGCGAGGATGTTCCAGGCCTTCCAGACGTGTTCCAGTTCGGGCCGGGAGCCGATCAGATACTGCATCTTGCCGGTCATCCCGCGGGCCTTGAGGAAGGCGGCGACGGTGTGCGGCGTGTCGCCCCGCGGGTCGGTGGAGACGGCGACGATCTGCAGGTCCTTCGCCTTGTGCCCGAGCAGCGCCTGGGCGGTTTTCATGTGGCTGACGATCAGCGGGCAGACGTCGGGGCAGTGGGTGTAGATGAAGGTCAGCAGGACGGCCTTGCCCCGGTAGTCGCCGAGGCTGACCGGTTCGCCCTTGTAGTTCTTCAGCTTCAGCGGCGGGGCGGCCTTGGGCGGCGCGGCTTCGAGGCCGGCGTAGTTGATCCTGGCGCCGGTCGTGCCGCTGGAGGAGCTGCCGCAGCCGGCGAGTAGGGCGGCGAGCAGCGTCAGCGCTGCGAGAGCGAGCAGCGGGCGGCGGCTGTTTGGCGATCTGCGGTCCATCTCAGAGGGCTCGCCCAGTCGAGCCGAGGCAGCAGAAAGATACGCAAGAGGGCCCGCCGGCGTTCGAATCGGTCAGAGCGGCGACCCCTTCGCCAGCCCCGCAGAGCCGTCCCCCACCCCTACTTGCCGGGTGGGTGTGGGGGACGGCTCTGCTCTGCGAGCGCCTCTCTCAGGTCCGCCGCCAATTCGCTCGGTTCCCGGTGGAGCTGGCGCCAGGTGACGCGGATCGAGCGCCAGCCGGCGAGCAGGAGCTTGCGGTCGCGCCGGCGGTCGCTCTCGAAGACCTTGTCGGTGGCGTGGATTTCGCGGCTGTCCAGCTCGACGATCAGCCGCCGCTCGGGCCACATGCAATCGGGCGAGACGAGCTTTCCGCGCAGCGGCAGGGTGCCGTTGAGGATCGGTCGCGGCAGGCGATGGCGGTCGAGGAAGGCGACGAAGCCCTCCTCGAAGTCGTTGCGGGTGATGCCGGCGGGCCACTTGGAGGAGAGGAGGCCGCGCAGCAGCGGCACGCCACGCCGCCGCGGGTAGCGGCTCAACAGCATCGGCACCGAGACGCGGTCGGTCAGCCGGCGCACTTCGGCCTCGTGCAGGGCCCGTTCGACCTCCCGCTCGTCGGCGATCGCGGCGAGGTCGAGGAGGGTGCGGGAGAGGGAGGTCGCCGGGATCCCGTCGACGGCCTCCCACTCGTCCGCCGCGATCGCCTGGTGGTGGCAGGCGATCCCGGGCCGCCCGCGGAACGCGGAGGGCCGGCTGACTTCGGGCGCGATCGAGCGCCGCGGCGCGATGCCGAGCAGCGCCGCCGCCGACCAGTGGCTCAGGACCGCTCCCTCCCCGCAGGCCAGCACGGCCGCCATCCAATGTCCATGCTGGGTGAGCAGTCGGTGCCCCACGGCGTAGACGCCTTGATGAATGCGCAACAGGCGTCCCCGATCGACGCGATCGCGAACCTCCGCGGGACTGAATCCGCGTGCCAGCAACTGCCGCCGGGCCACAACCCCGTGCTGTCGCTCGGCGAGCTCGACGATCCGCGCGTCGCGATGCGCCCTGCTTTTTTGCTCCATAGGCGCATAAATGCAGGGCGGATCCGATGTCTCCCCGGTTCAGGCCCAGGTTTTGGGCCAGGAGCGGGGTGGGGTCGAGGCGGTGATGCGGATGCGGGCGTCGGCGGCGAGGGCGCCGGCGGGGCCGGCAAGCACGGGGTTGAGGTCGAGCTCGACGATCTCGCGGTGGGCCTCGGCCATCGCGCTGAGCCGCAGCAGCAGCTCTTCGACCGCCTGCAGGTCGGCGGGGGCCGCGCCGCGGAAGCCGGTCAGCAGGGGGAAGACCGCCAGGCCGCGGAGCATCTCGGCGGCGTCGACGGGGCCGATCGGGCAGACGCGGACCGAGACGTCCTTCAGCAGCTCCGCGGCGGTGCCGCCGGCGCCGCAGGCGAGGACCGGGCCGAAGACCGGGTCGGCGGCGATCCCGACCAGCAGCTCGGCCCCGCCGGCGACCATCCGCTGCACGAGGAAGGACTCGCGGGCGACGCCGGCGGCGCCGAGCGATTCCTCCATCCGCGCTGCCGCCTGGGAGACCTCCTCGCCGCCCTGGAGGCCGACTCGGACGGCGCCGAGCTCGGTCTTGTGGACGATCTGCGGGCCCTGCGCCTTCAGGGCGACCGGGCCGCCCAGCTCCTCGGCGGCGGCCGCCGCCTCGACCCGGCCCGCCACCACCCGGGCCTCGGGCATCGCGATCCCGTAGCAGGAGAGCAGCCGCTCGCAGTCGCCGAGGGTCAGCCACTCACGGCCAGCAGCGAGCGTTTCGGAGATCACCGCGGCGGCCTCGTCGCCGCGGCAGTCCTCGAAGCTCCGCGGCTCCTGCCGAGGGC
>DASVWP010000034.1:0-6010 GCA_036393155.1 Solirubrobacterales bacterium | reverse complement strand
CCTTTCCCCGCCGGAATCGTGCCCGGCCGGTCGGACGCTGACACATACACGCCGCGGCGCACCCTGCGGATCCGCCCGTCCCGGACGAGCAGCCCCAGCTCCCGCCCCACCGAGCTGCGCTCGAACGGCACCGCCGCCAGCACCTCGCGGGTCGTGTGCTCGCGCCCGTCGGCGAGCAGCTCCAGGATCGCGTCCCCGATCCGGCCGCCGCGGCGGCGCCGCTGCCGCAACAGCGGCGGCATGGGGGCGTCCTGTTCGAAGATGACCGGGACACCGAGCGCCGCCAGCAGCCGCTGCCCATGCTCGGGGATGGTCGGGGGCAGGCGGGCGACGAAGCCGCGCTCGACCGCGGCCGCGATCACGTCCGGCAGGTCACGCAGGTTCACCCGCCGCGGGCGACGTCGTCCTGGGCGCAGGTCAACGCCCAGAGCAGCGTCTCGGTGATCGCCCGCGCCTGCGGCTCGTCGACGCGCGGCAAAGGCCGCGGCGCCGCCGGGAACCCGGCCCGCCACGACTCCAATATCTGCTCGGACTCGACGACCCAGCGTTCCCAGCGCCGCTGCAGCGTGCGCCGGCGGAACCAGCCGAACAGGATCACCGCGCGACCCGGTAGAGGCCGCTGCGGCGGCCGACCGGCTGGAACCGCTGCGATCGTGAGAGCTGGGTGAGGAACGTCGCGACGGGGTCGCGGCCGCCGACCCGGAAGCCGGCCCGTTCCAGGAGCGCGAACAGGTCGCGGTAGTGGACGGGCTCCCGGTCGGAGACGCGCGCGGCGAGATCCTCGATCGCCCGCCGCAACTCGCTGCCGCGCAGCAAGGGGGCCGCCTCCGGCGAGGTGGCGGTGCCGACGCTGACCGCCGCCGCCCGGCGCAGCGCCCGGGCCGCCTCGTCCAGGGCGGCACCCGCGTCGGCGAGCGCGTCCGCCGCCCCAGACAGAAGCGGGCCTGTAGCTGCGTAGTACGCCCCCTCCGGGGCCGGATCCGCCCACCGCGGCGACCGGGCCGCCACGGCTAGTCGTCCCCGTCAGGCGGCCCCTCGTCGAACGAGACCGTTCCCTCGAAGCCGAGCTCCGACATCACGAACGAGGCGACCTCTTCCCGCCCCCGCAGCTCGCCGGGGATCCGGATGACGTGCATCCCGCCGCCCAGCGTCTGCACCCAGGCGACCAGCTCCCCCGACTCGTCCGGCCTGATGTGCACCCCGGTCGGGATCCGGGTCAGCGTGTCGATCGTCTGCGTCTGCGCGTCGACGAGCGGCTGCAGCTGCAGCTGGCCGAGATGCCAGCCGAGCAGGACGCTGCCGACGATCAGGATCGCGAGCGCGAACGGATCCCTGCGCCCCGCGGCGAGCGAGGCCGCGTTCACGACCACCGCCCCCAGCCACAGCCCGAACGCAAGCGCGGCAACGATCCGGCGCGTCCGGCGCGACCGGGCCGCGCGGGCGAACAGCCGCCGCTCCAGCCTGGTCACCTTCACGGCTCGACGTACTCCCGGGCAGGGTCGCCATCGGGGCGGCGCCGGTTCGAGGGGCGGTGGCGGATCCAGCCGTCAGGCACGTCGCCGACTCCGTCCCAGAGTCTGAGCGCGACGACCGCCGCGCCGACGTCCGGGAATCACCACGCCTCCTCCCAGATGCCGAGCTTCCAGCCCGCCGGCGTCGACACGTTGAGCATGGCGTTGTAGAGCTGCGGGATCACGAGCGCGACCCGGCCATCGTGCAGCACCCGGTGGGCGGCGACCGGCCAGTCCACCTCGACGCCCTCGATGATCACCGCCGGCAGTCCGGGCAGAGGTCGTCGTCGCCGAGCTCGTCGCCGACCTGCCAGCCGATCGCGTCGACCGCCTCCTCGAGCTTCTCAACCGACCCGGCGACCAGGGTGCGGCCGCACCGGTTGCAGATCACGGCCGCGAACTCGCCCAGCTCGTCCCCGTCCGGGACGTGTTCCATCAGCCGGGCCCGCAGATCCTGGGTGCGCTCCCGGAAGGCGCTCACCGCCGCTTCTTCTCCTGCTCGAGCGCCGCGTTCGCGACCCGGATCGCCCACGGGTCGAAACTCTTGTCGCGGATCTCCTCGAGCGCGGCGCGCAGCGCCCCCAGCCGCCGTTCCTCCTTCTCGGTGGCGGCCATCAGAGCGGGTCGATCCCGAGGAAGGCGGCCCGCTCGAGCCAGCCCGCGATCGCGGCCCGCGAATCGAGCCCGTCCACGGCGCGGCGCAGCTCCTCGACCCTGTCGGGTTCGCCAGGGGTCGACTCCCAGGCGCCGGCGGTGATCCACTGCCGCAGATAGGTGCGCATGACCGCGACGTCCTCCTCGCTCAGCTCGACGCCGGCGAGGTACCGGTGCACGACCGGGCGCAGCACCCCGCTGGTCTCATTCATCCAGTAGCCGGGGATCCCGCCCCGGCCGATCGGCACCGCCCGCCAGCTCACTCGCGCCCCTGGATCTTCGCCCACTCGGTCTCCGCGGTCGCGAGGTCCTCGAGCATCACCCTGAGCCGGCGGCGGAGCTCGCCGACCGTCCAGTCGGCCGCCCAGCCGGGCAGCAGGTCGCGCCCCTCCTCGTCGTGCCACGCCGGCACGGGGTCGTCGTCGTCGAGGTCGGCCAGCTCGGCGAGCATCCCCTGCACGACCTTCTCCGCCGGCCCGCGCAGCGTCACCTCGGACAGCATGGCGGCGCGCAGATAGGTGAGCCGCTGCTCCTCGCCGCCGGTGAACTCGTGGCAGCGGCCGCAGTAGCCGAACTCGATGTCCCGCGGGTGATGCGACACCGCGCCGCACTCCGGGCAGGTGAACGACTCAGCGGCCATGCTCGATCTCCTCGGCCAGCGCCCGGTAGACGTCGCGCCTGATCTTGCAGTCCGTCCTGATGTGGGCGCCGTTCGTGCCCACAGGCAGGTCAGCGAGGAACTCGGCCAGCCGGCCATCCTGGTCGGCCCGCTGGCGCAGATAGGCGACGAAGCGGGCGCGTTCGTCATCGCTGAGAACGATCCGCTCCGTGATCGTGTCAGCCACCGGCGAGCCTCCAGGCGAGGTAGCCGAGACCGGCGAGCACGGCCCAGGCGGCGAGGCCGAGCGGGACCGCTTTCAGGATCGCACTGAGCGGGATCTCCATGCCGGGCTTGTCCACGACCATCACTGTGCCTCGGCCAGCTGCAGGATCGGGTCGTCGCCGACCGCGCCGTCGGCGCCGACCGAATAGACGGAGCCGGTGGTGCGCCAGATCGCGAACTTCCAGACCGCCCACGCCGGCAGCTCGTCGATGTGGTCGGACGGCTGGCCCAGCTCGACCAGCACCCACGGCCCCGCCCAGCGGCGGCCCGGGGCCAGCTCGCTCCCGCCGTCGATCTGCCATTCGATCGAGAGCACGTCGAGGTGCGGGTACGCGGCGAGCAGCAGATCGAGCCCGCGCCGGACGAGAGACGGATCGGGGAACGCGCTCATCCTTCTCCTAGCGCGTCGAGCATCCGGGCCTGGTCGACGCCGAGCGTTTCGGCGAGCTCGATGACCGAGTCACGGGTGGCGTGGAAGATGACGAGGTCGGTGGAGGCGCGGCCGTCCGGCGGGATGATCTGCGCGGCCGGGAACTTGATCGGGTCGCCTGCCTGGAGGCGCTGCAGGTTGACGTCGGTGAGCCCGACGAACGCGAGCACGCGCCCCAGCTCGTCGCTGCGAGCAACGAACTTCAACATGGCGGCAGCTCGTAGATGGCGAGGTAGTCGTGGATGCCGGGCCACTGCGGAATCGCGGCCTCGGCGACGGGGTCGAGGGCCTCGAGCCGGGACGACTCGCCGGTGCAGCCGCCGCCGATCTCGCCGACGTAGGCGACGCGGCGGCCGCCGGCGCGCCAGTACCGCTCGACCGCGACCTCGGCCATCCGGTGGTCGTAGGGCGGCCAGCACAGAAGCAGGGTCGCTTCTGGGTGCCAGCCGGCCGCCCTGACGCCGGCGCGCTGGACGGGCGACCAGCCGTGCGCCACCTGGTAGTTCTCGTGCGGGGCGCGGTCGTAGGCGTGCACGGTGACGCCGCGGGCGCGGAGCAGGCCGGCCCAGTAGCCGCCGCCGGCGCCGACCTCGACCACCTCGCCTCCGGCGTGGACGAGCGCGAGCGCTTCCTCGGTGGGGATCGCCCAGGCGAACCAGCGCACGAACGATGCGCGGGCGCGGGCCGCGACCATCTCCTGCTCGAACGCATTGACCCACTCGGCGCTGTTCGCCTCGAACTCGGCGAAGCGGTGGTAGCCCCAGCCGCGGCCGCCCGAGATCTCGAGGAACCGCTCGAGGTACGGGTTCGCGGCCCCGTCGATCTCCTTGACGTCGAGCAGGCCGGCGATCGCCGCGGCGACCTGGCGCTCCCGGTCGACGACGCGCTGCCTCTCCTCGCCGCCGAGGATCTCGTCCAGGTAGCTCACCCGGCGGGATCCTTGACGAAGCGCTTCGCGAAGGCGGCGATCTTGTCGCCCAGCTCGGGCGAGCCGAGGTCGGCGGCGTCGCGGTCGATCGAGAGGATCTCGTCGGCGACCATCCTGAGCTTCGGCGGCAGCTCGTCCTCGCTCGACCCGTCGGCGATCAGGACGAGGATGGGCTTGTCGAGCAGGACGGCGGCCCCGGTCTGCAGGATGTACTCGATGTCCTGGACGTGTTCGGCGCCCGGGTAGATCGAGATCACCATCGCCGACTCGGCGAGCGCCGCGATGTTGTGTTCGCGCTGGAACCGCGCCCACTCGTCGAAGCGGTCCCGATCGTCCGGGGAGAGTCCGTCGCGCAGCCCCATGTCAGGCGGCGGGCAGGAGTTCGAGGGCGGCCGCGACCTGGCGCTCGAGCTGGCGGACGGCGCGCGGGCCGTCCTGCTCGGCGTAGCCGCGCAGCGTCGGCAGGCCCGAGTCGATCGACGCCTCGATCTCGTCCCGGGTCGCGGCGCGGCCCTCCGCCCACCAGGACACCTGGACGGGGTCGCCGATGTCGAACAGGACGCCGTTCGGGGCGGGCTTCAACGAGTACCGCTTCGTCGTCCAGAGCAGCGTCACCCCGGGGTTGCGGGGCAGCATGATCCCCGCCGGGTCGGCGACCTCGTCTGGCAGGCCGGCCTCGCGGCGGTGCATGTGCGGCCGGGTCAGGAACGGGCACGCCCGGACCGACCACTCGGCGCACTCGGTGTGCGACGGCGGCTCGGCGCTGGTGCGGTTCACGGCGCACATGGGGCCGATCACGAAGGTCTGGTGGCTGCCGCGGCGGGTGCCGCAGATCCAGCAGCGCTGGAAGCGGTGCGCCTCCGCGATCGCGTCGGCCCGCATGATCCGGAAATCGGGGGTGCCCTCGCCGACCCGGGCGGGCTGGCCGTCGTCGCCGACCCATTCCACGAACCAGGGCACCGGGTAGCCGCGCCGGTCGACCGGCAGGCCCCAGATCGGCACCGGCGGATCCGGCAGCTCGGGACGCAGCGTGCTCACCGGCCGCCGCGGCGTCTCGACGACCAGGAACCGGTCGGTCTGGTGCACGATCCGCTCCCCTGGGACGTCGTGGCCGGGGGCGATGACGTAGCCGCGCGGGAACCGGTCGCGCAGCTCGAGCCCCTCCTCGTGCCGCACCTCGATCTGCTCGCGGCAGGTCGGGTCGTCGCACTCGCAGAACCAGGTCGAGTTCCCGTTCTCGCCCAGGAGACGGATGTTGTGAGGTCTCAGGCCGAGCACCCCGTCAGTCGCCTGCACTGCCGTAGCTCATTCGATCGCCCACCTTTCCTAGCCCGCGCGGACCCCCCGCGCGGAACAATCGAGACGGGAACCGTACCGTACCTCGCCCCCGATCCGACCCAGCGGTCAACGGAATCGTCCGCAAAGAGCGGGAAACCGGGCCCGAGGGCCCGGCTTCCAACCGGTAGTGGTGGGGAACCCGTCAGCCGGCGACGGGCTCCGCCTCCTTCTCGGCCTCCGCCTCGCGGGCGAGCTCCTCGTCGGCCAGCCGCATCGCCGCCTCCGAGGGCCGCTCACCCGGCCGGAGCGCCGCCTCGAGCTCCTCG
>DASVWP010000033.1:0-6259 GCA_036393155.1 Solirubrobacterales bacterium | reverse complement strand
CTGCGCCTCTGCGGCGGGTCTCGCCGCTCTTGACGCTCGGGGCACCACAAGGGGGGCCCAGAAGGACAAGGGAATATAGCACTCTGCCGGACGGTTGGCTAGGGGGCCACGCGCAACCGGCAGAAGCGCCGCTTCCCGACCTGGAGGACTTTACCGTCCAGGGCGGCGGCATCGAGGTCGAGGGGCTCGGCGGCCAGCGGATCGCCGTCAAGCTTGACGCCCCCCTGCTGGAGCAGGCGCCGGCCCTCGCTGCTGCTGAGGCCGAAGGCGCCGGCGATCAGCTTCGGCAGGTGGACGGCGCCGCCCCCGTTGCCGAGGTACTCGCCGAGGTCGACGTCGGGCATCTCCTCCGGCGTCCCCCGCCGCACGAAGACGCGGTTGAACTGCTCCTCCGCCCCGGCGCCGGCGCCCTCGCCGTGGAAGCGGTCGACGATTCGCCGCGCCAGCGCCCGCTTGGCCTCGTTCGGGGCCCCGGCGGGCTCCTCCTCGCCGAGCAGCAAGCGGTAGTACTCGGCCATCGCCGCGTCGGGAATGCTCATCAGGCGCCCGAACATCTCCTCCGGCGAATCGGTGACGCCGACGTAGTTGCCGAGCGACTTGCTCATCTTCTGCGTCCCGTCGGTGCCGACCAGGATCGGCAGCGTGAGGATCGACTGCGGCTCCTTGCCGTAGGCGACCTGGATGTCGCGGCCGAAGAGCAGGTTGAACTTCTGGTCGGTCCCCCCCAGCTCGACGTCGGCCTCGACGGCGACGGAGTCGTAGCCCTGCAGCAGCGGGTAGAGGAGCTCCAGCGCCGCCACCGGGTGCCCGGCGGCCATCCGCTTCTGGAAGTCGTCGCGCTCGAGCAGGCGGGCGACCGTGGTCCGGGCCATCAGCGCGAACAGGTCCTCCGGCTCCATGCGCAGCCATTCGCTGTTGTAGCGGACCTCCGTGCGCTCGCGGTCGAGCAGCTTGAAGGCCTGCTCCTGGTAGGTGGCGGCGTTGGCCTCGATCTCCTCGGGCGAGGGCAGCGGGCGCTGGCTGGAGCGGCCGCTGGGATCGCCGACCCGCGCCGTGAAGTCGCCGATGATCAGGACCACCTGGTGGCCGGCCTGCTGGAACTCGGCCAGCTTGCCGAGCACGACCGTGTGGCCGAGGTGGATGTCGGCGGTGGTCGGGTCGATGCCCAGCTTCACCCGCAGCGGCCGGCCCTGCTCCAGCTGCGCGGCGAGCCTGCCCTCGGGCAGCACGTCGACCGCGTTGCGCGTCAGATCCGGCATGGCGGCAATGCTAGACTGCCGCCTGCGCTCGGCGGGCCCATGTGGTCGTCGAGCCTTCTCGTTTCCACTTGATGGCCGTCCTAGGACTAAAGCGCCGGCAGGACGATGGCGGCACGGTCGCGGCCGCCCCGCCACCGCCTCCTTCCTCCAAGAAGAAGCCACGGCTGAAGAAGCTGCGGTTCCTCTTCGTGCTGCTCGGTCTCGGGATCCTCGCCGTGGTCTCGATGATCTTCGGGATGATGGCCGCGATCTCCCAGGACCTGCCGGCGATCTACAACTTCGCCGAGTACAAGGCCTCGAAGAACAGCGAGATCTACGGCGACAACGGGGAACCGCTGGGGACGCTGACCAGCGACCAGAACAAAATCCTCCTCAACTCGAGCCAGATCTCCCCCAACATCAAGAACGCGGTGGTCTCGATCGAGGACGCGCGCTTCTACGAACACAACGGCGTCGACTTCAGGGGCATCGCGCGCGCCCTGGTCAGCGACATCCTCAGCCAGAGCGCCCAGCAGGGCGCCTCGACGATCACCGAGCAGTTCGTCAAGAACGCGCTGGAAGCCGAAGGCAGCCGGACGATCCTCGAGAAGTTCCGCGAGGCGGCGCTCGCCTACCGACTGGAGAAGCACTGGAGCAAGGAAAAAATCCTCACCGAGTACCTGAACACGATCTACTTCGGCGAGGGGGCCTACGGGATCGAGGCCGCCGCCCGCACCTACTTCGGCAAAGCCCACCCGGGCTGCGGGACCCCCGAAGAGTCCTGCGCCTCGGTGCTGGAGCCCTGGGAGGCGGCGACGATCGCCGGGATCATCGCCTCGCCCTCCGCCTTCGACCCAAAGGTCTACCCCGAAAACTGCCTCGGCCGCCGCAACCTGGTGCTGGAAAAGATGTACGAACAGGGCTACATCTCCAAGGAACAGGAGGAAGAAGGCCTGAAGCAGGCGCTGCCCTCGCCGGCCGACATCCAGCCGCCCAAGCTCGACACCAAGGCCCCCTACTTCACCGCCTACCTGCGGCAGCAGCTGCTCGAACGCTACGGCGCCTCGAAGGCCTTCTTCGGCGGCCTCAAGGTCCACTCGACGCTCGACCTGAAGCTGCAGGAAGCGGCCGAAGAAGCGGTCAGCTCCTACATGGGCTACCTGCCGGCGACCGCCTCGGTGGTGGTGATCGAAAACAAGGACGCGGCGATCAAGGCGATGGTCGGCGGCCCGAACTTCGAAACCAAGCCCTTCAACCTGGCGACCCAGGGCCGGCGCCAGCCCGGCTCCTCGATCAAGCCCTTCACCCTGATCACCGCCCTGGAAGAGGGGATCTCGCCGGAAACCGTCTACGAATCGGCCCCGCAGGAATTCCATTTCGGCAAGCACGGAGGCGAAACCTTCGTCGTCCACAACGACGAAAACTCCTATCTGGGCTCCTGCTCGATCATCTGCGCGACGACCTATTCGGACAACTCGATCTACGCCCAGCTGGGCCTCGAGGGCCTGAAGGGCAAGAACGTCCACGACCGCACGCACTCGATCGCCTCCACCGTCCACAAGGCGGGCTACGCCGACCCGATCTCGACCAACCCGGCGATGGTGCTCGGCGGCCTCAAGGAAGGCGTCTCGCCGCTCGGCTGGGCCTATGCCTACTCGACCATCGGCAACAACGGCGCTCGCGTCAGCGGCACCCTCGCGCCGCGGCCAGGGGACAGCCCGGTCGCCTTCACCAAGGTCACCGACAAGCAGGGCCACACGATCAAGGGCGGCGAAAACCAGGTCATCAAGGAACAGGTCTTCGACCAGGGCAACATCGAAGAGGCGAAGTCGATCCTCGAAACCGTGGTCTCCACCGGCACCGGCACCCACGCCCAGATCGGGGCCGAAGGCGAGTGGGGCAAGACCGGGACGACGACCGAAGAGGCCGACGCCTGGTTCTGCGGCGGCATCGACAGCGAAACGACCGCCTGCGTCTGGGTCGGCTATCCCGACACGACGACCCCGATGACCACGCTCTACAACGGCGGCCCGGTGATGGGCGGGACCTTCCCGGCCCTGATCTGGGCTCGCGTGATGTCCGCCTGGCAGGAAATCCGCAAAGAACAGGAAGCCGAAAAGGAAGCCCGCAAGGCGGCGAAGGAAAGCGGCGAAAAGTTCGAATCCGGGGAAAGCGAAACCTACGTGGCGCCCGAAGCGAGCGAAGAAGGCGAATACGAACCGGCGCCGGAAACCGAAGCCGAACCGGAAGCCGAAGAAGTCTCGCCGGCGCCCGAAGAAGAAGCGCCGGAAACCGAAACGCCCGAAGCCACGCCGGAAGCCGCGCCTGAAGAAGTCGCCCCCGAAGGCGGCGGTGGTGGCGGTGGCGTCACCGCGGGCTGAGCGCGCCTAGGACGGGCGCGGGCGCGGTCGCGAGACGAAGCGGCTGCCGGCGGCGCAGAAGCGCCAGGGGCGCTCGATCGCTTTGGTGATCCCCACGCGGGGGCCGACCACGACCTTCGGCGGCTCCGCCTCCGGGGGCAGGAACAGGAACGGGTCGCGGCTGAGATCGGCGCCGTTGCGGTCCAGGCCGATCCCCAGGGCCTCGGTGAGCTTGCCGGGGCCCGAGCACAGCTCGGCGTCGGAGCGCACGCCGCGCCGTGCCCGCATGCGCTCCAGGCCGGCGGTCGGCTCCAGGGCGCGGATCAGCACGGCCGCCGCCTGGCCCTCGGGTTCGGCGACCGCGTTGAGCAGGCTGTGAATCCCGTAGGAGAGGTAGACGTAGGCGCGGCCCGGCGGTCCGAACAGGGTCCGCGTGCGCTCGGTCAGGCCGACGTAGGCATGGCAGGCCGGGTCGTCGCGCTCGTAGCTCTCGGTCTCGACGATCGTGCCGCCCACCCCGTCGAAGAACAGGCGGCAGCCGACCAGCTCGCGCGCGACGTCGTGGACCGAGCGGTCGAAGAAATCAGCCCCCAGCGGCTCTCCGAGCCGCTGGGCCCGGCTCTCCGCCTCCACGGCCCGAGGGTCAGCCACGCTCCTCGCTGACCCGTGCCTGCACCGCGCCGAGGGCGTCGCGCGCCGCCTCGATCTGCTCGGCGAGCGGCGCCGAGCCGGTGCCGCCGGCGATCCGCTTGGACTCCAGCCAGCTGCTGCGCTGCAGCACCTCGTAGTAGGAGTCGTCGAGGTGCTCGCTGCGCTCGCGCAACTCCTCGGGGCTGAGCTCGGAGAGCGACTTGCCGCGCTCGACCGCGTCGCGGACCAGGCCACCGACGATCCCGTGCGCCTCGCGGAACGGCACCCCCCGGCGGACCAACAGATCGGCGACCTCGGTCGCCGCCAGCATCTCGTCGCCGGAGGCGGCCTCCATCCGCTCGCGGTCGAACTCGACCCCCTCGAGCATTCCGGTGGCCACTTCGAGGCAGAGCTCGACCGTGTCGATCGCGTCGAACAGCGGCTCCTTGTCCTCCTGCATGTCCTTGCCGTAGGTCAGCGGCAGCGCGTGCAGGACCCCGAGCAGGGTGGCGAAGCTCGAGCCGACCCGCGGGCTCTTCGCCCGCAGCAGCTCGGCGGAGTCGGGGTTCTTCTTCTGCGGCATGATCGAGGAGCCCGACGAGAAGGACTCGTCGAGCTCGCAGAAGCCGAACTCGCTGCTCGACCAGATGACGATTTCCGAGCCCAGCCGCGAGAGGTGCATCGCGCAGGTCGAGGCTGCCGCCAGGTAGTCGAGGACGAAGTCGCGGTTGGAGGCGCCGTCGATCGAGTTGTGGGAGACGTGCTGGAAGCCGAGGTCGGCGGCGACCTCCTCGCGGTCGATCTCCCAGTTGACCCCCGCCAGGGCGCCGGAGCCGAGCGGCATCACGCCAGCGCTGTCGAGCGCGAACTGGAAGCGAAGGACGTCGCGGGCCAGCATCCAGAAATAGGCCAGCAGGTGGTGGCCGAGGTAGACCGGCTGGGCGCGCTGCAGGTGGGTGTAGCCGGGCATCGGCCAGTCGCGGTGGGATTCGGCCAGCTCCAGCAGGCGCGCCATCGTCCCCCCGCAGAGCTCGATCGCCCGCAGCGAGTGGGCCTGGACGAGCATCGCCACGTCGGTCGCCACCTGGTCGTTGCGCGAGCGCCCCGTGTGCAGTTTGCCCGCAAGCGGCCCGATCTCCTCGCCGAGCAGCCGCTCGATCGCCATGTGAACGTCCTCGTCGGCCTCGTCGAAGTGGAAGTGCGGCGCGGTGATCCGCTCGCGCACCCGCTCCAGGCCCGCGTCGATCCGCTTCAGCTCATCGGCATCGAGGACGCCGATCTCGCAGAGGCCGCGGGCGTGCGCCTGGGACTGGTCGATGTCGTAGGGCGCCAGTCGCCAGTCGAACTCGATCGAGCGGTTGAGCGCCCAGAAGCGCGGGTCCGGCTCCTTGCGGAAGCGGGAGGACTCCGACGCCTCGCGGGCGGGCCGGAAGGGCAGGACGTTGTCGGGCGCGTCGTCGCGGTCGGTCATCAGGCGGATCGTATTGCCGCGGTCAGCGCCTCACAGACTCGCTCGACCTGCGCCTCCGTCATCTGTGGAAAGAAGGGCAGCGCCAGGGAGCGGGCGGAGGCGGCTTCGGCGACCGGGAACTGGCCCTCGCGGTAGCCGAGCTCGCGCAGGTGCGGGAAGAGGTGGACGCACGGCAGATAGGCCTTGCTGGCGACCCCGCGCTCGGCGAGCCGGGCGACCGTGGCGTCGCGGTCGACGCCGTCCGGGAGGCGGACGACGTAGACGAACCAGCTGCGCCGCTCCTCGCCTCGCGCCGCGGGCGGGACGACGAGCCCCTCGACAGCAGCCAGCCGCTCCGCGTACATACCCGCCACCGCCCGCCTGCGCTCGAGCAGCGAGTCGAGCTTCTCGACCTGGGCGAGGCCGAGCGCGGCCTGCAGGTCGGAGAGCCGGTAGTTGAAGCCGAGCCGGTCGTGGTCGAGCCAGCCCATGTCCGGCGCGCGGCCCTGGTTGCGCTCCGAGTCGATGCGCTCCTTCGCCGCCGGGTCGGCCAGGGCGATCATCCCGCCCTCGCCGGTGGT